>JAKPQQ010000161.1 GCA_029557215.1 Fibrobacterota bacterium | reverse complement strand
CCCGTCAGGATCAAGTGGGTGATTCCCCTGAGCCGAAGGATGAGCTCGAGATCCGTGGCGCAGAAGCATCCTTTGCCAGGCTTGTCCAGGACGATTTCGCTGGGAAGAGGGGACAGTTCGGGAATGATCTCCCACCCGGGTTCGCCACGTGTCAGGATCCGTCCGCACGGACCCGGATCGCCGATGCCTGCCCCGATGCGCCGGCTACGCCACCGCTTGTTGTCGGGAAGATCGGAAAGATCGGGACGGTGTCCCTCGCGTGTGTGGACGATGGTCGCTCCTCCCGCGGTCCGCAACGCGGCCAGAAGCGACCGGATGGGTTCGATGGGCGCGCGCGTGAGCGAGATGTCGTACCCCATGGTTTCGACGTATCCCCCTTTGCCGCAGAAATCGGTCTGCATGTCGATGACGATCAGCGCCAGCCGCGAAAGCGGGACGACCTCGTCCCAGGGCCAAGGATAGGGTGAGGCGTTGGGGACGGACAATCCGTTCATGCTGGTTCTCCGGAGGGTGTGGATCGACAAGGTGGGGAGATTGGTGCGATGTCCGAGACGGTTCGCAAATGCCCTGCGATGGTGCGCCGGGAGATCACAGGAACTCGACCGGAAGACTCCATTGGATGAGGACGAGGCACCCGTGCGGCGACCGGATGGAATGGTGGGTGCCTGGTGGGTTCGAGAGCCAGGTTCCGGCTCCGTGGGTTCCGGTGTCGTCCTCCTGGGTTCCTTCCAACACGTAGATGGTCTCGCGGCCCCGATGGATGTGCCGGGGGACGCTGGCGCCGGGATCGTAGCGCAGGAGGGCGATCCTTCCGCTCCCATCGAGGCCTTCGTCGAGAACCAGGATGCGTACTCCTTCCCGCAGGAGGGGCCAGGTTTGCCATTCCTTGGCGCGCTCGAGGAGGTCGATGCGCCGCGGCAGGTCCGGCATCAGAGGGCCTCCATGGCGCGCACGAGATCCGCATAACCGCACACGCACCCGAAGATCCCGCCTTGCATCGTGGTCATCGTCAACGCGGCGGCGTGGTGCTCGGGCTGGGTCGCTCCGGTGCCGTCGGAGAGGATCATGCAGTCGAACCCGCGGTCGCCCGCTTCGCGCAGGGTGGTGTGGACGCAGACGTCGGTGGTGATGCCGCAAAGGACTAGATGGTCGCGGCCCGACGTGCGCAGGATGTGCTCCAGGTCTGTCGCGTAGAAGGCGCCCTTGCCGGGTTTGTCGACGACGATTTCGCCGGGAGCGGGAGCGAGTTCGGGGATGATCTCCCAACCCGGTTCGCCGCGCACGAGGATGCGGCCGCGGGGCCCCGCTTCTCCGATGCCCGGGCAGACCCGCTTGGAGCGCCAGCGCTTGACTTCGGGAAGATCCACCAGCTCGGGGCGATGCCCTTCGCGCGTATGGATCACGAGGATCTCGGGGTGGCGCCGTGCCTCGTCCAGGACCGCTCGGATGGGAGCGATGGTGCGGCGCGTGAGGGAGATGTCGATTCCCTGGCTGTCGATGTAGCCGCCCTCGCCGCAGAAGTCGGTCTGCATGTCGATGACCAAGATCGCGAGGCTGGTGGGATCGAGACCGCCGTCGAAGGGCCACGGATAGGGATCGGCCGGTACCTGGATCGTCATGTTCGTTCTCCGGAGTTCGGGAGATGTCGTCGGTGGGGGTGTTCCGGACCTGGGTAAGGGGAATGTGCGTCTACGACCGGCAAAAACCGCGAACAGAGAACGGATCGACGGAAAAACCGGCAATGGGGGGTAAATCTTGTGGCAAGGGTAATCTGAAAGATTTGAGATTCCGTCGCGACGAATCCAGGCTAGAACCGGTGGATGGGACACCAACGGTTGACATCCATCCCCCGATGAAGCTTCCTTTGACCGGGAGCGACCATTGCTTGTTCACCCATTCGCCACGAGAATCCCCCAATGCCCACAACCCATCCTTTCAGTTCGCCGCAGATGAACTCCTTGGTTCGTTGGGTGCTTGCCGCCATGCTGGTGATGATCGGCGCGGGTTGCCAGACCGAACCTGAAGAGCCCAAGGGGCCCCAGACCTACACGGCCGAATTCACCATCACCGAGTCCCACAAGATCCCAACGGCGGTGAAGTGGAGCACCGACAACGATTCGGCAGAGGCTCCGCTTGTGAGCTCGGGAACCAATGAGTACAGAATCGGCATCCCGCTGGCCTCGCCCCCCAACACCCCCGTCAAGGTGGACCTCTACCGTGCAGGACTCCTGTATTACCGGCTGAAATTCGACTACACCGGGACAACGGCCTTGACGTTGAACTCCGGAGCATTGGCTCCCAACGACGTGGCGATCGAACTGCTCAAACGCCTTGGGGACAAGGCGACCGATTCGAGCGTGGCCGCCGAAGTCGCCCGGGCCCTCTTGGACAACGACACCCTGGTCAAGTCGGACCTGATCTTGTCTGGCAAACTGCCCGGGCTGGATACCGCCAAGGTGGTCCAGGAAGCGCTCAAGCTGCTGGTCGCCAAGAACATGCCGCTCAAGGAACTGGTGCCTTCGGGCAAATGGATCCTGGACATCGACACCTTGAGCATCCATGTGCGGATGCGCGACCTGTCGTTGTCGGGAACCATCGTGGCGGATACGAACAAACTGTTCCCCCCTTACCCGGTGCGCGTGAAGCAAGCATTGGCGATCTCGGGCGAACTCCTGGCGGGTGGCGGCGCACTCGCCGTCAGCGGCGTTTTCGAGGCCACCAACAAGCTGGTGACAAGCTCCGTCAAAGTCTTCCGGGACAACGACGATGCCACCAATGGGTTCGAGTTCCCGGTGAATTTCGATCTGATTGACCGCCCCTCCAAGCTGGATCTGTCGGGCAAGCTGTCGATCGCGGCCAAACCGACCACCGCACCGGGAACCTACCGGCTGGAAATCCTCCTGCAAGATCAGGATGCGTTCTTCGCCAAAGCCACGTTGGAGTTCCAGGTGGTGTCCCAGCCCACAGATACTGGAGCGCCTGTCATTTCGCGCGAACCCGGGACCAACGACAGCACCGTGGCGTACTCGGTCACGTCGCTGACGCTCGCCTGGAAGATCACCGGCGCATCACGGGTGACGTTCAACGGCTCCACTGTCGCTGCCGGCGACGGCATCTACACGATCCCGGCGAGCTCCCTCAAGGTTGGCGCCAACGGATTCAAGATCGTGGCCACGAATCCGGCTGGCAAGGAAAGCTCCGACACCATCACCATTTGGCGAGCCTACCACGATTCCATCTTCCCTGTGGCGGTTCGGGAGAGTGGCACCAAGGACACCACGGTCCCTCATGCCACCGAGTCGATTGTGCTTTCCTGGAGGGTGACCGACAACGACACACTCCAGTCCGTGTCGATAGGCGGGCTCGTTGCCGCCGCCGTTGGCGACATCTATTCGGCGACGTTGCCCCTCAAGCCCGGCGGCAATCTGTTCATCCTGGCGGCCACCGACACGGCCAGGAATGCCACCAGGGACACGGTGACCGTTTTTCGCACTCTGGATGTCGGCGCCCCCGTGATTGAGCGACAGGCCGGGACCAAGGATAGCTCGGTGAGCTACGCGACCACCGGCATCCAGCTGAGCTGGAAGGTGACCGACGATGTGGGCGTCTCCAGTGTGGAAATCAACGGCTCTGTGGTCACGGGAAGCGATGGAATCTACAGCCTGGAAGCCACGAACCTGGCGATTGGCAAGAACGGGTTCAGGATCGAGGCCAAGGATGCCGGTGGCAAGTCAAGTTTTGACACATTAACGATCGTTCGCGCCTGGAAGGACACGATTGCCCCGTCGATCGTGCGACAAACTGGAACTGGTCCCAAA
>JAKPQQ010000156.1 GCA_029557215.1 Fibrobacterota bacterium | reverse complement strand
TAGGTCGGGATCGTTCGGGTGACCACATAAAACCTATCTGAAATACTTGACTTTGCTGAGTGGCGGAGGTATCTTGTTTCATATCATTCATACATGAATAAGGTGGTTTGCGATGCTTTGCCCTCTAGCCGGATACAAGATCGATGAAAACGGTGCGCGCGTGGTGGCGGGGTTCGTGGTTCTGGCCACTGTGTCGGCTTGGATCGCCTCCCAGCCTGTCGCGGGGCTGATCCTGCTTTTCCTGGCGACGGACTTCGGGGTTCGGGCGTTTTCGCGGCCGCGTTGGAGTCCGTTGGGACGGCTGGCGTCTTGGTTCCTGCGCCGGGTCGGCGTCGCGCCCCGTTGGGTCGATGCCGGGCCCAAGAGATTCGCCGCGCGCATCGGATTGGGCTTCGCGGTGGCGTTGCTGGGCTTGTCGGTTTTTGGCGCCCAAGGCGTCTATGTGGCGGTTTCGGTGGTGCTCGGCTTCTGCGCGTTGTTGGAGTCGGCGCTTGGGTTCTGCGTCGGATGCTGGTTCTACACTGGATGGTACACCTTGGTTCGGAGCGTTTCGGTGAGACTGGCCGCGGGTTCGCGGGGAGGTGTTTGAATGGGATCGATCCCGCGTATTCGTCAAATTCTGTTGATCCTGGCGGGTTCCGTCGCCGTGGCTTCGGCCGCCAAGGTCGAGCTCCTGAACGCGAGCTACGATCCCACCCGCGAGCTCTACGTCGATCTCAACAAGGCCTTCGCCGAGCTCTACAAGCAAAAGACCGGCGACGACGTCGAGATCCGCCAGTCGCACGGCGGTTCGGGCAAGCAGGCCCGGTCGGTGATCGACGGCCTGCAAGCCGATGTCGTGACGCTGGCGCTGGCCTACGACATCGACGCGATCGCCTCCAAAGGGGGGCTTCTGGACGCGCGGTGGCAGGGGCAGCTGCCGCGCAACAGCGCGCCGTACACGAGCACCATCGTGTTCCTGGTCCGCAAGGGGAACCCGAAGGGGATCAAGGATTGGGGCGATCTGGCCAAACCCGGGATCGCCGTGGTCACCCCCAATCCCAAGACCTCGGGCGGAGCGCGCTGGAACTACCTGGCCGCCTGGGGCTGGGCGCTGCGCCAACCGGGAGCGTCGGAGGCGACCGCCCGGGAGTTCGTGCGGAAATTGTTCCACAACGTCCCGGTCCTGGATGCCGGCGCCCGTGCCGCCACGACCACATTCGTGCAGCGAGGGATCGGCGACGTGCTCCTGGCCTGGGAGAACGAAGCGTACCTGGCCAAGGGCGAGAAGGGCGGCGACCAGTTCGACATCGTGGCGCCTTCCAGCAGCATCCTCGCCGAACCTCCGGTGGCGGTGGTGCGCAAGAACAGCCTGCGCAAAGGGACGATCAAGGCGGCGAAGTCGTACCTGAACTTCCTCTACACCCCGGAGGCGCAGGAGATCATCGCCAGGAACCACTACCGGCCTCGCGATGCGGCGGTGGCCTCGCGCCATGCGGGGCGGTTCGCCCAGCTTGACCTGTTCACGGTGGACGAGGTGTTCGGAGGCTGGCAGAACGCCCATGCCAAGCACTTCAAGGACGGCGGCGAGTTCGACGCGATCGTGCGCTCCAAAAACTGACCGTCCAAGACGTGGGCGCCAAGTTCATGCGATGCCCATGTGGAACTCTTGGCCGGAGGTCAGGCGCGGGAAGAGGTTGAGCACGTCGCCGCGCATGGACAGCAGGATCCCCAGGTACATCCCGAGGTTCAGGCACAGTTCGCGGAAGATCCGCGCGTTCTGCGCGGTGGGAGGTGGCAGGCGTTCGGCCAGATCGGACGCGAAGCCGTAGTAGGCGCTGGCGCGGTGGGCCAGGTTGTCTTCGGTGATCTGGTAGTAGCGTCCGCGTTGCCGTCCCTGCAGGCCGTCCCAGAGTCCCAGGTACAGCAGGTATCGGTCGGCGGCGGCGCGGTAGGTTTCCATGCGCTGTCGAGGGGTGCCTTCC
>JAKPQQ010000126.1 GCA_029557215.1 Fibrobacterota bacterium | reverse complement strand
GGTATGCCGAAATCTGGAATCCCGCTCCGGCGTCCACGCCGAACCGTTCGCCGAGCATGGCCAGGATGGTGGCCTGCTTGACGGTGTCGACTCCCAGGTCGGCTTCGATCTCCATGTCGAGATCCAGCATGTCCGGAGAATAACCTGTCACCTCGGCGACCACCTTCAGCACGGTGTCGCGCGCCGCGTTCGTCCGGGGTTGCGAGGGTTCCGGCGAACGCATTTCTTGCGGCTTCGCAAGGGATGCCGACGCGGTGGTCGGGGTTCCCTGCGACGGATCCTGGCGGATCGATCCGGCGACGGGAATCGTCTTGGCCAGAGGACGCTTGACCAGGACGGATCCCGGCGTCTTGTCCTTGATGCGCAGGACCCGGCCGTGGATTTCCAGCTCCGGCGCGGATTGCCCCGAAACCGAGGCCAGCCAGGAGCGGTGCTTGGCGGCGTCGACGACGCGATCCCCGGCGGTGTCGCACTTGCGCAGCAGGATGTAGTTGCCCTGCGACCCGAACCCGGCCGCCATGCGCAGCGCGAATTCCCGGTCGTGGGATCCGCCGGTCGACAATTTCAGTCCGGCAAGGGCTGGGTCTTCCACCCGGTGGTTCACCACCGGAGGAACGCGCCCGGTCTGCAAGGCACGCGCCGCCACGGCGTCTTCGATGGACGCGCCCATGGTGTGGCCGGTCATGCCCTTGGTGTTGGTCACCTCGATCTGCGCGTACCGTTCGCCGAACACGTGCTTGAGCGCGGTGGCTTCGGATTCCGAACATCCGCCGCGGGCGGGGGTGTAGGTCTCGTGCGAAACGTAGAGCAGTCGCGGCGCGATGTCCGTGCGCGACAGGGAATGGCTGGATTCCATCCGCGAAACGAATTCGCCCAGTTCCTCCGCGTAGCGGGGGATGTCCAGGCGGGCGTGGTGCCCGGCGGTGTTGAACACGTGCGTTCCCAGCAGTTCGCAGACCGGCGCGATCCCGCGGGCGTGCGCGTGCTCGGCGGCTTCCACGACGATGCCCACGGCGCCCGCGCCCATGAGCATGCCGTTGCGGCGGCGATCGAACGGCAGCGCGGCCTTGTAGAGGTCGGGTTCGCTGGTCGCCGCTCCGGTGCTCAGGAAAGCGGCTCCAAGGTAGGGAATCGTCGTTTCGGAAGTCGGGTCGTCGGAGCCGATCACCAGGAACCGGTCGGCCCGTCCCGAGCGGATCATCTCTTCGGCCAGCGTGATGGACGTGCAGGTGGAGGAACACGCCGCGTTGATCTGGAAGTTGGGACCCAGCGCACCCACGTAGGCGGCCAGACGGTTGTTGGCCAGCGCCGAGATCTGCTGGATGAATCGATGGTTGAACGCGTAGACTTCCTGCGAACCCGGTGCGCTGGACAACTGGTGGTGGTTGCGCGTGAACCATTCGGTGAGGAACGACTTCGCGTCCTGGTCGTGGATCTTGCCCACCAGTTCCTGGTACAATTCCACGATCTCGGCGCGCAGCCTGCCCCCGTATTTGTGGGCGAGGTGCCGCGAGACTTCGGCCGCGACGGGTTCGACCATCGGGAAGCCGTGGGCGAAGATCACGCCGGTCCGCTTTTGCATCTCCTGCGGGAGCGTCCAGCGATCGGGGAGCAGGCTTCCCGACGCGGTGCGGGTGTATTCCCGCACCAGCGGGATGTGCGCGTCGCGCAGCGCCTCGTACCCTGCCGCGACCGCGTGCAGGATCGCCGACGTCGCGGTTTCCGTTTCCTTGGGGTCCAGCGCGTAGTCGGCCAACGGGTCGATCTTGCCGATCTTGCCCGCGAGCTGGATCACGTCTTCCAGCGTCTCCAGCACCTGGAAGACCGGGCCTTGGGCGGTCTTTTCCACCTTGGTGACGCGCAGTTCGGCCAGTCGGGATTTGTCGGCGTCGGAAAGCTGTTCGATGCAGTTCTGGCCCTCGAACAGGCGATCGAAATTGTCGTCCTGGAATCCCTTGCGGAACGATCCGGGCAATCCCACCGACACGCCGCTGTAGACGATCCGTCGTGTCTGGTCTTTTGCCGCGGGCAAGGCGGGAGCCGGTGCGGATCGCGAGCCCGATTCCACGGAAGGCCCCGGTGAACGGCGTGCCGGAGGGATCGGTTGCAGGGCGATCCCCTCCGCGAAGAGCGCGGCGAGCGCCTTTTGCAGCGATTCCAGCGTGTCGCCGTTGCGATGGTTGATCGAAACGATGGTGGCGTCCCGATCCTTGAGGATGGATTGCGCGAGATTGCCGAGGACCGACCCGGGACCGACCTCCACGAAGACGCGCACGCCCTGCTGGTACAGTTCCTCCACGCCGCCGCAGAAATCCACCGATCCGGTGACTTGGCTTTCCAGCAAGGTGCGGATGGCTTCGTCGGATTCCGGGTATTCCGCGCGGATCTCGTTGGCGATCACCCGCGCCTGGCCGCGATGGAACCGGATTCCGCGCAAGGCCTTCCCGAAGCTCGCGGCGGCGGGAGCCACCACGGGCGAATGGAACGCGTGGCTCACGTTCAGGGACGCGCGCTTGACGCCTTCGCGATCCAGGAGCGCGCAGAACGCGTCGATCGCGTCCGATGGACCGCTGGCGATGATCTGTTCGGGCGAGTTGATGTTGGCGATCGCCACGGGGAGTCCGGATGCGGAAACGAGCTCTTCGAGCCGTTTCCTGTCGCAACGGACCGCGGCCATCTTTCCGAAATCCGTCGTGTCCATCTCGATGAACGCGCGGCTGCGGCGGTCCATGACATGGAGCGCGTCGGACAGATCGAGCTTGCCCGAGGCGGCCAGGGCGACGACCTCGCCCGCGCTGTGCCCGATCATCCAGGCCGGGCGCACACCCATGTCCTGCAGGAGCGAAGCGCCGACCATGTTCGCGTGGAGCAGGGCGGGATGGGTGTTGCGCGTGTCCTTCAGGAGCGCTTCGGTCTTCTCCTTGCCGCGCGAACGCGACGACACGAGGTCCGAGACCTTCGTTCCCGCGTGTTTTTCCCACCAGGCGTCGATGCGCGAGGCGATCCTTCGCGTGGACGGGAACAGGTCCTGCAGTTCGAGCATCATGTCTGGGTACTGCGAACCCTGCCCCGGGAACAGGAACGCCGTCTGGTCCAGGCTGCGTGTGGCGCCTTGGCCCTGGAAGATCCCCTTGGCGCGCAGGAGCTTGGCCGCCTGGTCGGAATCCGTCTGTTTCCAGAGCGACACCTTGGTCCGGAGGTCTTCCTGCGATTCGAAGACCACCGCCAGACGGAATTCGTCGGTGCTGTCCGATCGGTACGATTCTTCCAGCGCGAGATTGGAGAGGGCATTGGGAGTCCGCGATGCCTTTGCCAGGAGCGCGTCGATCCGGGATGCGACCTCGCCGCGGTTCGATCCGGAAAACAGCGCGAGTTCGGCGAGCCGATCGGATGGGAGGGTTTGTTCTTCCGTGGTCGCCTTTGCGGGGGTGGCGACGCGGTGCGTGTTCGGATCGAATTCTTCCAGCACCAGGTGGTAGTTCGCACCGCCGAACCCGAAGGCGCTCACGCCTGCCCGGCGGGTGTGGGACTTGGGTTCCCATTGGCCGGGTTCGACGACGATCCGGAACGGGGATCCATCGAGTTCCAGCTTGGGGTTCACCTTCACGCAGTTGGCCGTCGGTGGCAGCGTCTTGTGGCGCAGGGCCTGGATCGTCTTGATCACCCCGGCGATTCCGGCGGCGGACTTCAGATGCCCGATGTTGGATTTCACCGATCCCACGGCGCAATGACCGCGCCGGGTCGCGCCCAATTTGGCGAAACTCGTCTTGAGCGCCTCGATCTCGCTGGCGTCGCCCACCTTGGTGGCGGTTCCGTGCGCCTCGATCAGCTCGATGGAGTCGGGATGGAACCCGGCCATTTCCAGCGCGCGTTCGATGGTCTTGGCCTGCCAGACGGGATTCGGCGCGGCGATCGCCTTGCCCTTGCCGTCGCTGGTCTGGCCGTATCCCGCGACCACGGCGTGGACGGTGTCGCCGTCGCGCAGCGCGTCGGAAAGCCGTTTGAGCGCCACGATGCCGCCGCCCTGCCCGATCACGAATCCGTTGGCGCGTTCGTCGAACGGGTACGATCCGTCCGGGCTCAACGCCCCGATCCCGGAGAAGTAGATGCGTCCGATTTCGCCGGCGAGCATGTCGGCGGCTCCGCACAGCACGAGGTCGGATTCGCCGGAAACCAGATGCTGCATGCCGCAGATGATCGCGGCCAGTCCCGACGCGCAGGCGGCGTCGATCGTGTAGGCGTGGCCGTGGAAGTCGAACACCGACGCGATCCGCGCGGCGATGATGTTGGGAAGGATGCCCGGCGCGGTGTCTTCGGTGACGGGACGTCCTCGCGGCGATGTGCGTTTTTCCAGGTCGCGCAGCAACGTCTCGCGTCGGTCGGAGGGGATCGCGTCGCGGAAATCGGGATGGCGCTCGAGGTGGTGCTCGAACCGCTGGAAGTCCACCCGTTGCTGGAACTCGTGGTGGCGCTCCCCGATCATGGAAGATCCCACGAACACCGAGATCTTTTCCCTGGGGATGCCATCCAGCGACACGCCGACCAGCGCCTGGTCGGCCGATGCCAGCGCGATCTTCTGGTTGTCGTCCATGTGCTCGGCGACGGTGGGCGGGATCCTGTACTTGCGCGGATCGAACCGGAAATCGCGGACCAGGCCGGAGAGGTCGGTGTACGACTTGTCCTTCTTGTCGGCGGCGCCGTGCAGTTCGGGCCGGTAGTGGGCGTCCACGTCGAAGATGCGCGAACCTTCGGGGTCGTCGGAAACCTTCGCGATCGACACGCGCTTGGCCAGGATGTTCTGCCAGAATTCGTCGGGGTTGGCCGCGTCGGGGAACACGCAGCCCATGCCGACGATGGCGATCTTGTCAGATGTGGGCCTGGTGGTCATCGCTGGGCTCCGGAGGTTTGGCGGCGGGCGGCCGAGATTTCATGCAACCGCGCGCAGGCCCGTTCGATTTCCGTGAAGGGCACGCAGGTGGAAAACCGCACGCAACGTCGGTAGGCTTGGCCGCCGAACAACGTTCCCGGCAGGTAGTGGAGGGGCGAAGGCCCGTCGTGCGCCAGGGCCCGGAATTCCTCTTCGGTGTCGAATTCCACGGGCAGCACCGCCCACAGGTAGAACGTGGCTTCGGGAAGTCCGACGCCGAACCCCAGCGACGAAAGCGTGAGGTGCAGGCGATCGACGTTGCGGTGGTAGGATTCGATGTCGACCAAGCCGTGCAGAGGCATCCGCGCGACCACCCGGTGCTGCAAGAGCGGCGCGTGGACCACGCGCATGCGCATGTTCAGGTTCAGATCGGCGACGAATTCCGCGCGGCGTTCGTCGGACGCGAAGGCGGGGTGCACGGCGAGATGGCCCAGGCGCTCGCCGGAAAGGCTGAGCGACTTGGAGTAGGAATTCACGCGGACCAGCGCGCCGTAGTGGGGGATCATGGACGGAACCTGGCGGTTCCCGAACACGATGGCGTCGTAGACGGCGTCTTCGATCACCAGGATGCGGATCCCGAATTCGCGGTTCTTGGCTTCCAGCGCGGCGGCGAGCTGTTTCAGGGAAGCTTCGGAGTAGATCCGTCCGGTGGGGTTGTTCGGCGAGTTGACCAGGATCGCCCTGGTGCGGGGGCCGATCGCTGCGGCGATCCGCTCGACGTCCAGCTGGAAATCGGAGGTGGATTCCACCACCACCGGAACCGCGCCGTTGCCGCGCACCAGGTTCAGGTATTCCACGAAATAGGGCGCGACCACCACGACTTCGTCGGGTTCGCGTGCGGGAGCCTGCGTGTGGCAGACGTCGACGGCGGGACGGACGATCGTCTTGAGGATCACGTCGATCGCGCCGGTGGCGCCCACGGTGGGAAGGATGTCCTTGGCGGAAAACGGGGCGTCGAACCGTTGGGTCAGATCGCTCGCGATGTTCCGGCAGAGCCCGAACGGATCGCCGCCGGTGGAGTAGCCGTGGCCGTTTTCCGGCATCGCCCGCAGATCGCGAACGGTGGCGTCCAGCGCCTCGTAGTAGCAGGCGGGCGGCTTGAGGTGGGGGTTCCCGATCGTGAGGTCGATCGGCGTGGCGCCATCGGTCCTGCCGAGCCGGAAGACGTCGTAGATGGAAGGGTTCGCGGGGGCGGGGGCGGTGTTCATCGGGTCCTCAAGGCTTTGCGGTCGACTTTTCCCATGTTGTTCAGCGGGAACGATTCGACGAATTCGATCCGTTTGGGGACCTGGAAGTTGATCAGGTGCTGGGAGGCGTACTTCACGAGCTCGCGCTCGGTCGGCGCGCGACCCGGCACGGCGACGACGAAAGCCTTGACCACTTCGCCGTAGAGGGGGTCTTCGGACGAGACGACCACGGCCTCCGAGACCTCGGGGTGTTCGTTGAGCACGGATTCGACCTCGAACGGCGAGATCTTGATCCCGGCGATGTTGATGATGTCCTTGATGCGGCCGGTCATGAACAGGTGGCCGTCCTCGGACACGTACCCCTTGTCCCCGGTGCGGAACCAGCCGTCGTGGAAGGTGCGGGCGTTCTCTTCCGGCATGTCGAGGTACCCGGAGGTGACGCTCTTCCCGCGCACCGCGATCTCGCCTTCCGAGCCGCGTTCAAGACGATTTCCGTCTTCGTCCAGGATGCCGATCTCGATCAGGGAAGTGTCAGGGCATTCGCCCATGTGGCCCGTGCCGCGCGATTTCTGGTGGACGCGCCAAACCGTGCCGCCGGTGGTCTCGATCAGTCCGTAGCCTTCGTGCAGCAGCGTGCCGGTGGCCTTTTCCCATTCCTCGCAGGTGCCGATGTCCAGCTTGGCCGCGGCGCAGAACGCCATCTCGATCCCCGCGAGCCTGGCGTGGTTCTCCGGCAGGCGCAGCAGCTGCTGGTAGTGGGACGGCACTCCGTAGATGTGCGTGATTCCCACCGCCGAGACGGTGTCGAGGACCTTGGCGGGATGGAACGAACGCAGGATGTGCAGCTCCGACCGCGTGCGGATCGTCCAAGGGATCAGGAACACGGATCCGAACCCGTGCGAGAACGGCACGAACCCGATGTGCTTGGAATTCTCGCCGCTGGGCTGCCAATATTTGTCGGCGATGCGGAAGAAGTTCGCGTGGTTGGCCTGGGTGAGCGGAACCCCTTTGGGGGCGCTGGTGGTCCCCGAAGTGAAATAGATGTAGCAGGTGGTGTCGGGATTCCAGGAATGCATCCCCTGCGACGAGGCATCCACGGGGGCGTCGTCCGCTTCGCGCTCGAACGCGCGAGGATCCACGACCGCTGCCGCGGACCTGACCGCGTCGGGAAGCGAATCTTCCGGAAGGTGCGTGAACAGCAGCGTGGCCCGGGTCTTTTCCACGAAGTAGGGAAGCGACTTGGGCTGCGCGAGGGGGTCGAGCAGGCAGGAGATCGCGCCCAGGTGTTGGGCGGCCATGTGGGCCAGGATGAAATCGATCCCGTTGTGCAGATGGATGGCCACGGAATTGCCGGGCCCGATGCCGCGCGCTCGCAGCGCCGCGCTCCATCGCAGCACGGACGATCGGAGTTCGCCGAAGGTCAGCGAGCGTCCCGTGTCGATCTCGAAGAAGGCGCGCTTGGCCAGGAGGGATTCGGGGAGGGAAAACAAGTCGCCGCAGTAGTTCATGGTACACCAAGGAATTGAGCCGGCCTGCGGGGAAAGGACCGGCATGTGCTGAAAGGTCAGAGTTTCCGCTTCGCGGTTCCTCGCGAAGGGGGTTCAATATTAGACAAGCGTATCCGACATTCAAGTCGTGCAAGCGCGATGCATCGCTTTTGTGAACGCAGAGTTTCTGTTGCAACCAATGTGGAAAGTTCCAGAAATTCGATCGCAACATTCGCGTTTATCGTCGCGGGACCCGTCGGCGATGGGTCTTGAGAAAGACCTCAAGGAATCCTCGAATCCGACCGATGAACCCAAATGGAGAAGTCCATCCCGATCCAGGGGTGTTCCATTCCGGGCTCCAACCGGGAGGTGGGCCATGGCCATCGATCCGATCCGAACATCCAACCAGACGGAATCTGTCGCAACTCCGGTTCCGACGGCGCCGCCGACCGGATTCGCGGCCGGGAAGGATTCGCCCTTCGGTCCCGACTACAAGCTCGAGGAGCCGCTCAAGCACAAGCCGATGCGCATGGACGTTCCCTTCGGTCCCGATTCGGCGGGGGCGACCATGGCGTCGCTGCCACCCATGTCGCCGATCGGAGCGGGAGCCCTCACGGAGTTGAGTCTGCAGGTGATGATGGATGCCGGAACGGAGGAGCGATAGGAAGCCGCGTACATAGATCACGTTTATCCGGCTGCGGCATTTGGTAGATTGGGGCCACCGTCGTTCGACGCGTCCATAGAGGGAGTGACCGCACATGAGCCCCGTCCGCAAGGGACCGTTCCACAAGTTCGCGCACAGCTACGTCCACGCCACGTCCAGGCATCCATGGATCTCGTTGGCTTTGTTGGGATTGGTGACGATCGTGATGGGGCTGCTCGCCTCGCAGATCAAGATCCGCACCGACCTTCGGCTCCTCCTGCCGTCGAGCGCGTCCTCCGTGAAGGCCCTCGAACTTTCCGAGCGGCG
Source organism: Fibrobacterota bacterium (assembly GCA_029557215.1). Lineage (GTDB taxonomy): Bacteria > Fibrobacterota > Fibrobacteria > UBA5070 > UBA5070 > UBA5070. The sequence continues at coordinate 36,872 of JAKPQQ010000126.1, read as the reverse complement.
CTTGGGCAGCACCGATTTCTTCACCATCGCCTTCGAGGATTCCTCGGCGGAGAAGGTGGGGCGGTTCCAGAAGGTCCTGGCCGAAAGCCTCGCCGTCTGGAAGGAGTCGCAGTGGGTCCAGTACGACGAAGACCGCAGGTTCTTCGAGCGCCACGCGCTCTTGTACCTGCCGGCCGACCAGTTGCGCGACCTGGAGGCGCGCCTGCGCTCCATGGCCGACCAGGCGAAGGATTTCAATCCGCTCACCATGGACCTGATGGCCGACGAGCCAGCCGCTCCGGCCAACCTGGACGGCTGGCCAAACCGCTTGTCGTTGTACAAGCAGGGCATCCCCATGGACGTGGTGGAAGGTCTTCTGGAACGACTCGACAAGGAAAGCGGGTCCACTTCGCAGGAACCCGTCGATCCGAACGCGCCTCCGACACCCTCGCTTCCCGACTCGCTCAAGGATCGCATGATCGGGTGGCATTCCGAGAAGGGCAAGTGGGTTGGCGTGGTGATGGCCCAATTGCGGATGCCCTCCACGGAAGCGTCGTTCGCGACCCTGGCCAAGGAGCACGGCGAGCGACTGAGCCGCAACGTCCAGGAGTCGATGGGGATCGAGATCCATTCCGCGGTGGTCGGGGCCTACCGGGATCCGTCGTCGGAGATCGAGGAGATCAACGCCGACATGTGGATCGCATCCACCGTGGCCTTGACGCTGATCCTCGGGCTCCTGTTCTTCTACATGCGCCGTCCCGCGAACGTCGCGGTGGTGTTCGTTCCGCTGTTGGTGGCGATGGTCTGGATGATGGGCGCGGCGCAGCTCGTCTACGGGCGCCTGACGGTGCTCACCTCGTTCGTGCTCGCGCTGCTGTCCGGTCTGGGCATCGAATACGGCATCCACATCTATTCGCGCTGGATGGAAGAACGCCGCAACGGGCACACCGCGGAAACCGCCATGCAGACCTCGCTGGAAAAGACGGGACGATCGCTCGTGTCGGCCATGGTGGCGTCCATCACGTGCATGCTCGCGCTCCAGGTCGGGCATTTCCAGGGATTCAAGGAGTTCGGCATCGTCGTCTCCATGGGCATCTTCCTCGCGTTCCTTTCCTCCATGCTCGTGCTGCCTCCGTTGCTGTTCGCGATGCTGCGCATCGGGAGGAACGCTTCCGGCCAGAACGGGTTCGTGCGCTGGTTCGTCCCTTCCGACGAGTACGTGGAAGGCGCGACGCTGGTGCCCAACTGGAAGTGGTCCACGGCGTTCATCCGCGGCGCGTTCGCCGTGACCATGGTGGCGACGGTGGCGTTCCTGGCTGCCCCGACGGTGGAGTTCGAGAACGATTTCAAGAACCTTCGCGGCGGCAAGGGGGGGTTCGAGTGGATTTCCGAGAAGGTGAGCGCGCTCACCAAGGATCCGGAGGTCGAAGCCAAGAAGAAGGATCGCATCAGCTACGGACGCGCCGTGGGCAAGGGCAAGAACACCACGCCGTCCCTGATCCTGGCAGAAAGCGAAGCGCAGATGCGCGAGATCCACGACACCCTGGGGGCGCGGTTCGGCGGCGAGGCGGACACCATGCTCAAGAGCTTCGTGACCATCCAATCCTTCGTGCCGCGTCCCGAGGCGCTTTCCGAGCGCCTGCGGATCCTCGACACCATCCGCAAGCTGCTGGACTCCGACGCCTTCGCAAAGGCCGACGACGAACAGCGGGCCAAGCTAGGCACCCTGCGGCGCTTCACGGTCTGCGACAGTTTCGGGTTCGATTCGCTCCCGCCTTACGCCCGCAGGTTCATGTCGGAATCCGACGGGAGCCACGGCAAGTTCGGCTTCATCTACGCCGACATGCGCGAAAGCGACGCGGTGGAATCGCGCAAGTTCCAGTTGCGCAACGGCGAATTCAAGACCTCCACCGGAGTGGTCCCCGTGGCGTCGTCGGGCTTCATCTACGCCGACGTGGTCCAGATGGTCAAGGAGGACGTGGGTCGTCTGGCGATCGCCGTGTTCCTGTTCCTGGCGGCGATCGTGTACCTCGACACGCGTTCGTGGCGAGGCCTGGTCGTGAACATGGGCTACGTGGGACTGATCGCGCTGTGGACCTACGGAGCGATGGGATGGCTCGGGCTCAAGCTCGGCATGTTCAACATCGTGGTGATCCCCGCGTTGCTTTCCAACACGGTCGACGCCACGATCCACCTGTACCACAGGCGGATGGAGCTGGGGGCGGGCCGGATCGGCGAGATCTACCACGCGACGGGATCGTCGGTGCTCGCCGGCACGCTCACCAACGCGTTCGGATTCCTCGCGCTGATCGTGGTGGCGCACCAGGGGCTCAACACCATCGGGATCCTGGCGTGCATGGGTTACATGGCGGGCATCTCGATCATGTTCCTCACCATGCCGTTCCTGCTGGAAGTCGTCTGCCCCAAGGCGCCCCAGCACGCCCACGGCGAAGACTGACGAAAAACGCGCCACGGGCGCCGTCCGGTGCAGGACGACGGCTGCGGTTGGAGTGCAGGATCCCGGTGTGACCTCGATCACATCGGGATCCGTCGTCGATTGTGCGGTTGGCACGGCTTGTGTACAGTTGTTGTCGGCATCAATGACCATGCGAGGAACACCCAATGGCGTATAGATCTCGGCTCGTCCAATGCTTGGCGAGGATCGTTCCGTCGTCGCTCCTGCTGCTCGCCGCGATCAGCGGCGCGCAGGACGCGTCCTCCAGCTTCCAGAACCGCAAGCGGACACCCACCCTGGCGATCCTGCCGTTCCTGAACGCCAACGACGGCGCCCAGAAGGACGGATTGGGGATTTCCGTCGCATCCATGTTCGGGACCCATTTGAAGAACGAGACCAGCTTCCTGGTCCTGGAGCGTTCGCAGATCGGGAAGCTCGCTTCCGAGCAGAATCTGTCGGCGTCGGGCCTCACCGATTCGCAGCGCGAGCAGCTGGGGAAGCTGTTCCAGGCCGAAGCCATCCTGGCCGGCGAGGTCAGCCGGTTCAACGACCTGATCCAGCTCGACGCCCGCCTGATCTCGGTGGAGACCGGGCAGGTCCTGGTCGCCGAATACGCGCAGATCCAGGGCTACGACAAATTGCGTTCGGCGATCGTGCAGATCTCCAAATCGCTGGAGCTCAAGTACCTGCGCCGCTGGATGGGCGATCTGGTGGTGGCCGTGCAGCCCGTGGAAGGCGAAGTCTACCTGGACGACCAGTACCTGGGCAAGGCGAGCCTCAAGGATCCTCTCAAGGTGGAAAACCTCCTGGAAGGCACCTATTCGCTGCGGGTGCTGGCCAGCGGCTACAGCAACTACACCGAGGCGGTGGCGATCAAGCCCAAGATCCGTCGCGAGGTGCAGGTTGCCATGAGGTCGCTTCCCGGGACGCTCAAGCTCGTGTCGGATCCGCAAGGCGCCAAGGTGGTCGTGAACAACAAGGAGATCGGCCGCACCCCGATGCAGGTCGACACCGTCTCCGAAGGCCAGTACCGGGTGGTCTACGAGCTCGCCGGGTTCCAGCCGATGGACCGGCAGGTGGAGGTCCGTTCCGGCCAGCAGACCGAGGTCAAGGGCGTGCTCAAGGTCAAGCCGGGATCGCTCGCCGTCACTTCGACTCCGTCGGGCGCCGACATCTACGTGAACGACCAGCGCATGGGCGTCACCCCGCTGGTGGTCGACAACGTGGTGCCGGGCACGGTATCCATCCGGGTGGAAAAGCCCCAGTACTCCACGCTTCGCGACGTGGTCACGGTCAAACCCGGATCGCAGGCGTCGTTTTCCGCTCCGCTCTCGCGGCTCACGGGGCGTCTCACCGTGGTCCCCTCGATCGACAGCGTGAAGGTCGTGGTGCGCGAGGCCTCGGGTCGACAGATCGAAGAACGCATGGCTCCGTTCCACCAGTTGGACCTCGACATCGGGGAGTACGACATCGAACTTTCCAGGCCGCTGCACGTGGGCCAGACCAAGAGGGTGGTGGTGCGCGACGACAAGGAGACCAGGCTCGAACCCAGGCTCCAGGAGCGGACGGCGACGCTTTCCGTCGAGTCGCCCGAAAGCGCGGCCGACGTCTGGGTCGACGGCGTCTACCTGGGCAAGGCGGCGCCGGCCAAGGTCGAGCTTCCCAAGGGCCGGCACGAAGTGGCCGCGGCGGGGTTCTTCGGGGATTCCCACAAGGAGATCGAGCTCAAGGCCGACGAAAAACGGCAAGTCCGCATGGAACAGTCGGGCGGCGCCGCGAGGCGCTGGGCCATCCCGCTCGGAGTGGGACTTTCCGCGATTCTCCTCCTGGTCATGGGCAAATGAGGAAGGGACAAGAAATGAAACGCCTCTTCGCGACGCTTTCCCTGGCGGTGGTCGCGGCCAACGCCGAAACATCCGTGTACGGGGCCACAGGTCTGCAGTTCGTCCCCTCCGGCGACGTCGCCGAGGAGCGGCGCTTCGGGTTCTCGCTGGGTGGATCCATGGACGGCGACCCCAGCTGGCACACGGCGCTTCGCGGCACGTGGCTCGACGACCGCCTGGAAGTCGCGTTGTCGAACACCTGGGCGTTCGTGGAAAACGATTCCAACGGATTCCGCGCGCGCACGACTTCCGCGTTTCCCGTCGTTCCGTCGCTCAAGTACGTGCTCGACCGCGACGAATCGACCTGGCAGGCATGGTCCTACGCGGTGGGGTTCTCGATGCCCTACGGCGCCTACGGAGCCGTGACCTGGCGGCTCAAGCTTCCCGTGCTGTCGCCTTCGTTCACGGCGGGAATGGGCACTCCGATCAAGACGTTCCACGTGTTCGGCGGAGCGAAGCTCGACCTGTGCGACCTTGACGGAAACCGTCTTCCGGTTTCCATCCTTTCCGACGCGGCCTACGGGGGGTCCACCCGCACGCTGGGCGAATCCGCCGAGGCGTTCTGGTCCCTGGGGGTCTCCACCGATGTCGGTCGGAATCTGACCTTCCGCGTGTTCCACCGCCGCGACCGGGGCTATGCCGCTCCGGACCACAGGCAGAACCGCGACGGGAAGTCGCACCTGCAGCTTTCCTGGAACTTCGACGGCGTGAAGATCGCGCCCAAATCCCCGGAGACGAAGCCATGAACCGCCCCCTTGCCGCATGCCTTCTCGCGGCGGTGTCCGCGTTGGCCGCCACCAGCCTCCGGGAGCCGGTCTCCGGATTCGCGGGATTCCAGGCCTTGCCCGTCGCTCCCGTGGCATCCCATTCCGCCGTCGCGAGCTGGGCTTCGGAAGGACGCGTCGCCCTCCTGGGCGGCACCGGAGCGATGTACGGATTGGCCGTGACCGCGCCGCATCTCCGGTTGTCCTACGCGGGCTCCGATCTGGATCTTCGCGACCCCCAGACGGAAGATCCTCTCGCTTCGCTGCGTCGAAGCCGCTTCGAGATGGGGACCGGCATCGCGCTCTCGCAGCTGGGATTGGATTTCGGGGGCTTCGATCTCGCCTTGGGGGCCGATCTCGTGCGCCAGCGTGCCCGCGACGTCGACGTGGCGGGTTCCAAGCGCAGCGCGATCTGGAGCGACCTTTCGACCCGCGTGAAGCTCGGGGCGACTCACCTTTCCGTCGCGACCAGCGAGGTGTTCCTGCTCGATGTCGACTCCGGCGTGCAGCGGGATCCGACGCTTGACCTGGGAATCGGCCAGGTGCGGGACGGCGGGCTGCAGTGGGGACTCGGGGCGTCCATCCCGTTGCATGAAGATCGCGAGTTCGGCCTGCAGGTCGCGGCCGAGAAGACCTTCAGCCAGGCGTTGGCGTTCCGCGTGCAGGGAAGCACCCTCTACCGGAAATCGGCATCGACCCTCGCGGCGGATTCCGGCCAGCGCAAATGGATCCGCTCCGGATTGGGCCTGGCGGTGGGGACCTCGCTGCGATTCCGGCCCTGGCTCGCCGACCGCGACCCCACCTGGATCCGCGGGGTCGTCGATCCGCTGGGAGGCGGCGCGAAGGCGCGCTACCTCTACGACTGGGAGCTCGGCGCCCAGGTCCAGCTCGACGCCCTGAGCGGCAAATCCACCGCCGGCGTCACGCTGGGGCGGTGGTTCTGAGGGGGTGATGGTGAGACCGGGCTTGCCACATTCTTGATTTGATGCGCAACAGAGAGCTCACGTGCAAGTATCCTTTCCCTCCTAATCGCGACTAGATCCGCCTCGTCGAAACGGATCGTGGATGGAACTCCATGCGTCGCCGGGGGATGCAGGCCTTGCCACACGAAATCACGCTCGTCACCACCATCGCCGCCGCATTGGGGTTGGCGCTCGTCTTCGGGTTCCTCGCCGCCAAGATCCGTCTCCCGCCTCTGGTCGGGTACCTGGTCGCGGGCACTCTCCTGGGACCGGCCATGTCGGGCTACATCGCCGATGTGGAAATGGCGGGGCAGTTGGCCGAGGTCGGCGTGATGCTGCTCATGTTCGGTGTGGGACTGCATTTTTCCATCGACGATCTGGGGCAGGTGCGCAAGATCGCGCTTCCCGGCGCGATGCTGCAGATGGCCGCATCGACGGTCGCGGGTTGGTCGCTGGCCCGATTGTGGGGCTGGGACGATGCCGCGTCGCTGGTGTTCGGGTTGTCCTTGTCGGTGGCGTCGACCGTGGTCCTGATCAAGATCCTGGAATCGAGAGGCATCCTGGAGACCACCAACGGTCGGATCGCCGTGGGATGGCTGGTGGTGGAAGATCTCGCCATGGTGCTGGTGCTGGTGCTGCTTCCGCCGACGGCCAGGAGCCTTTCCGGCGACGGGGGCGGTTTTTCGCTTTCCTCCACGGCCTCGACGCTCGCCTTGGCCGTGGCGTTCATCGCGCTCATGCTCCTGTTCGGACGGAAACTGTTCCCCTGGATCCTTTGGCAGGTGGCCAAGACGGGTTCCCGCGAGCTGTTCACCCTGTGCGTGGTCGCGATCGCGGTCGGCATCGCTTTCGAGGCATCCAAGCTCTTTGGCGTGTCGTTCGCGCTGGGAGCCTTCTTCGCGGGCATGGTGCTTCGCGAATCCGACCTCAGCCACCGGGCGGCGGAAGAATCGCTTCCTTTGCGCGACGCGTTCTCCGTCCTCTTCTTCGTGTCGGTGGGGATGTTGTTCGACCCAAGGGTGCTCGTCCAGCATCCGTTCCAGATCCTCGCCGTCCTGGCGTTGATCATGCTGTTCAACAGCCTGGTCACGGCGGCGATCGTCCTTGCTTTCAGGTACCCCCTGAATACCGCGTTGACCGTCGGGGCGGGAACCGCCCAGATCGGGGAGTTCTCCTTCGTCCTCATGGGGCTGGGATGCTCGATCGGGATCGTGGGGGCGTACGAGCAGAGCCTGGTGCTGGGGGGAGCGCTGCTTTCCATCGCGCTGAATCCGTTGATGTTCCGGGCGTCGGGCCCCTTGATCAAATGGATCCGCAAGCGGTCCCGGATCGCCCGCGTGCTGGAGCGTCCGGCCGACCCGCTGGCCATGCTGCCGTATTCCACCGACCACAAGTTCCTTTCGGGGCAGGTGGTCCTGGTGGGCTACGGAGGTGTGGGCAAGCGGATCCACGCGGTGCTCAAGGAGCGGGGCATCCGCTGCGTGGTGGTCGACTCCAACCGCGAGCTGGTCGAGGAACTGCGGCGCAACGGCGATCCGGCCGTGTCCGGCGAGCCGTCGGATCCCATGGTGCTGGTCCAGGCGCACATCGCCAAGGCGGGGATGCTCCTGGTGGCGACGTCGGATCCCGTCGATCTGCGCCAGATGGTCCAGATCGCCAGGACCCTGAATCCGCGCATCGAGATCGCCCTGCGGGCCGAAAGCCGGGAAGAAGCCGGGTTCCTGGAAAAGGAGAAGCTCGGAAGGATCTTCCGAGCCGAACAGGAATTGTCGAATTCCATGGCCGAACACGCTCTGGAACGCTACGGCGCGAAACAAACCAGCCAGCACTGACGTCCATGGACAAGGCGAGCGAAGCGCGTCCGCTCGCCAAAGTCCCATCGATCAGGCCTCGGCTTCGGCCATTTCCCGCGCGAGGCTCTTGGCCTTGCTGTAGTCCGCCTTGCCCGAACCCAGGCGCGGGAGTTCGGCGACCGGGAACGCCATCGAAGGTTGCTGCAATGCAGGCAATCCGGATTGCCGAATCTTGTCCTTGATTTCCTCGGGGGTCGGCGCAGGGGTGCCCGCGGGAACCGCGTAAAGCAGCGCGATGCGCTCGCCCTTTCCCGGATCCGGCACGGCGGTGGCCAGGAATTCGCATGGCGAAAGCGCTCCCGATTCCGCCAGGGCCAGCTCCACGGCGCCCAGGCCCACCATCTCGCCGCCCACCTTGGCGAACCGCGAATACCGGTCCACGATCTGCAGGAATCCGTCGGCGTCGATCCTGCCCTTGTCGCCGGAGCGGTACCAGCGCTTGCCATCGAGCTTGATGACGGATTCCGACGTCTTGGCCTCGTCGTCCAGGTAGCCCTTCATGATCTGCGATCCGCCCACCAGGACCAGGCCGGCTTCGCCCACCGGGAGGTCGGCGAGGGTTTCTGGGTCCACGATCCGGAACTGGCTGCCCGGAAGCGGTTGGCCCACCGTGCCCGGCTTGTTGCCCACCTGCACCGACGTCCAGTCGTCCAGCAGGACATCGGGGATGTTCACGCTCGCGACGGGCGTCGTCTCGGTGGTGCCGTAGCCCTCGAAGATGTCCAGTCCGAACTTCTCCTTGAAGCCCGTGCGGACTTCGGGGCGGAGCTTTTCTGCGCCGGCAACCACCATGCGCAGGTTCTGGAACATGAGAGGATGCACCGACTTGCTCTGCGTGTACATGCGCAGGAAAGTGCTGGTGCCGCACAGGATGGTCACGCGGTGCTGCGCGCACAGGCGTCCCACCGCGCGGGCGTCGGTCGGGTCGGGCTGGGTCACGATGGGGATGCCTTCGATGAGGGGCATCAGCGTGGTGATGGTGAGTCCGAACGCGTGGAACAGCGGAAGCGTCGCCAGGATGATGTCGTCCTCGGCCGGGTTCAGGACGGAACTCGTCTGGCGCATGTTCCCGACCATGTTGAAGTGAGACAGCTCCACGCCCTTGGGGATTCCCTCCGACCCCGAGCTGAACAGGATCGCGGCGGTGTCGGAAAGCTTCACCTTCCTGGCCGAGACCAGGTCCAGCCACCAGCCGGGAAGCAGCTTGGCGCGGAGCACCTGCCGGACGAACTCGAACTTCGAAATGGATTCCTTCACGTCCTCCATGCGCACCAGGGTCGCGGCCTGCGACAGGGACGAGACATCGAACCCCTTGGCGGAGAGCTTGGTCTCGAACTGCCTGGAAGTCAGCACGGTGCGCAGCCCGGCCCGCTTCGCGCAGGCCGCGAGGGTTTCTCCCGGCTGGGTGTAGTTGAGGTTCACCACCGTCTTGCCGCGGACCATGCACGCGAGGTTGGCGATCACCCCCGCGCTGGAAGGCGGGAGCAGGATGCCCACGCGATCCTGGCCTTCGCAGATCTCCTCGAGCTTCCTGGAGAAGGCGAGCACCGCCCCCAGGAGCCTGGTTCCAGATAGATCCTGTCCGTCATGCCCGAACACGGCGGCCGACGATCCCACGCGCTTTGCGGTGCGGATCCAGGTGGACGCCAACGGCCGCATCGTGGAAATGTGGGATTCCCAGGCTTCGATCGACAGTTCCTGGACGGCGCGCTTGACCGTGGCGGCGTCGACGGAATCCGGCATGGGCTTGCCGAACGCCACCGTGACGCGGCGCGAATCCAGGCTGCGCACGGCCTGCCGGTAGCCTCCCGACGCGTGGCTGTAGATGCTTCCCCACAGTCCCTGCAGGTAGAAGGGGACCACCGTCGCGCCGGTTCCCGCGAGCGCCTTCTCGAACCCCGAACGGAAGCTGGAAAGATGTCCGTTGCGGGTGAGGTGGCCTTCGGGGAACAGGGCCACCGCGTGGCCGGCTTCCAGGGCCTTCTTCACTTCGCCCAGCGCGGACGCGGCGCCGCCCGACGAGATCGGAATGATGCCGAGGCGATCGAGGATCCACTTGAGGTACCACTTCTCGTAGTAGGTCCGGTGCATCACGAACCGGATGGGCCGGGGGCAGGCCATCTGCAGGAAGGCCCAGTCCAGGAACGAGATGTGGTTGCCCAGGAACAGGAGGCCCTTTTCCGAGGGGAGGTTGTCGAGCCCCACCACGTGGAGGGAGTAGCGGCTGGAAAACAGTCCTTTCACGATCATGCGCAGCATGGACTGTGGGAGCAGAAGAATGGCCCAGATGGAACCGGCGAGGGCGATGAACCCGAGACCGAAGAACACCGCGCGCTGGGGGATCCCGATCTCGGTGAGATACACCGGGACCGCCAGGAACACCAGCATGCAGATGTTCTGCGCGAGGTTGTTGGATGCCAGGATGTGTCCGGCGGTGTTTTCGCGCGTGTGGAACTGGATCAGGGAGGAAAGCGGGATCAGGAACATGCCGCCGAAGAACCCGAACCCGAAGAACAGAGTGCCCAGGAGGACCGGATGGACGACGTGCGGAAGCACGAACAACAGGACGGAGATTCCCGCCGCACCGGTCGGGACGAGTCCCGTTTCGATGAAGTCCTTGGAGAGCTTCGCCGCGTAGGCGGCTCCCACGGCGATGCCGATGGCCGCGGCCGCCAGGATCGCGTTGATCACCAGGGTGTTTTCCTCGCCGCTGGTCTCCTTCATGTAGGAGCCGAGGTTGGCGATCAGCACCTGGTTCACCGCGAAGAACACGGAAAGGCCGATGATCGACTGGCGGATCACGACGTTTTTCCAGGCGTCGGCGAGGTTTTCCTTCAGGTAGCGACCGGTGGCGTACTTCGCGAACGAGAAGGAGAGGGTCGGGTCTATCTTGCCGATGCGAGGGACGCGCAGCGCGAAGTACCATTCGACGAGAAATCCGGCGACGATGCCCCAGCCGGCCCACCGGACCTGGTGCACGATCTCCCCGAGATCCTTGGTGCCCGGGATGTAGAGCTGTTCGAACACGAAGGAGTAGGCGAGCGAAGCCAGCAGGATGGCGACGATCGTGACCCCTTGCACGGCGGCGTTGGCCGAGGCGATCAGCCGCGCTCCGACCAGCTCCTTCACGAAGCCGTACTTGGAAGGCGAGTACAGCGCCGACTGGATGCAGATCACGAACAAGGAGGCCACGACGCCGGTCCAGGAGCCCATGTAGAAGAACACCACGAGCATGGCGGAAAGCGGGATTCCAGCGAAGGCCGACCAGCGGATGACGGAATCTTTCGCCCATTTGTCCGAGAGGTAGCCCGATGGCGTGAAGAAGGCGACGAAGGGGATCAGGATCAACGCCTGCAGGAACGACTGGTAACGGATCATCTCGGGTCCGGCGGGCAATGCCTTCTGGACCGCATCGATCAGGAGGATCTTCAGGCCGATGTCGTTGAATGCGTTCAGGAACGCGATGGCGATGAAGGAAGGGAATCCCTTCACCGACCATGCGCTGGAATGCTCGTGCGAATCTTTCATCGAAAATCTCCGTGGAAGGGATACGGATGCCAGGGCAAGCATGGAACGTGCCAGTCGCTGCGCAGCAGATCAATTCGGCTGATGGGGCCATCCGTGCAGGGGGCTTCCTGCGGGGTTCCGGGGGTGCATCAGAGGGTGGGGAGTCGGGCGTGCCGGAGCTTCGGCTTGAGCGATTCCGACACGTGGATCAGTCGAAACGGGCTTGCGACGTAGGCGTCGGGGCGGATCACATCCTTGCGCACCAAACCGCCAAAGAACGACTCGCCGTGCGGGACCACCCCAAGGGCGGAGTTCACGGACCGGTAGCAGTGCAGGACGAATTCCGTGCAGCTCATCCGGTGACCGTTCTTGAAATCGAAGGCGAAGTCGTATTCGGTTCCGAGTCCCCCCAAGGCCAGGTCGCGCGCGACGGCGAAGGCCTCCTGCCGCGAAACGGGTTCGTTCCGGGCCAGCCGCTCGCGCAGGGCCTGCTCGGATGGATGGAGACTTCCGGGATCCTGCACCGAAACCTCCCGGAGGCTGGAGAGTGCATCCGGCAACCTGACCACGGCGACCTCGTCGCAGCGCAGGAACGTCAACACATCCTCCAGATGCACTCCTTGGGCGGTGCTGTGGACGACCTGGCAGGTTCCGGCTTCGAAGGCCCGGGACGCCACGCCTGTTCCGGGGATCTTGGCGCGGTCGGTTTCCGTCACCGGTCCCAGGTACAGGCCGGCGTGGGAGAACACCCCCGGGATGAACATGTTGTCCAGGTACCCGTCGTAGTGGCGCAGGAGGATGTCCCCGGGCTCGAGGAGTTCCGAGACTTTCCTGCATTCGGGGCCGCGCACCCTGTAGGAGCCTGGATCGTAGGCCAGCCAAAGAGGGTGCTTGAACACCTTGATGTCGCCGAAAATCGTCACCAGTTGGTCGTAGAAGCCGGACATGATGGATCCATGATACCTTCGAAGCGCGGACGGAGCCAGATGGTTTCTATCTCCTGTCGCGGATGCAACACGTGATCCAACAGATCCTGACCGCCATTCTCGCCGTCGTTCCCTCTGATTCGGGAGCGGTCTCCCTGCACGCGGATTTCAGGGCCACCGCGGCCTTCCGGCCGGTCGGGGAATGGGCTCCGGCGGACCTCGGGCGTTTCGAGTCGTACTCGGGGAACTGGGAAGCGCGACGCCTGGACCCGGAAGCCGCGCGGCGGTGGCAGGAGTTGCCGGCGATGGCGCAGGTGGACCTGCGCGCCGGGATCGATTCCCTGGTCGTCTTTTCCAGCCTTCCGCTGCGCCGCGACGTCGAAGCGTGGCGACGGGATCCGTCGGGCGCCAACGCGGTGCTCGCGGTCTCCGAGCTGGACATCAACGTCCCCTACGAAGGCTGGGCCTCCTGGAGATCGGGCCGGGGCGTCGGCGTCAAGGCGGGCAGATTCCGCCAATCCTTTTCCCCGTCCCCCTACGGGGTGGTCCTGGGTTCGGATCTGGTCCACGACGCGGTCCTGCTGGAGATGCCCATGGGACGCTGGAGGTTCGACTGGTTCTTCTCCAGCCTGAATCCGTGGCTGGGCGGAGTCCGCGGCGACGGTTCGGTGCAGTCGGGATCCGAGACGGCTCTCCAGAGGACGCGCACGATCTCCAACCAGCGCGGACGGATCTACGACGAGGCCTACAAGTCGCTGTTCCTGCATCGCCTCGCGTGCCGATTGGGGGATTGGGAGCTGTCGATCGCCGAACTGCTGCTGGTCGGAGGCAAGGCGCCCCAGTGGCGCGACGCGGTGCCGTTCGTGGTCTGGCACGACAACTACGGCGACGGCTATTCCAAGGTGTCCACCGCGGTCCAGGCGATCTGGAATCCGGGAACGCTCGGAAGGTTCCACCTCCAGGGGCTGTTCGAGGACGTCCAGGTTCCGGTGGGAGAGGAGGATGGCGGCGATCCACGCGTCATCTACGGATCGAACCTCGGTTGGAAGGGGGCCTGGAAGACCGCGACGGGCGGTTGGAGCTCCTCGGTGGACCTCACGATCGCCTCCGCCACCCTGAACAACCACCGCGTGCCGCTGCTTAAAGGCGTGTCGCGTCGGCTCTACCGGTCCAACGCCCGCCAACAGGACGAACCGGGATTCGTCGACACCTGGGTGGTCGACCAGCCTCTGGCCTACCGGCGCGGTTCCGACGCGGTCGACCTGTGGACGCATCTGGACTGGATGTCGTCGGATTCCGGCAGAGGGGCGGGATTGGAGATCGATTGGCTCAACCAGGGTGACGCCCGCCTCTGGGAGGACGCGGCCGGCTACGAACGCCGAAGCGGTCCGCTGTCGGGCTCGGTGACGACGCAGTACCGGTTTCTGGCCAGCGCCTGGTGCCGGTTCGCCCGTCGCGCCCGCCTGGATGCCGGCGCCGGAGTGGTCCTCGTGGACGCTCCCGGCGTGAAGGAGCTTTCGGTCCAACCCGATCTGTCCGTTTCCGCGTCGGTCGGATTCTGACCGAGCGGGCAGCCGCTCCCCGTGGCATTCCGGGGAGCGATGCCGTCAGCGGATCACGCCGAACCGCACCCAGGCTTCGTCGGATCCGCCACCGGCCCACTTGATTTCCAGGCGGGCGGCATAGACGCCGGTTCCCCACTGCAGGCTTCTCAGAACCACATCCTGTCTTCCAATGCGGCCCGGCAGGTCGCTGCGGTCCAGGATCTGGAAGCCGGTCTGGTCGTAGACCGTGAGCCGGGCGCTGGAAGCGTCCTTGCCCAGTTCGTACCGGAACGTGGCCGAGCCTTTGCGCACCGGGCTGGGGAACAGGTGGAAGTCGGAAATGCCCGTCCTGCGCGCGACAACCGCTCCCAGCAGCGAATCGGGCAGGTATCCGGTCCGGGCGGCGTTGCCCAGGGCGACCGGCCACGGGGCCGATCCGCCGGAAACCACGAATCCGTCGACCGAAGACAGCGACGACAGCGCCAGCAGCTTGTCGGCCTTGCCCGAGACGAACGCGAGGGGCAGGTACGGAGGACGCGTGGAATCCAGGACCTGTCCGCCGGCGGCCAGCGGCCAGCGCGTCTGTTCGTAGGAGGGGGCCACGCCCGAGCCCGAGGTCTTGGCCAATGCCGTGCCGCCGAACACCTTGCCGGTTCCTGTCCATGCCTGGATCTGTCCGTTGGACGTTCCCGCGAGGACTTCCAACGCGCCGTTGGCGTCCAGGTTCGCCACCAGAGGAGAGCTTCCCAGGATCCCCGAAGGGTAGGGACGCGAGGCGGTGGATTGTCCGATGGATTCGGTCGCCACGATCCGGGCGGGCCATCCCTGCAGCGGGACTCCCGAGGCCTCCACGGCGTAGATCCGGTCGGTTCCGCCGAACACGAGTTCGGGACGGCCGTCGGCGTTCATGTCGCCCAGCGCCGCGGATCCGGGTTCTCCCACGCTCCCCGCGCCGCGCGGGAAGTGGCGCGGCCAGCCCGCGAACGCGGCACGGCTGGCGCCCGACCAGAGGATCGCGTGTCCGAACGATCCGATCACGGCGATGTCGGCGCTGCCGTCGCGATCGAAATCCGTAGAGAGCACCTGGAACGATTCCCCGGGGGCGCGTTCGAGGGACGCGGATTCCAAGCGGGTGGTTTCGCCCGAGGAGAGGTCGACCACCCCGGCCGTGCCGTTGGAGTCGACCGCCGCGAGCGCGGGTTTGCCGCCCTGGACGGTGGCGCAGATCGATTGCAGGGACGAAAGCTTCGTGGAGATCGACCGCACGATCCCTTTGGATCCGACGGCGAAGAGCCCGCCTGTCGAGTCGCCGATCCAGAAGGCTCCGGCCGCGAAGACGGGCCCGGCGGTGAACCTGCCGTCGAGGGTCGTGTCCAGGAATCGCGCGCTGTCGCGGTTGGCGGACAGGAACGCATCGGGAGCAGGCCACTTGAAACGAACCATGCGCTCGGCGTCGCGCACCGCGAGCGTGTCGGCGCCGACGGCCGATTGCGCGGGTCTGCCCATGTTCGAACCGATCTTCGCCAGAGGGACAAGGATGGTGTCGAGTTGGGGGCGATTCTGGAAGGCGGTGGGGGTGGAATCCCAACCCGCCACGATCCGGACCGTGTCCTTGGCCGAAAACCAGTGGGCGCCGGTGGAATCGTACAGTTGGGCGCGCCCGGTGGTGTCCAGGATCCAGACGGATCTTGGCAGCGAGGCAGGACCCGGAACCATGGCCTGGTCGCCCCAGGCGGGGACGGTGCGCACGGGGAACGCGTCGGACGACTTCCGCAAGGCGCCCCAGTCCAGCTCGACGATGAGTGCCGCGGCGCCGGGGGTCCAGACGCTGTCGCCTTCCAGGCTGGACGTGCCTTTTTGGGGGAGTGAATCAACGGTTGGCCAGGGCGAGCGAAGCGTCACCAAAGATCGTCCACCCAGTAGGCTTCCCGTGGACGCGTAGCCCTCGGGGCCGATGGCCGTGATGGTATCCATCCCTGAGGTGCGACGTCGGATGTGGGGCAGGATGTCGCTGCCCGACCCTACGTCGGAGGCGCTCTGCCCGGTGATGCCTTGGAACACGCGTCCCAAGGTCTGCTTCCCGCTGGCCTGCACCAGGGTGATCCCCTTGTAGCGGTCGGAAAGCGTGTCGCCCAGGTACGAGTTCGGAGCGCCGGAACGCACGAGTTCGCGCAGCAGCCATTCGTTCACGTGCCATACGAGCAGTCCCGATCCGGGGAGTCCCGCGTCCGGCGACGAACCGAGCACGTAGCCGCGGGTCTTGGTCGAATCCTTCAGGAATTTGTCGAGCGAATCGGGGGTGGTTCTCCAGGTCGTGGAGTCGTTCCCCAGGGTCCCGGTCTTGACCCACACGTCCCCGCTGAAATCGGTCCTTTGACGGTTTTCGACCAGCAGGTATTCGCCGTCGTTGATCCTGACCACGAGCACGGTGTCGTGGCCGGGGCGCACGGCGGGAAGCCGGATGCGCGTCGCCGTCGACGGCGTGGCCACGATCGGGGTCGCCCAGCCCATGAACAGGCGAGGCCAGGCGGAAGGCAACGCCGGCGTCGAATTCCGTCCAAGGTAGGAGCCCGCCCAATCCATCACGCAGAACTGTCCCATCACGCTCATGCCGCGCCAGGTGTCGTAGAGGTCGGGTAGCCCCAGCGCCCGTCCCACGAGGTTGGCCGCGGTGCCTCGCAAGCCCCAGTTCATGCCGTCCTGCGTGGCGGTCTCCGACATCACCAGGAGGTTCTTCAGCGTGTCGATCGTGGACGCGCCCGAGCTGGCCTTGGTCGTGTCCAGCACGACCCCCAGGGTGTCTTTGAGGTAGGCCGAATCGCGCACGAGCTTGCGGATGCCCAGGTAGACGTGGTCGGCGGGGCCCACGGTGAAGTCCCCGATGTCGGCGGCCGTGTTCGCCGAACCGGCTCCGCCTTCGCCGCCGTCGGAAGAACGGCTGGCTCCGGCGTGGATCATCATGTAGGCGCGATTGCGGGTGGGCGTGGTGGGCAGGGCGACGGAAAACGGCCCCTTGGGGTCGGCGGCGGCCAGACGCGCGGCGTCGGCGACCATCTCCATGATCCGGACCACGTAGATGCTGTCGAAGGAGGCGCGGGACTGGTTCTTGGCCGGTCCGACGGGGCTGTACTGTCCGATCGTCCGGGGCAGCGTGTAGGGTTTCGCTCCCTGCTGCTCGGGGAACACGCGGAACTCCACCTCGAGCTTGCCTCCCGATGCCGTGCGCCAGTACTCCGACACGCCCTGGAACAGTTTCAGGTAGTGGAGCCTGGTGGAATCGCGACGGGCCCGCCACGATTCCAGGTGCGTGCGGGTGGAAGAATCGGACCCGAACGTGCCGTTGCCGGTGGTCGCCGAATTGTCCGGTTTTTCCAGCAGGTATTCGACCAGGAACGCGTGGACTTCGAGCGTATCGGGGCTCTTGGGGGCCATCCGCGACGCGAAGCCGGCGATGCCGTCGCCCGTCGGGATCAGGACGCGGTCCCGTGCCGGAGGCATGCCCGAGAGCAGTCGGGTGGGCGATGCGGAAGTCGCCGAGGCGGCGGCCAAGGCGGCGGACAGAACGGCGGGGCCCAGAAGACTCGAGAATCCAATGCGTTCGAACATGCCGAGAAGGTACACACCCGCGAGGTCCTCCGGATGGACCGGGTGGTTCCGGGAGGGCGCCGACCTTGCTGGCGGTCAGCGGCTCTTGACGGCTTTCTGGTACAGGTCGGGCAGGGCGTCCTGGGGGTCGTATTTCGCCTTGAGCCCGCGGTACGAGGGACCGTCGTAGATCTGCCAGAATTCGTCTTCCTCGAAGAAGACGGTGGAGTACAGCGACTTGTGCCCGCCCAACCGCACCACCTCGCGTTCCAGGAGGCGGTTGAAGTGGTCGGGAGCCAGGTCCTCGCGGGTGTCCACCGTGGACCAGAACCCGAAGTTCAGGTGCAGCTCGCGCGGCATGTCGTAGAGCGTCCAGGGTCGGGGCGAGGGCAGCGGGAGCACCGGGCAGATCCACATCGGGCGGATGTCCAGGTTCTTCCAGTGGAATTCCAGGTAGGCCTGGCAATTCCCGAACGGGATCTCCACGTCCTGGACCATGGGTTCCTCCAGGCGGGGCTTGCGACCAAGGAGCTTCTGGAGCCGGTCGAACCGCTCCACCAGCTTGTGGCGGCGCACGAACTGGTAGATCGCCCAGTAGGTGGTGGAGCGCAGGCGCTTGCGCCCCGCCAATTTCCGGATCAAGGGTTTCTGGAAACCCAGCGGACGCGAGCACCAGAACCAGTCGGCGTCCCAGCGCCACAGATGGTCGCGGGCGGTCAGCAGGTCGGTGGTCTTGGTGCGCAGCGTCTTGAAGTAGGGGACAGGCCCCGCGATGTCGGAGGCGGGGCCTGTCTCGTCGGTGCGCCAGCCGCGCGACAGCACGTAGTGTTCGGGCCCGAAGGCCACGCCCTCGACGTAGTCGGGGCCGGTTCCGGGGTTGTCGATCCCTTCGCGGCAGGCGGCCTCGACGGCTTGCAGGAAGGGCTCGGGCTCGCGGAAAGTGTCGTAGGCGAGCTTCACGTTGCGACACGTCTTGTCGAGCTTGACCTTGAGCCGCAGCGCGTAGCCCAGGGTGCCGTACGAGTTGGGGAACGCGTGGAACAGGTCGGCGTGCGGGCCGTCCGGGGTGCAGGTGCGCACCACGCCGTCGCCGCAGAGGATGTCCATTTCCGCGACGGTTTCGTGAACGAAGCCGCGCCGGAACGACGACGATTCGATCCCGATCCCGGTGGCGGCGCCGCCGATCGTGATGGTCTTGAGTTCGGGCACCACCGGGGGCACGAACCCGTGGACCAGGCAGGCGTCGGCGAAGTCCTCGAAGGTGGCCATGCCCTGGACTTCCGCCCACCCGTCGGCGGTGACGGAAATCGTCTTGTCGAGTCCGTCGACCTCCAGGCGTCCGCCCTTGTGCGCTTCTCGCTGGCGGAACAGGTTGGACGTCTTCTTTCCCAGCCGCAGCTGCCTGCCGCCGCGGTTCTTCACGGTCTCCACCAGGCGCGCGACCGCCGCGTCGTGCTCGGCGCGGGAGCGGAACAGGCGGTCGTCGGAGCTCATCGGACGGTCTTCCAGCCGCCGCGCACGCCTTTCTTGGAAAGGACGATCTGGTAGAGGTGGTTGTAGCGGCTGCGGAAGGTCCCCGCGCAGAACAGCAGGTAGTAGCGCCACATGCGACGGAAATTGTCGCCATACTGCGATTCGAAGCGTGGCCAGGCCTTCTCGAAGTTCTCGTTCCAGGCCATCAGGGTCTTGTCGTAGTCGGGGCCGATGTTGTGCCAGTCTTCGAGCATGAACAGGCCGTCGAACCCGTTGGCCAGCTGCCCCGGGGAGGGCAGGAACGATCCCGGGAAGATGTACTTGTCGATCCAGGGTTCGTTCTCGTGGTTGGGACGGAATCCGCCGATCGTGTGCAGCAGGAACATCCCTTCCGGCTTCAGGCGGTCGGCCGCGAGCTTCACGAACGGGCGGAGGTTCTTCCAGCCCACGTGCTCGCACATGCCGATCGACACGACCTTGTCGTAGGTGCCTTCCGCGTCGCGGTAGTCGGAAAGCCGGATGTCCACGGCCAGGTCCTTGCACTTCTCGCGGGCCCAGGCGACCTGCTCCTTGGAGATGTTGTAGCCCGTCACGTGCACGCCGTAGCGCTCGGCCGCGAAGCGCGCGAAGCCGCCCCAACCGCAGCCCAGTTCCAGCACCTTTTCGCCGGGTCGCAGGTCCAGTTTCCGGCAGACCAGGTCGAGCTTGGCTTCCTGGGCGTCGTCCAGGTTGGTGGCGCCGCCGCTCCAGTAGCCGCAGGTGTACTGCATGTACGGATCGAGCATCGTCTCGTAGAAGGCGTTCCCGAGATCGTAGTGCATCTCGGCGACCTTCTTGGAGCGTGCGCGGTTCTGCATGTTCAGGACGCGCGACTTCAGGAACTGGATCAGGAGCGACGGATCGACCTGGACCTTCCGGTGCAGCCTGGACCACAGCATCTTGTCGAAGAACTGGTCGAGCGCTTCGCACTCCCATTGGCCTTCCACGTAGGATTCGCCCAATCCCAACGTGCCGGTGGCCATGATCCGGTCCAACGCGCGCTCGTCGAGCACCTTGATGTCCCACGGACGGGATCCGTCCATGCGGATGTCGACCTGGGCGAGAAGGTCGGAAAACCAATCCTTTAGCGGCTTCTTCACAGCGAACTCCTGATTGCGATCGGAACAGGAGGATAGAAAAATCGGATACCGGCGTCCCGTGTATCGGTTTCGCCACGCCCGCATTTCTTCGCTCCGACCTGCACTCGACCGGGGGGGCGGAACAGCCGAACAGCAATTTCAGATAGAACAGCGGTGATGCCCAGAGCATCCCCCACCCCAACCCTCCCTATCAGGGAGGGAGTTGGTCAGAAGGTGATCCCCACTGCCCTTGGCGGCTCGAATTACCCGAACAGCAATTTCAGAGAGAACAGTGGTGAAGCCGACGTCTTCTTCGGGATCACGTTGGCGATGCCTGGAACATCCCCCACCCCGGCCCTCCCTGTCAGGGAGGGGGTGAGTCAGCGGTGATCCGGATGGACGGAATCTGTTGGATCAGCCGAAGAGGAGCTTCAGATAGAACAGCGGTGACGCCAAGGTCTTTTTCGGGATCACATTGGCGAGCATGCCCGAGATCTGTTCGCGGACGTAGGGGGAGCGGGCGGCCTTGCCCAGGACCCAGTTGAGGAGCCACTTCCTGCGGCCGATCTTCTGGAGCTTGTGCGAGAGCATGAGCTCGGGGCCCAGGTATTCCCAGAATCTGTCGTCGTAGCGCTTCAGGAACGCTTCCGAGACGTCCTGCGCGTCGATGGCTTCCTTTGCGGCGTGCGCGGCCATCTTGCCCGAGTGCATGGCCTCGCCCACGCCTTCGCCGGTGAAGGGGTCGATCAGTCCCGCGGCGTCGCCGGCGAGCATCCAGCCGTTCCCGTACATCTTGCGGCGCTTGGAGCCCAGCGGAAGGTCCCACTGGACAGGACGTTCCAGCGGCTTGCCCGTCGCGAAGCGCTCCTTGAACAGGGGATTGGCGATGGCCTTGGCCATGAGTTCGCGCAGGTCGACGTTCCGTTCCTTGATGTCGCGCTCCATCATGCCCAGGCCCACGTTGGCCTTGCCGTCTTCCAGCGGGAAGATCCAGAAGTAGCCGGGGATGATGTCGTCCACGAAATGGACCTCGATCGCCTCGCTCAAGCCCGACACGCCTTCCCAGTACTGGCGCAGCGCCAGCACGTAGTGGTCGGGGTCGCGCTCGAAGACGCCCAGTTCGCGGGCCACGACGGAGCGGTAGCCGTCGCATCCGATCACCACCTTGGCCCGGTAGGTCTCTTCGGTCCCCGATCCGTAGCCGGTCCCCTTGACTCCGACCACCTTGCCGTTTTCCGTCACCAGACCAGAGACCTTGAACTGCAGGCGCGTGCGGGCGTCGCTTTCCTCCACCCGGCGGTAGAGGTATTCGTCGAACACCTTGCGGCGCACCACGTAGCCGTCGGTCTTCTGCTTGGCGCCGGGCGGATTGAACGTGATGTTCACGATGTCCCCGTTGGGCGAGCTGAAGATCACCCCGGTGGAGTAGCCGTGCGGGCCGTTCTTCACCTTCTCCAGCAGTCCCAGTTCCTTGAGGATGGGGATGCACTTGCCCGCGACCGCGTCGCCGCAGATCTTGTCCTTGGGGACCGACCGAGCCTCCAGGAGGATGGTCTTGAGGCCCAGCTGGGAGGCGTAGACGGCGGCGGTGCAACCGGCTGGGCCGGCTCCGACCACCACCACGTCGTATTCGTGCTCGATCGTTTGGCTTTGCGCTTGCATCGTCCTCTGTTCCCGGTATTGGGCGGATGGCTGCGGACGGTGGATTTCCCGGCCCCGTCGAATGGGGACCTAACCTAGAAAAGCGGGATCCCGCGATCAGTCCGGCAGGTAGCGGATCGTGTCGTGCCTCTTGCGATCCGACCAGGACGGCAGGATCCAGCGGAGGGTGTCGCCCGAACGCAGCCACGCGACGGTGTCCGTGGCCGGCGAGGCGACGGCGGCCAGTTGCGAACCGGTCCAGATTTCGCGCAGGGTGGGCGAGAGGAACAGACGGGAACTGTCCGAGGGGGCGTGGCTCCAGGTGCCGCGCTCCAGCAGCACGTCCTTGCTCGAGACGCTGGTGAAGGTGGAATCCGCGATCCAGCGCGCGTAGCGGCGGCTGGCGAACAGGGAAAGCCGCTCGGACAGGAGCCCGGTGGGGGTGGTCCGGTGCGATCTCCAGGTGCCGTTGAAGGATGCTTCGCCCGTGGCGGTCTCGACGCCTTGGGCGGTCGGGTCCGGAACCACGGAACACGAAGACAGCAGGGCGATCGTCAAGGCGGTCGGTGCGGCGGAGATGTATCGCATGGGGTGCGAATCTAGTTCCGCCGGACCGGGCGGGAAAGCGTCGCGGGCGCCAAGGCAGGTACCTTTCTTCCCATGAAGGGGCTCCTATCTCCGAAATCGGCCGATCCGCGGGTGCAGGGATGGACCTCTCCGCACTACCACGTCGGCCCCGAGGCGAGTCCGCAGGGGATCCTGGTGCTCGTGTTCCCCGGGACGGGTGGCAAGCCCCGCGACTACAGGGAGTTGGCCGACCAGGCCGGCGCCTTGGGATTGCATTGCCTGGTGCTGGGCTACCCCAACGACGAATCCGTCAACCATCTGGCCGGCGACGACCCGGCCTCGCACCTGGCCTTGAGGCTGGACCACTGGGACGGAGGCGACCGGACGGGGCGCGTGGGACTCGCGGCGGGCGAGTCGATCTCCGAACGGTTGCTCGCGGCGCTCCGGGCGTTGGTCGGGAAATGTCCGGACGAAGGCTGGGATCGGTACCTCCTGGACGGCGGCCCCGATTGGTCGCGGATCGCGGCGATCGGGCATTCGCTGGGAGGCGGCTACGCGGCGCTCCTGGCCAGGGAGCGGGCGTTGGATCGCTGCGCGATGCTGGGGTGGGCCGATTTCTGTCGTGCCGACGGAAGGCTCGCCGATTGGCTGGACGGCGCATCCGACTGGAAGACCCCCGTCGAGCGGCGGTTCTGGGTGGGGCACGAGCGCGACGAGATGGTCCCGCGCGCCGTGGGCGAGGCGATGGCTTCCGTTGTGGTCCCCGGCGCCCGCGCGGCGAACGTGGAATCGGAAGACCCTCCCTACGGACGGGCCAGGGTGCTCTGGACGGATCTGGACCCTTCCGGAGAATGGCCGACGGGCCAGCCTCGCCACAATTCGCTGGCCTTGGACGTGGAAACCCCCCGCTGGCCCGACGGATCCTGCGTCCTGGCCGACCTGTGGACCTGGATCCTGGTGGGCCGCCACCGGTGAACCGCCTGCTGGCGATCCAGGAGTCGGCCGCGTTCCGGTGGCTGCGGTCGACCGTGGTCCGGTTCATGCCCTGGATCTCGCTCGCGGCGGGATTGTGGAGCGCGTTCGGGTTCGTGCGCCGCTACGAGCAGGCCCGGATCGTGGCCTGGATGCTCGCCGGAGCATGGCTCGTGGCCTTCGTCCTGGCGTCGCTGCGCTGGTGGGCCGCGAAAAGACGGAATCCGTCGCGGTGGTTGCGGTTCGGCGACTTCGCGCTGGTCTGGACCGCGCAGAACCTGAGCCAGGAGATCCTCTTCTTCACGATCCCCTTCTGGGTCAGGTCCACGACCTGGAGTTCCAGGAACGCGATCTTCACCTCGCTGCTGTTCGCGCTCGCCGCGACCACGCTGTTCGACCCCCTCTACTTCGGGAAGATCGCCGCGCGCACCAGGTTGCTGCTCGTCCACAAGGCCCTCGTGGCCTTCGCGGGGCTCGCGTTCGTCGTGCCCGCCTTGGCCGGGGCGCACACGTCGGAGGCGTTGGCCGTCGCCGGCGGCCTGGCGGGGGCGACCGCCGGCCTGGCCGTCGGCGGGCGCCGCTGGATCCGCACTTCGGCCACGGGCGGAGTCGTCGGGGTCCTCGCATCGATCGCCGCCAGCGGCTGGATCCCGCCGGTGCCGCTGCGGGTGGAATCGGGCGTGATCGCGAAGGGCGTGCATGGACGGATTCCGTCGGACACGCTTTCCGTCGCCGCGACGGGGACCGAACTGTGGGCATGGACCCCGGTGTTCGCTCCGGCGGGGCTTTCCGACACCGTCGTGCACCGCTGGTACCGCGACGACCGCCTGGTGGCCGAGATCCCCCTCGCCCTCCGCGGAGGGCGCAAGGACGGGTTCCGCACCTGGTCGTCCTCCCGGCGCGCGGCGGACGCTCCCGGCGAGGTTCGCCTGGACGTGTCGACGAACGGCGGACAGCTGGTCGGAAGGATGACGATTCCCGTCAGGTAGTCACGCGGGGGCCGAGGGATCCCTCCAGCCCAGGTATCCGTTCCTCTTGATCACCTCGGCGACATGGGGCGGGACCATGGTTTCCCAGGAGGCGTCGCCCTTGGCGATCCTGGCCAGCGCATCCCTGGATCGGGCTTCCAGGCAGACCGGATCGTACCGGTCCAAGGGGACGATCACGCCGCGTTCCACCAGGTACCGGTGGAGGATCCCGAGTTCGCCCTGGAGAGGCAGGTTGATCGCGGTCCGGAGCTCTCCGCTCGCGTCGTCCTTCCAGGGATACACGTACAAGTGCAGGTCGTGCTTGAACAGCCGCCCGAACGACTCGAGGATGCCGCCGTCCAGGTTCGCGTAGAACTGCTCGTCGAACAGCTGGAGCAGCGACTTCGCCCCCATGACCAGGGCGATGCGCTTGGTGGTCCATCGGCTCAGGTAGGCGCCCAGGCGGAAGTACTCGGAAAAGTCCGAGATCAGCACGGTCTTGCCGCAGGCGGCGAGCATGTCGGCGCGGGCCAGGAAGTCGCGGTGGTCGACCGACCGGCTCAGCGGATCCACCAGGTTCGACATCGTGATCTCCATGATCTCGACCACTTCTTCCGAGGCGTCGACGGACGATTCCTGTCGCATCTTGGAAAGGGCCGACTCCATCATGTCCAGGTTCACGGTGCAGACCGGACGGAAACTGCCGCGTTCGATCAGGACCTTCTTCTTGCGCAGCGCCTCGGAGGGTTGCAGGACCTCCCCGTTCGCCGAGAACATGGCCGCCTTGGAAAGCCCCAGCTGGACCAGCTTGAGGCTCATGAGGCGGTTGTCCACATGACGGAAACCGGCACCGGAGAATTCCACCATGTCGATCTCGACGCGGTTCACCGACAATCCGTCCAGAAGCGATTCCACCACCCGCTCGGGCTCCTGCGACAGGAAGAACGCTCCGTGCAGCAGGTTCACCCCCACGATCCCCAGGGCCTCCTGCTGGAGCAGGTTCTCGTTGTCGAGCATCCTCACGTGGATCGTGATCTGCGACGCCTGGTCGCCGGGTGCCGCCTGGAACTTCACGCCCATCCACCCGTGGCACTCGTTGTTGCCTTTCCAGTTGCGCGCCGACACGGTGTCGGCGAAGACGAAGAACGCGGTGGACGCGCCCCGGGCCTCCTGCAGCCGTTCCTGGTTCAACCGGAATTCGTAGTCGAGCATGCTCTGGAGCCGCGGTCGGGCGACGTAGCGGTCGCATTTCCCGTAGATCGCGTCGGAAACCGTCATGTCGTAGGCGCTGATGGACTTGGAGATCGTGCCGGCGGCGCCGCCGACCCGGAAGAACCAGCGGACCACCTCCTGGCCGGCTCCGATCTCGGCGAAGGTTCCGTAGCGGCGGGGGTCCAGGTTGACTTGGAGAGCCTTCTGGTGGGTTCCGAGGATCTCTTTGGCGGTGGTCATTTCTTGAATGTACCGAATCTGAGACTCAGGAGCAATCACCAGGAATGTGAATAGTGTGGATTAAATGTGGAATACTTGTTCGAATTCCTGTGTATTACGCGGTACTAAATCGGTTTAGTTGAAGATGTAGTGCGGTTTGTGACATGGGGCACACTCTGTTGTGGTTTTGGGGGTTTATGCCTCTTGTCAAGTTCTGTTCCTGAAGAGGGATCGCCCCCCCCTCTTGCGGACCGCTTCGGGGAAAAGGTATTAGTTGTGGGTGCCCGTGGGTAATTGCGGGTTGTTATGGAGGAGTCTCGAAGCGTGTTTTACGGCCACAGTACCGTTGCCATCGACGCGAAGGGGAGGACCAACCTACCCCGGGAGTTGCGTCGTGAGCTGCCTGCCGAGGCGGATGGCAAGGTCGTGGTCGTTCCAGGCCCCAATTCGACGCTCAACCTGTTCGACGCCCCCGCGTTCGAACGCACCATCCGCGCCCTGCAGAGCCGGGAACGCACTCCCGAGCTCGCCACGCACATCCGGCGCCTCACCGCGCTCGCGGCCAGCTCCGAGCTCGACGAACAGAATCGTCTGACGCTCCCGCCGCGGCTGGTCGAATGGGCCGGGCTCGAAGGGCGCGTGACCTTCGTTGGCGAGGGCGACCGCATCTCGCTCATGCATCCGTCCCGCTTCGAGTCCGAGATCCTGGGCGAAGGCTCCACGCCCGGCTTCGATTCGTTCCTGGATACCCTCCAGGTGCCGCTGGAGGGCGCATGATCCGCCACCAGCCGGTCCTGGCCGGGCGCATCGCCGAACTGCTCGCCGCTCCGGGTCCCGGGACGTGGGTGGATTGCACGCTGGGCGACGGCGGCCACAGCGAGGCGTTCCTGCGCGTGCTTGACGGATCCTGTCGCGTGGTCGGATTGGATCGCGACACCGAAGCCCTGGCGGTCGCCAGGAACCGTCTGGGTGGCGATCCCAGGTTCTCGTGCATCCACACGCCGTTTTCCGCCCTGGCGAGCTTCGAGGAGACCGACGGCGCCAAGGGCTTCCTGTTCGATTTCGGCGTCTCCAGCCGCCAGCTCGACGAAGACCATCGCGGATTCACCATCCGTCCCGGCGTGCCGCTGGACCTTCGCATGGACCGCGAAGATCCCCGCGACCTTCGCTCGATCCTGACGGCGACGGATCCCGACGAGCTGGGGAACCTGCTGGCCGAGCTGGCCGACGTTCCCCGTTCGCGAATCGTCTGCCGCCATCTGGCCAAACTGGCCGCCGAGCGCGATCTGACCTCCGACGATCTGGAAGCCGCCCTGTTGGAGGCCTTCCCGCGCGGCATGCGCGACCGGCCCCGCGAAATGGCGCGCCTGTCCATGGCGCTGCGCATGGTCGTCAACAGCGAACTGGACGAGATCCGCACGGCTTTGCCCGCGGCGTTTTCGCGTCTGGCTCCCGGCGGCCGTCTGGCCGTGCTCACCTACCACTCGGTGGAGGATCGCCTCGCCAAGGGGATCCTGCGCAAGCTCATCGGCGACGACGCCGACGCCCCCCGCGACATCTACGGCAACCGCCCGGCGATGCAGGGGTCGTGGGTGGCGCGCCGCGAAGACCCCTCCAAGGAGGAGGTCGCCTCGAATCCGCGCGCCCGATCGGCGCAGCTGCGGGTGGTCGAGAAGCGTCGCGGCGCGGCGTTGGCCGGAGTTCTGGGGCTTCTTCTTGCGATCGGTCTCGTGGGCACGGTGATGGTCGGGTGCGTTTGGCGCCAGACCCGCCACGTGGAACTGGAAAAGGGCTTGGGCGCGGCGCGCGACCGCGAACGCAAGCTGTCCGACAGCGTGGCGCAGGTGGAGGCCCGGATCCGTTCCGAGCGCCAGCCCGCCGTGGTCGGCAAGCGCGCCGCCGCGCTGGGCTACGCCCGCCCCGAGCGCCAGTTCAGGCTGGTGGAACCCGACACCGCCGAGGTGCGCCCGTGAACGACGCGCGCATCCGATTCCTTCGCGCCGGCTTCGTGCTGCTGTTCGCGGCCATCGGCGCGAGGCTGGTGTGGATCCAGGTCGTGGAATCCGCCGATCTGCGCGAGCAGGCTCGCGCCCAGTCCCGGATGCGACAGCTTCTGTCGGCTCCTCGCGGGTCCATCCTGGCCGCCGACGGCTCGGTGCTGGCCTCCGACGCGCCCGGCGGGGGACGCGAATGGCCGTGGGGATCCACCGCGCTGCCCGTCCTGGGAATGGTCGGGCGCGACGGTTCGGGCCTCATGGGCCTGGAATACCAGTGGGACCGCAAATTGCGCGGCATCGCCGGGTGGCGGGTGGCCAGGCGCACGGGGCGCGGCCAGCCCTGGCCCGCCTTCGAACAGGAAGGTTCGGGCGCCCTCGCCGGGTACTCGCTGGTGACAACGCTGCACCCCGGGCTCCAGGTGGAGGCCGAGAAGGTCTTGACGGAAACCGTTCAGCGCCACGGCGCCAAGGGCGGCGTGGCCGTGGTCATGGATGCCGCGACCGGCGACATCGTCGCCGCGGCGTCGGTGCCTTCGCCCGCCAACCGCATGGAAATGGCCAAAGGGCGCGTGGACATCGGGCTGGTCCACAGGACCTACGAACCCGGTTCCACCTTCAAGGCCGTGACGCTGGCCGCCGCGCTGGACAACCACGCGGTGGATCTCGCCACCCGCATCAACGTCACGCCGTCGTGGGATCCCGGCGACGGGCATCGCGCCATCCGCGACGCGCACCCGAACACCGGCGTCTTCGACGTGAAATGGTGCCTGGTGCAGTCGAGCAACGTGTGCTTCGCGCAGATCGCCGGCCGGGTGGGCGCGGAAAAACTCTACAAGACCGCCCGCGACCTGGGATTCGGGACGGGTTCCGGCGTGGATCTTCCCGGCGAGGAGACGGGGATCCTGCGCACCGTCGACCAGTGGTCGATGCGCACGCTGCCCACCCTGGCGATCGGACAGGAAGTGACCGCGACCCCGCTGCAGATGGCCGCCGCTTACGCCGCGCTCGCCAACGGCGGCGTCCTGATGCGTCCTCGCCTGGTGAAGGCGGTCCTGGACCAGGCGGGCGACACGGTCGAACGCGTGCCGGTCCGCCCGGTCCGGCAGGCCGTGTCGGGCGGGACGGCCAAGGACGTGCTCGCCGCCCTGGAAAGCGTGGTCCAGGAAGGCACGGGCAGGCTCGCCATGCTGCCGGGGCTTCGCGTGCTGGGCAAGACCGGAACTTCGCAGAAGGTGGACGCCGCTTCGGGCCGCTACTACCAGGATCGCTTCATGGCGTCCTTCATCGGAATCGTGATGTCGCGCCCTTCGGCGCTGGTGTGCGTGGTCATGGTCGACGACCCCACCCTCAACGGGCACACCGGAGGTCTCGTGGCGGCTCCGGCCTTTTCGCGGATCGCGCGCTTCGCCGTCGACGACCCGTCGCTTCCCTGGGGCGCCGGGTCGCCCGACGCCCGCGGATCGATGGTCGCCTGGCTGAAGGGCGGCAAGGGAGCTCGCGTGGACACCGCGTCCAAGGCCATGGAACTCGCCGGATCGGAGGCCCCGGGATGAAGCTCCCCGAACTTCTTCGCGCCGCGGGCGTGCCTGCCTTGGGCGCGGTGCCCGATGTCGACGTGGTCTCGGTCGTCGCCGATTCCCGTCAAGCCGGTCCCGGCGCCTTGTTCTGCGCCGTGCGCGGAACCAAGCAGGACGGCAACGACTGGTCGGAAAAGGCCCTTGCCGCGGGCTGCGTGGCGGTGCTCACCGACCGTTCCGAATGCGCGTCGCGTCCTTCGCATGCCCAGGTCCTGTCGGCGCAATCGGCCCTGGGACCGATCTGCCGGGTCCTGCTGGGCGAGCCCGACGCGGGCATGAAGTCGATCGCGGTCACGGGAACCAACGGCAAGACGAGTTCCGTCTTCCTGGCCGATGCGATGTTCCGGGAAGCCGGCCTGGCTCCGGCTCTGTCGTCCACCGTGGTCGTGAGGCATCCCGGACGCGAATCCAAGGCCGACATGACCACCCCGGACGCCGTGAGCCTCTGGAACTTCGTGCGCGAAGCCCGCGACGCGGGCGCGAAGTCGCTGGTGGTGGAAGTCTCGAGCCACGCGCTGCACCAGGGCCGCGTGGGAGGATTCTCCTGCGACGCGGCGGTGTTCACGAACCTGACGCGCGACCACCTGGACTACCACGGGACCCTGCCCGAATACTTCGCGGCCAAGAGCCTGCTCTTCACGCGCCATCTCAAGGCCGACGGCATCGCGGTCGTGAACGTCGACGACGCCTATGGACGGGTTCTGGCAAGCCACCTTGGCGCGCGCTGCCGCTCCATCTCGCTGCAGGATCCCAAGGCGTCCTGGCGCGTTCGGGATCTCGAGACGAGCCTGGACGGGAACCGGTTCCGCCTGATCTCGGGCGGGATCGATCTGCGGATGGAAAGCCCCTTGGTGGGCGAAGTCTTCGCTCGCAACCTCGCCGGGGTCGCCGCCGCCGCCCTGGAGCTGGGCGTGCCGCCCGAGGCCGTGCTTCGCGCCGCGGCGACGACGCATGTTCCCGGTCGCTGCCAGGTGGTCCGTTCCAACGGTCTCAGGGGCGTGGTGGACTACGCCCACACGCCCGACGCGCTGGAACGGCTCCTGGAAGGGCTCCGTCCCCTGGTTCCCGGCAGGATCCTGTGCGTGTTCGGATGCGGCGGCGATCGCGACAAGGGCAAGCGCCCGCTCATGGGCGGCATCGCCGCGAAGCTGGCCGATGTCGCCGTGGCCACCAGCGACAATCCGCGCACGGAAGATCCCGAATCGATCCTCGACGAGGTCTTCCAGGGGATTCCCCCGAACGCTCCGGCCAAGCGCATCGCCGATCGCCGCGAAGCGATCCGCGCCGCCGCCGCGATGGCGGGGCCGGGCGATCTCGTGGTGCTGGCCGGCAAGGGGCACGAGGACTACCAGGTCGTCGGAACCGAAAAACGGCATTTCGAGGATGTCGAGGAACTGCAAGCCGCGTTCGCCGCGGCGGGAGGTCGTGCGTGAGCGGGCTTCGTTGGCACGAACTGGTCGAATGGGCCGAGGCCGAGCCAGTGGGTTCGCCCAAGCCTCGCCGCGACCGCAAGGTCAGGATCTGCACCGATTCGCGCCGCCTGGAAAAGGGCGACGTGTTCTGGGTGCTCAAGGGTGAACGGTTCGACGG
Organism: Fibrobacterota bacterium; assembly: GCA_029557215.1. Taxonomy (GTDB): domain Bacteria; phylum Fibrobacterota; class Fibrobacteria; order UBA5070; family UBA5070; genus UBA5070. The sequence goes on along the minus strand of JAKPQQ010000126.1, from coordinate 6,080 downwards.
CCACGACTTCGTGGAAAAGGCCTTCGAAATGGGAGGGATCGCCGCCGTGGTGGAAAAGAATTGGCTTTGCGACGCGACGGCCGACGGTTCGTTGGACAAGTTCCGGCCGACCTGCGTGTACGTGCCCGTGGACGACGTCGGTGCGGCCTTCCTGAAGGTCGCCTCCCGCCACGCCCTGCGCCATCGCGTTCCGCGCGTGGCCGTGGCCGGATCCAACGGCAAGACGACCACCAAGGAGATGGTCGCCCGCGTGCTGGCCGCCAAGGGGCCGGTGCTCAAGACCGAAGGCAACTTCAACAACCACGTGGGCGTGCCCATGACGCTGTTGCGCATCGGCTCCGAGCACAAGTCGGCGGTGGTCGAACTGGGCACCAGCTCGCCGGGCGAACTCGCTCCGCTGTCGCGCGCGGTGGCGCCCGACGTCGCCGTGCTGACCAACATCGGCCACGAGCACATGGAATTCTTCAAGACGCTGGAAGCGGTGCGCGACGAGGAGCTGACGGTGGCCGCGGGGCTCAAGCGCGGCGGCACCCTGGTGTTGAACGCGGACGATCCCTACCTGCAGAAGGTCCGGACCAACGCCCGCTACAAGGTGCTCGGGTTCGGGCTCCGACGTGGACAGGTCCGTCCGGCCCAGCTGGAGTTCGACGCCGACGGCTGCGGTTCGTTCCTGATCGGCCGCACCAGATTCCGTCTGCCGGTTCCAGGGACCCACAACGTCTACAACGCCCTGGCCGCGATCTCGGTCGGTTTGGATCTGGGCATCCCCAAGGGGAAGATCCGCGACGCCCTGGAAACGTTCCAGGCTGTCGGCGGCCGCATGAACGTCATCGAAGCCAACGGGCTGAAGATCATCGACGACTGCTACAACGCCAATCCTCCCAGCGTCCGTTCCGCCCTGCAGATCCTGTCGGGAATGACCGTGCCGGGACGCCGCGTCGCGGTCCTGGGCGACATGCTGGAGCTGGGCGAGGCCTCGCGCGACATGCACAAGGGGATCGGACAGCTGGCCGCCGAAATGGAACTGGACCAGCTGTGGTGCCTGGGCCCGCGCGCCAAGGACATCGCCCTGGCGGCGAAGGCGGCAGGCATGGGCAAGACCAAGATCCGCCATTTCCTGGACAAATCCGAATTGGAATCCCAGCTGCTGGAAACCCTGCTCGAAGGCGACACCGTTCTCGTGAAGGCGTCGCACGGCCTGCGCCTGGACACGCTCGTCAAGCGCCTGGCATCGCCGCAAACCGCAATCCTTCCCGGAGAGACCGCATGACCGTCGTCGCGAAATCGACCGAGATCCGCATCCCCCGCACCGTCGTGGTGTCGGGCGCCGAACTTCGCTACGCCTGCGCGCATCTTCTGCGTCGCCTGGCCGAAGGCCTGCCTGCGGGCTCCCGGGCTCCGGAAATCCTGGAGGCCGCTCCCGGTCGTCCGTTGCCCGGGTCCACGGAGTTCGTGGTGGAAGCCGACGCGATCCGTCCCGACGCGCTGGGGATCCCCGGCGTGCGCTCCGAAGAAGCCCGCGGCGTCCCTGGCGAATCGGTGCTCGACTGGAGCTGGTCGATCGACAATCCCGTGTGGAAGGGCGCCTACCTGCGCCACGGTCTCCTGATCGCGGCCGACGAAGGACGCGCCCATGTGCTCGGGCCGGTGCGCAACCTCCGCATTCCGGGCTCGCGCCATCTGGAAGCCGTCCTTCCCGCGATCGCGGCGGCCCTGTCCTGGGGTATCGATCCGAAGGTCTTGCGCGAATTGGTTTTCTCGTGGACCGGCACGGCGCACAACCTGCAATGGGCCGGCCAGAACCGCGGCATCGCGCTGTTCGACGACGGATCCTGCTGCACATCGGAAGGACTTTCGCGTTCGCTTTCCCTGTTCGACCAGAAAGTGACGCTGGTGACCGGAGGCCCCGGTTTCCATGCCGGGTTCGAACTGCTCGAGCGCGTGCGCGGTTGCGCATCCCGCATCGTGCTGCTTCCCGGCACCCCCGATTGGATCGTTTCCGCCTGGTCCCAGTTGTCGGACGTGCGGCGGGCGGGCGATCTCAAGGTCGCCGCGACGTTGGCGCTGGAATGCACCCCCATGGGCGGACAGGTCCTGTTCAGCCCAGGGTGCTTCCCGTCCGAGCTGGAACACGGCGTCACCCGCCGCGGTCTCGCGTTCGCCGAGGAGTTCCTCGACGCATGAACCGTCCGTCCTCCATTCCATCTCCCGACTGGATCCTGTTGTCGGCGGCGCTCGGTCTGGTGGCCCTCGGGACCACCATGATCTACAGCGCCTCCTCCGGCTACAGCGTGATCCGTTGGAGCTGGGGAGAGGAACGCGTCCTGGGCGACCATCTGATCCGCCTGGGCGTCGGAGTCGTCGCCTTCCTGGCGGCCTACCTGGTCCGGCCGTCGTGGCTGGGCACGGCGTCCCGAGTGGCCTATTGGGTCGCCATCGGTCTGCTCGCGTTCACGGTGGCTTCCCATTCGGTGGGATCGGTCAACGGCGCCAAGCGCTGGATCAGCCTGGCCATGTTCTCGTTGCAGCCGTCGGAATTCGCCAAGCTGGCGTTGATCGTGCATCTGGCCTGGATGGGATCTCGTCCCGATTTCCGCATGGACGATTTGACAGGTCTTGTCCCGGCGCTGTGGAAGACCGCCCTCATGTGCGGCCTCATCATCCTGCAGCCCAACTTCTCCACCGCCACGGCGCTTTCCATGGTGGCCTTCGCGGTGATCCTCGCCGCCGGGATGTCGTGGAAGCACATGGTCGGCCTGGGAGGCCTCGCCGTCGCGGGCCTTTCGGTGATCATGATCCTGCAGCCCTACCGCATGGCGCGCGTGAACGCGTTCCTGCATCCGGAAGAACACGCCAAGGGCAGCGCGATGCAGTCGCTCCAGGCGCTGGTGGCGCTGGGCAACGGCGGCGTGGGTGGCGTGGGCCTCGGACGCGGCACCGCCAAGCTCCTGCATCTGCCCGAACCCTACACCGACACCATCTTCGCCGTCCTTGGAGAAGAGTTGGGGTTGTTGGGGACCCTCGCCACGCTGGGCTTGTTCCTGATGCTCGTGTGGCGCGGGATGCGCATCGCTTCGCAGTCCCGCGACCGCCAGCACCGGCTTCTGGCGGTGGGGCTCACCACTGCCCTCGGATTGTACGCGGTCCTGCACGCCATGGTGTGCACGCGCTTGATGCCCACCACGGGCCTCCCCATGCCGTTCGTGAGCTACGGTGGATCCAACCTGACGTTTTCCATGATCGCCCTGGGGCTTCTCCTGAACCTGTCGCGCCGTGTCGAGGAAGAGGAAACCGCCCCGCGCGCGCCGTCGAATCCGTTCACGTCGGGCGCCGTGCGCAAGGCGAGCTCGGCCACCACGACCACGAGGAGGGCCGCATGGGCCTGAAGGTGGCGTTGGCCTGCGGAGGAACTGGCGGACACGTGTTCCCGGCCCTGGCCGTCGGCAAGGTGTTGCGCGACGACCACGGCGCCGAAACGTTCGTGGTGGGAAGGTCTTCCAGCATGGAAGAGCGCCTGGCCGCGCAATCCGGTGTCAGGTTCCGTCAGGTTCCGGCGGTCCCGCTGCATCGCGCCCGCTGGTGGAAGAACCTCCTTCTGCCCTGGTACGCCTGGAAGACCGTGGCCTTGGCCGCGAGCGTCCTGCGCGAAGAAAAGCCCGACGCGGTGTTCGCCACCGGCGGATACGTGTGCCTGCCCACCGGCGTCGCCGCCAGGCTCGCCGGGATTCCGGTCTTCGTGCACGAATCGAACAGCCACCCCGGGATCGCCAACCGGCTTCTGGGCAGGCTCGCCAAAGGGCTCTTCGCGGGCAGTCCAGCCGGCGCCGCGGCGTTGGGAGGCAAGGCCGTGGTCACGGGGAACCCCGTGCGCGAGCTGGACGGCCGCACCCGCGAGGCGCTTCGCTCGGCGCGTGGTTTGTCGGAATCCGACCGGTTTCTCGTGGTGATCGGCGGAAGCCAGGGTGCCAGGGGCGTGAACCGGATCCTGTCGGCCGAAGTCGGAAGGCTCCTCGCCGAAGGCTGGCGGGTGCTGTGGCAGACGGGGCCTGTCGAACTCGAAGCGATCCGTTCCAAGGTGCCGTCGCACCCCCATCTGCAGATCGAGGCGTTCGTGACCGACATGTACGGGGTGTTCGGCGCGGCCGATCTCGCGCTTACCCGCGCCGGCGCCAGCACCCTGGCCGAACTCGCCTTGCACGGGTTGCCGTCGTTGCTCGTGCCGTTCCCGGCCGCGACCGGGAACCACCAGGAAATCAACGCGCGCGAATTCGAACGTGCAGGAGCCGCGATGGTGGTGCTGGAAAAGGATTGGACCGAAGGCGCCGCGATGGCAGCCCTTGATGCTCTTTGGGCGCGTCGCACCGAAGCTGCGCGGGCCATGGCGTCGTTCGCCCGTCCCGATTGCGCCGCCCGCCTGGCCCAGGCCGTCGTGGCCGGAAGGAGGGGCGCATGATCCCCTTGCGCCGATTCCCGAAGCTGCATTTCACGGGTGTGGGCGGGGCAGGCATGGCTCCGTTGGCGGCCTGGTACGCCGCCCGAGGATTCCGTGTGACCGGCACCGACCGACAGGATTCGTCGAACCTGGAATGGCTGCGCTCCAAGGGCGTGGATGCCCGGTTCCCGCACGATCCGACCCTTGCCGTGGAGTGCGATCTCCTGGTGCGCACCAGCGCGGTGGGCGAAGACCATCCGGAAGTGCGGGCCGCCTTGGATGCGGGAATCCCCGTGGTCCGTCGCGCCGAGGCCCTGGGTGAAGCCACCCGTGGATCCCATTCGCTGTGCATCGCGGGAACCCACGGCAAGACCACGACCACGCTCATGGCCGCCCGCATCCTGCGCGAGGCGGGGCTGCGCCCCTGCAGTCTTCCCGGCGGAATCCCCACCAATCCGGAAGACGCGATCGTGTCCGACGCTCCCGGCGCCCTGGTGGTGGAAACCGACGAATACGACCGGACCTTCCTGAGCCTGCATCCGGCCGCGGCCGTGGTCACGAACCTGGAAGAAGACCACCTGGACTGCTACCGCGACATCCACGATCTGCGGGAAGCCTTCCTGGAATTCCTGGCGAAGCTTCCGTTCCACGGGTACGCCCTGCTGTGCGCCGACGACCCGGGCGCCGCCGGCCTGGCCAAGGACGTCGCCGCCGAGGTCCTCACCTACGGCATGTCGGAATCCGCCATCTACCGCGGGGTGGAAAATCCCGACGGCTCCGTGACGGTCCTTCTGCGCGGATCCGAATTGCTCAGATTCCGTCTTGGTGTTCCGGGGCGCCACAACCGCCTGAACGCCCTGGCCGCGTTGGCGCTTTCGCACCGCGAGGGAGCCGATCCCGCCGTGGCCGCCAAGGCCCTGGAGGGCTTCGGCGGAGCGCGTCGCCGCCTGGACCTGGTGGGCGAAGCGAACATGTGCCCCGTGTTCGACGACTACGCGCACCATCCGACCGAGATCGAGGCCACCTTGCAGGCGGTCCGCGAACTCGCTCCCGGACGCCGTGTCGGTGTCGTGTTCCAGCCGCACCTGTATTCGCGCACGGCGCATTTCCACAAGGGGTTCGCCGCGGCGCTCGCGAAGGCCGATCTGGCGTTCCTGACCCCGGTGTACCCGGCCCGCGAGACGGTGGAACAGGGTCTTCCCTCCGAGTCGATCCTGGAAGCCGTCCCGGAAGGGGCGTCGGTCCGGATGGTCGCCGGACGCGCCGAGGCCGTGGCCGCGATGCGGGATTTGACGGTTTCCGGCGAGGCGTGGACGCTCCTGTTCGTGGGCGCCGGAGACGTCGGTTCCTGGGCCCGCGACCTCGTCCCGGAAGGTGGTGCCGCGTGATCGTGTCGTCGCCGCGCATCCTGGTCCGCGAAGGATCGTCCTCCAGCCGCCGCCTGGGCACCAACGCCCGTCTGCGCGAACAGACGCTGACGGCGCGCCGCGCCGAGATGCGCGGACAGATTCTGGAAAAAGCGGGAACGGTGGGGACCCGCATGGGGCTTGCCGCGCTCGCGCTGGTCGTGCTCGTTTCCGCCGGATGGTACGGCTGGAAGAGCTTCGCCGCCAGCCGATTCGCCTCGCTGGCGAACATCGAAGTGGAG
>JAKPQQ010000121.1 GCA_029557215.1 Fibrobacterota bacterium | reverse complement strand
CCGGAACCCAATCGGTGCGACGCCTGTTTTCCGTTGCCCGCACCTTCCGGGAAGTCACATTCGAACGCGCCCACGCGGATACCCTGTCCCTTCCCGGCCTCGCGGCTTCGGTGGTGGGACAGAAGGTGCTCGCGGACCTTGCGCTCGATTCCGTCCAGCAGGAACACATCGCCCGGTTATACCGCAGGCTGCGCGAGAGCACCCCCGCGGATTCCGCCGCTCCGGTCGGATACTCGCCTGCCCGCCGCAGGGACCCGGCGCCCGTTGCCGCCGATGCGCTCCGCGACAGCATCCGCGCCGTGCTGACCCGGGAACAGTGGAAAAAGCTGCAGGATTCCCGTTCAACCGTCGCCACTCTCCGCAAGAACTGGACCGACTACCTCAGCGATCCGATGGTTCGTGACGTGATGCGGCAACTCGACCTCACGGAATCTCAGAAGGCGCAGATGAAGTCGCTCGCAAGGGTGTACACCGGCGATCTGGCGACACTGATGACCATTTCCGACCCGGTGGTACGCCGCATGCGCGTGGAAGCCCTGTTTGACGACGGCTGGTCACAGGCGCGCCGCATTCTCACTCCGGATCAACAGGCCACCGTCGAGAACTACCTTGCAACCCATCGCGAACAGATAGAAGCCGGCCTGCGGGGCCTCTGGCTGCAGGGCTTGTAATAAGTGGCGTCCGCCTGAATGGCCCCAGAACAAGTGCGTTCCAAGGCCGCGCCACCTGTCGTTCAGGGTCTTTGAGCCGTCCGTTCCGATGCGACATCCAGGCCTGTACATCCGTCCCCTTGAACCGAGGGATATCGTTCCGGTTGCCCAACTTCTGGACGACTCGCTGCCACACGACCGCGTCACTCCCCGCTGGTTGAAAGAAAAGGCCTTCGCCGACCCGGATTACGACAGTGCGCTTACTCTCTGCGCCATCGACGGGGGGAACCTTGTGGGGTTCGCGCACGGCGTGGCGCGTCCACTCCATGCACCGGCGCGGGGCTGGTTCAAGTGGTTCGCCGTGGCGGAGGCCCACCGCCGGACAGGCATCGCGACGAAGCTCTTTGACCAGATCGAGCGGGTGATGGCGCGCCGGGGAGTTCGGTCGGTCAGTATCGCGGATTCAGTGCCCAATTACACCATGCCGGGCGTGGATCTACGGTACACGGAAGCCCGTGCGTTCCTCGCGCAACGCGGGTACGTCGAAGGCGAACAGCGCGTCAACATGACCTGTCCGCTGACCATGTCAGACTGGCGGACAGATGAGGAGGAACACCGGCTGGCCGCGCAGGGAGTGCGCGTCATCCGCGCCGCCCGAACGGATCTCTCCCACGCGCTCGAATTCGTCCGCACCCAGTTCCCCTCATGGACGCCCGAGGTCGCACAC
>JAKPQQ010000118.1 GCA_029557215.1 Fibrobacterota bacterium | reverse complement strand
CTTGGCTTCCCACCGGATCAGGGCCAGCTTGTAGTTGGGATCTTTCATGGTTCGATCGTTGGCCGGATCCATGCGGTATTCCAGGGGGATTTCGTAATCTGGCGATGCTCCCACCGCCATGTGGTACTTGCCGTCGGATTCGAGGTTCAGGTAGTTCAGATAGGTGTTCAGGTTGCGACGCAGCAGCGGGTACAGGTGATCCTTGAGCATGGCGTCGTCCATGGTGTGCCTGTACAGCATGTAGTAGGTGTGGAGGTTCCAGGGGAGCTGGTCGGTCGACGCCGTGGCGCCGGCGGCGAGTTCGTCTCCTGATGTGGTGCCGAGTCCGGCGCAATCGTCGCAGTTTTTCACATTGGCGAACAATTGGCTGGTCTCGCGGTCGAACATGTCCGTCAGGGTGCGGCTGATTTCGGTGAGGTTGGCCGGATTCATGGGCAGGTAGAGCAGCTCCATGTTCATGTCCCACCAGTAGCAAGGCCATGCGGTGCTGACGGTCCAAGGGCCCTGCAGATTGATGGCCGGGCCGTTGGCCATTCCGGCGGAGAGCAGCTTGTAGATCTGGACCCAGTAGTAGGTCTCCATGCGGGTGTCGGGGATGGACAGGAAATGACGCTTGTACAGGTTGTGCCATGCCGTCTGGTGGGTGTACCTCAAGGATTGCGCCCCCGTGGCGATGGCGGCGGCGACCTTGGCGGCGGCGCTGTCGCGCACCTGCTTGGTCCGCGAATAACTCACGTTGACGTAGAGCGTCCGCAGGGAATCACCCGAGGCGATGTTGCGCCAGGCTGTGGCGTATTCCCCTCCCGCCGACATCGGCTGGACGTAGATGCTGGTGGAATCCTTCTTTGTGCTCCAGCCGTTGGGATTGGGGCCGGTGTAGCTGGACGGAGCGCTGTTCAGCGGGCGCGAGGTGATGGATGTGTCGGCCTTGAAGCTCCAGGTGGCGGCCTTTTCGCCGGAAGAAGGCCGGAGTTCGACCAGCATGATTTCGCGTTCGCGCACCGCGAGCGTCCGGAACTGGATGGTTCCGGAAGTGGTCTGCACGGTTCCGAACAGTTCCGCGTTGTAGAGGTTGATCCGCATCGATCCGCCGGTGATCGTCCCGACGGTCCTGAGGAAGAAGTCTCCGATGGGCAGCCGGTTGTTCCCGTACCAGCCGCTTCCGTTCGGGCGGTGGTCGAACACGTCGGCGCGCCCGAGGTTCCAGAGCATCGTGTTCGGGCCTTCGCGGTGGACCAGAACTCCCAGGAGCCCGTTGCCCAGGAACGCCGACGAATCGAGCTTGCCTGTGGCCTGGGTGTAGGGCTTGTAGGCGTAGGTCGGGAGAGTTTCCCAGAGGAGGTCGTGGCGGGACAGGAAGGCGGGCCAATCGATGGAGATCTTCGTGTCGACCAGTGCCGCCCGCGGAGCGATGGTGGCGACCAAAGTCGCCAGCAGGGCTGTTTTCCAGATCGAATTTCCGGAATGCATCATTGTCCTGGCTTTCTGGACGGGACCGTATCCGCGGTCCGCTGGGTTGGCGCCGACAACCGTTGGTTGTCGCTCGCGCCGTCAGATGGATTCTGTCAGTCTGTTCCCGATGGTTCGGGAAGTGGATGCTTGGAGAGTTCGCGCCTCTTCGGGAGCATGGTCCCGGAAGTCGTCGATTCGCCCTTCGGGGCCGATCGCTGCAGATCCTGCGCAGCTGGTGCTCTCTATTCCAAGAGTCGCATCTCCGAGCGTGAAAATCAAGCGAAATCGGTTTGGCGTTGCCCGCCGACGCGATTCGCAGATGCGACGGAACTTGTCCGGAACGGGATTCCACGCATGTTCGAACGACTTGAACCGAATTGCGCGCCGTGGATGTTGCGGTTTCGTTCGGACATGGTACTCGGTGTCGACGCTGGAGCGGGAGTGGATCGTGGTCGGGGATAGGGCGCGGAGACCGGTTGGAAGGATGGAATCGATGAGCATGGGCCTCTGGAAATTCGGAGGAACGTGGTTGCCTGGCTGAACGGTCGGTGGCGGATAGACCGAAAAGCCTCCGCACCTCCGTGGGAAGCTCGATCGGGAAGATAGACGAATCCGTGCGGGTCAACCAGTTTTTGACCCGTGCGACGCCGGCAAGGTCAACGGGGAAGATGCAGAAGCCTGTTGACCCCGGGGGAGTTCAACAGGACGACGCTCGCCGCGGGGCTGGTGGCGATCCGGGCGCGGCCCGATGCGTCGGGTTCGAGATGCGCGACGACCCTGCCGGACAGGTCCAGGAGCCGCGCTGGCTCGGAGAGCCCTTCCACCACGAATCCGGCCCCGGCCCTGCGGATGAACGGGACCCTGGCGGGGGAGCGCGACTTCACCGACGATGTCTTGGAAGTGGTGTCGGTGGGGAACAGGAGGGTTCCCCGGTTCGGGTCGAGCGCGATCCTGGAGATCGCGTTGCCCCAAGGTGTGAACCAGCTGCCGACAAGGATGGATTCCGTCTTCGATTCGGTGCCGTTGTAGAAGATCCTGGCGGTCGGCAGCTTTTCCGCCACCGTCGCCGCGACGGACCGGATCGACAGAGGTCCGATCCACAGCGTGGTGTCCGTCTTCTGGGTGTAGAGTTCGACGGTGACGGTGCTCGCCTGAGGCGAGGTCTTGAACATGAATCCGTGTGCAGCCCAGTTCGTGTCGAGATTCGAAAACTGGACCCTGTGGCTCTGGCCGCCGACTTTGACGATCGCCGAAAGATGCTGGTTGGGCGACGGAGCGCGGGCCTGGAACGAGAAGCGCCACCATGCGCTCCCCTTGATGGAATCGGCGATCTTGGAGACCAGGGATAGACCGGACGCAGAGGTGCCCGGGGTCGCCTTCAACAGCATGCAGCTCGATCCTGTCGGGCAATTCTTGTCGGCGTACCTGGTCATGGTCTGGCTGGAGGGCGTCTTCCAGCCGTCGGGGGCCGAGGCGAGCGACCCGTAGCGCAGGATTTCGGAGCCCGAGGACGAGGGATCCTTGAGCCGATCGGCATGGAGGGAGGTCCTGCCGTCCGTGTTGCAGTGCGCGAACCCCAGATTGTCGTAGCAGTAGGAGTTTCCCTTGAACGTGGCCATGGGAACCGCCTGGGTCCTGGAATAGCTGTAGCTCACGTTGGCGGAATTCGGCTTGTAGACGGATCCTTCGAGGGGATCTAGGAGTGCCCCGTCTTCCGTCCAGGGGCGGTTGGTCGCTCCCAGGATGTTCGAATCGACGATGTTGTTCACCGCGTCCTCGGCCACGTCGAGGACGGAGAACTTGAGGTTCGCCTTGTTGTCGTAGATGATGTTCTTGCGGACCACGACGTTGCGGGTGTGGTTGAACAGGATTCCGTAGTCGGAACGCGTCACCACGTTGGATTCGATGACGATGTCGCGCGCGGTGTGGTCCAGGTAGATCCCATGGCCCTGCGTGGCGGAAGACCTGAGGCCTTCGCCGTTCCCGACGACATCCCTCACGTGGTTGCCTCGGATGACACTTCCCGCCGATCCGGGCTTTTCGAATCCGCCGGCGAAGGTGTAGATTCCGCCCCCGTCGTCGGTGGTCAAGCAGACTTGCGAAACTGTGTTCGCCTCGACCAGGGAGTTGATGCCCCGGAATGAAATCCCCGCGTACCCGATCGAATCGAGGGTGTTCCTCGAGATCAGGATGGAATCGCCGGTCACCACCATGCCTGCTCCGCCGCAGCAGCCGCTCCCCATGCCGCGGGGCCCAAGGAACCAGACGAGCGCGTTCCGTCTGATCCGGTTGGAGACGATGGAGTGGCGGGCTCCGATGCCCAGCAGTCCGGTATTCGTTGCTCCCGCGATCAGGTTTTCCCTGTAGTTCGCGTCGCGTCCGTCGAGTTGGACGCCGACGAGTCCAGGGTAGAGAATGTTGCATCGCTGGACCTTGTTGCCGACGCCTTTGAGGTAGATTCCCGCGGCGCTGGTCCCGAAGATCGCGAGATCCGACACGACGATGTGGTCGACGCCTTTGCCGTAGACTCCGTAATTGCGTTTGGAGACTTCGACGGACGGTTTGTTTCCCGCCGCGTCCCGCCACTGGAGGGTGCTGTCGGCCGGACTGTGGCTCCACGATTCGGTCGATGATGTTGCGCCCTTGGGATGGTTCGTGAGGTAGAAGCGCACGCTGTCGTTGAGCGTGTAGGTCAGTTCGGGCGCGAACGTGACGGTGTTCCCGGACGTGGAGGTGACGAATCTTGTTTCGAGGCTCCAGTGGGTGGTGCGCACGTGGATGGACGCACCTTTCCAGTCGACACCCTGCAACGACGGGGCGGTAATCGTGGTCTTCCCCGCGACGGCGGTGGCGATGATCCATCCGGAATCGGGGAAGCGGGCGACGGGAAGCGGGCGCCTTCCCTGGAATACTGCTTGGACCGCGCTGTCCCGTGCGACTTTCGCTCGTCGCATGCCGGAGCTGAGGGTGCCGGAAACAGGGTCGGTGCCCAGGATCTCGGGTGCGGATCCTGTGGAGTAGGCTCCGATCACGATGGGTCGCGCGGCTTGTCCGGAGGATTGGATCTCGAAGGTCTCGCGCCAGACACCGCCGCGTTCGAGCAGGATCGAGTCTCCGGCGGAATATCTGGTCCCAGAAGCCTTGGCCAGGGTCTTCCAGGGTTTGGAGGCGGAACCCTCGGACTGGTCGTCACCGGAGGGAGAAACGTAGTAGGTCCTGGCATCGGTCGCGGCCGCGAAGGCGGCAGCCAGGCAAGCAGCCTTGGCTAGAAGCTTTGGAGTGCGCATCGTCCTCTCCTTTTGGGAGGAACAAGGTCTGCAACCTCCTCCCATTTGCGAGGATACCATAATCCATTATGTAGAGGCAAGGTCCATCGTTGGCAAGCCGATTTTGGGAAACGGGGAGATGGCATCGGACGACGACGGCGTGTTACCTTTGATCCAACGAACCCCATGGTTCGGAAATTCGGGATTCGGGTATTCCGGATCTTTTTATTCAAAGTCAAGCGCCCCACAGGTGAACAGGGAAAATGGAATGAATCCGACGCCGGTTTCCGTCACGCCTCCATCCGTCGACGAATTTCTGTCGCGGTTCGCCGGGCAGGACGGCAAGCTCTTCCCCTACATGCACAACAGCATGTCGGAATTCGTCCCCGGAAAGACCTCCATCTTCTATTCCGGCCCCTACTGGGGGACCGAGGAGGTCCAGGCCGCGGTGGGGGCCCTGCTGTTCGGGCAATGGCTCGCCGCCGGCGAAGCCGTCCGGAAGTTCGAGACGGAATTCGCCAAGCGGCTGGGCCAGAGGCACGCCCTCATGGTGAATTCCGGTTCCAGCGCGAACCTGGCGCTGGTCTCCGCGGCCAGGCAGCACTTCAAGTGGGTCGACGGC
>JAKPQQ010000114.1 GCA_029557215.1 Fibrobacterota bacterium | reverse complement strand
TTCGCTGGTTCCCGGCGACTCGGGCGGAGTGGTCGCGGCAGGACAGTTGTGGTCCGATTCGAACTTCTCGAAAAGTCTCGGTGTGGCGAGTTGGATTGGTGGCGATTGGGTCGAACTTGGAACTCCTCCACAGAGCAACATCGTGGATGCGATGCTCCGAACCCGAGATGGCGCCTTGGTCGCATGCGGAGAGAACATCTCGCGTTGGGACGGGGGAGCCTGGCAGCGAATGGGGGCGAGGATGGGAGCCTGCCACGCCCTGGCCGAGGATCGCAATGGAAAGTTGTACGCGGGAGGATCCTTCACCGATGGCTTGGTCGGCGACACGAAGGTCTGGGGTGTGGCGGCCTGGAACGGCACCGATTGGGAGCCGCTCATGGATGGACCTGTCGAGATGGTCCATGCCTTGGCGACGGATTCGGTCGGGAACCTGTACGCCGCGGGGTTGTTCGACAGCGCCGGAGGGCGACGTACCCAAGGCCTGGCGAAATGGGATAGGAAAGCGTGGAGCGATGTCGGCGGTAGCCTAGCGAAAGGCAACGGATCTGCGTTGGCTGTCGACAGCTCGGGGGCCGTGGTGGTGGGTGGATCGTTCCGGGTCGCGGGCGATCTTGGAGCCAGGGCGCTGGCCCGTTGGGATGGATCCCGCTGGTCCAGCTACGGCAACGGGCTCAACGGGTCGGTGCATGCGGTCGCCTGGGATCGCGAAGGTCGGCTCTATGTGGGAGGCGAATTCACCGCGTCGGCCGGTGGACGCGCCAACAGCGTGGCCATGTGGGATGGACAAACATGGCATTCGTTGGGAGGAGGACTGGGACTGTCCGGTCGAACGATACAGGCCAAGGTCCATGCGGTGGTCGTCGATTCTTTTGGGAACCTCTACGTCGGTGGAGAGTTCGAAACGGCAGGAGGTGTTCCGGCGCGAAGCATCGCCAAGTGGGATGGGCAGACTTGGAGCGCGCTGGGAGGCCCCGACAATTCCTACCGGCTACCCGAGATCGACGCTCTGGCCATCGGCCCCGACGGCCTCCTCTATGCGGGTGGTGTGATTGGGAGACTTGGCGGCGTGGATATCTGGCGCGTGGGAGTCTGGGACGGCTCGAAATGGACTTCACTGGAGATGCGTCGGGGTGGACAGGTTTTGGCGCTTGCCTTCGATGCCCAGGATCGCCTGGTCGCGGCTGGCCTCGGCGAGGACCTGCCCACGGGCAACAGCGATTTCGACCACTCGGTGATGCGGCTCGACGACACTGGCTGGACATCGTTGACCAAATCCAGCGACGAACGCGTCCGGGCGTTGGCGCTTCTTCCCGACGGTCGGTTGGTCGCGGGTGGTCCATTCACCTGGATCGGAGGGACGAGAGCCTTCGGAATCGCCGCGTGGAATGGCGCGAACTGGGATACGCTGCCGGGGAACCCCATCAAGGATGTCATGGCTCTTGCTGTGGATCGTCGGGGAGGACTTGCCATCGGAACGGACTACCAGGCGGCCGGCGATTATCTGTCGGAATTGCGAGAGGGTGTTTGGCTTGACGACCCTATCGATCCCGACAACGTGGTCCGGGCGATGGCGTTCGATTCCGCAGGAAGGCTTGCCGTCGGAGGGGAATTCGGAAGCCTCGGCTTCCAGTGGAAGGGAGAGGAAATCCTCTTCGCTCCGTATCTCGCTTTGCGCGGTCCGGCGACGGTTTCTGTTGCGCCTCCCACCCGGCCTGCAACCTCCCTGGATGGACGCAAGGTTCGCCTGGAAATCTTGTCGATCGATGGGCGCAGGAAGAGTTCCCGGGAGATCGCCTCCTGGTCGGCGGTTGCGGAAATGTCTGCGTTGCGCGATCTGGGCCGAGGCGCCTGGATGGTCCGGCGGATCGCCTCCGACGCGAAGGGCGGAACTTCGCTCGTGGTCGTTCCGTAGGCGACCATCTATCCGACGGTTTCAGCTGGTTCCACCGGAGAACGCGACCGGTTCGAGATCCTCTCCGATGCCTTTCGCTACCGGATGGAACAGCAAGGCCGACCGGCCTTTGATCCCGCTCCGCCTCTGCGCTTACGCGGTGACAGCGGTCTTGTCTCGCGCGTCGAAGGCCGCCAGGTAGTCGGCCGGTTCGGGGCGGATGCGGTACGAATCGGTCTGGTCGTCGTGGAACACGATGCCGCGTTCGTCCAGCAAAATCGAGGTGGGCAGCACCGTGTCCTGTGCGTAGCCCAGCGCCTCCATCCCCAGCGGCAGACCCTTTTCGTCCACCAATCCCAAAGCGCGCGCCACCGACAAATCCTGGTCGACCCAGAATTCCAGAGGCACGTCGAACTGCTTGGCGAGGCTCGCGGTGTGGCGTTCGGCCTGCGGCGAGACCAGCACCACCCTCACGCCCCGCGCGTGCAGCTCGCGGTAGGCACGGGCCAGCTCCTTGACCTGCGCGACGCAGAAGGGGCACCAGTTGCCCCGGAAGAACACGAGCAGGGAGGGCGAGCCCACCAGGTCGCGCGACGTCACCGTCTTGCCGTCCAGGGTGCGCGTGGTGAAGTCGGGCAGGGCTTCGCCGCGTCGGATGCGACTGGCGGTCCGTGGCGAAAAGCGCGAGTACCACAGCAGGTAGACCAGGTAGCCGGTGTCCAGCAGTCCAAACGAAATCCAGAGCGCGCCCGATCCCGCCCCTGGAAGCACCGGCACCAGCCCCGCAAGGGTGCCCAGGGCGACGGTCGCCGAAGGCAGGGGGAGCCAGCGCGAGGTGGTGGCCGTGTGGTGCAGCAGCAGGTTCCCCACGCTCAGGTACAGGATGGGCAGGGTGGCTGCCAACAGCCCGATCCAAGCCCATTCGGCGCGGGACCACAGGGTCCAGCCGGCGTAGAATGCATCGAAGGCGCACAGGCTCAGGAAGAGGGACACGAAGGTGCGTTTGAGGTGTCGCATGGCATGGGTCTCCAGTTGATGAGAGGGGTGTCGGCAAAAACAAACCGATCGGTTAGAAATTATCCGTTTTTCCGGATGCGCCCACTCCCTTTGACCGATCGCCCCCGTAGCCCGTACTTTGGGGGGAGTGCCACGAGCAAAGGAATACGACCGCGACCAAGTCGTGCAGAAGGCCATGGAGCTGTTCTGGGACCGCGGTTACCACGCCACCGGCGTCGCCGACCTCGAAGCCGCCATGGGCATCAACAAGTTCAGCCTGTACGCGGCCTTCGGGAACAAGCGCGGCCTGCTCCTGGAAGCACTGGACCTCTACGCCCGCACCTGGCAGAGCGCGGCCTTCGCGATGCTGGACCCCGCGCACCCGGCCCGCTCCATCGAACACCTCTTCGCCTTCGCATCGGACCTGCCCCGCCACGTGGGCCACAACGGCTGCCTGCTGCTGTCGGTGGGCCAGGAGCTCAACCACGCCGACCCCGACGTGATGACACGCATCGACACCCTCTACCACGACCTGGAACTCCGCTTCCAAGCCTGCCTGGAGCGCCTGGCCTCCCGCGCGCCACTTAGCCGCACCGACCCCGCCACCGGCGCCGTCTTCCTGCGCACCCTCCTCGAAGGCATCCTCTCGCGCTCCCGCCACAGCGCCCCCGGCCACGCTGCGGATCCATTGAACTATGTCCGCACCCTGCTGGGCCTGCCCGCCGCACCGCCGCCTCCACCGGCCCCGAAGGGCCGCAAGCGCCCGGCGGCGAAGGCGGTGGGGAAAATGAGCCCGCGCTGAGGGGGCCGCATCTGCGGAGCCACGATTCTGGAAACTCGCATTTCTGCTGGTCTACGGGAAGAATACGGTCAAGAATTGACCGGGATCCACCCTCAAGCATGTCCAGGAAACCTGATCCGCAAACCGCAATCTATCCGAATTAGAGTCCCCTACAGAACCACATGATCAACGACGAAGTCCAGGGCGTTCATGTCGAGGAAGTTTTTTCCTCTGACCTTGAGCTGATCTGCCGCCCGGATCATTTGGGCCTTGCTCAATCCTTTGGCCGTCGCAAGCAGGTTGGCTTGCCCCCAAGGCTTTGTTGTCCCTTCAACCGGAAGCAACCCAATTGCCTCCAGATTCTCGGGAATGAACGAGGTTCCGATCACGAAGATCCTTTTCGCCTTGGATGTAGCCTCCTTGGCTTTGGCCTGAGTCTCCTTCGCATCGGGATGATGATCTGGATCTTCCCACACGGTCCGCATTCGATTTGCAACAGCTGACCATTTGACGGATGGAGCGTGTCGCGAAGGAGGATCAAACAAGGGGTCAAGTTCTGAATTGGGATCGGTCAGATTCCCGAACGAGATCTCGCTCAATGGGCCGAGATAACCATTCATGTGATGGATCTGCATGTCCTCGACAAACGAACGAGCCTCATCGCGGGACAAGTTCTTGTCGACGACCAGATAGCGCTCGAGGAAGAACTCCAGAACCCGGTCATAGTTGAAGGTCAGGAAGGCTGCTCTCCGGAGGTATTCATCCCAATTTCCCAATAGATCTACACGAGTCAGAAATTGCTGGATCCAGTCGATGGAGTGCATCGATGAAGAGGTGCTTTGGTTGTCGGCCTGCTTCGGTTCATCGCAGGCATTTGCTTCGGCGTTGAGGATCTTCCTTGCCATCCATCGCTTCCCGAATTCGCGAAGATTTTTGTCTTCAACGTTTTTCAAGAATTGGTCGATGGATAAGATCACTGATCCGCGAATCATCTTAGTCCACCGAAGACAGAAACTCGGATCTGGCGAATGATCCCAGCAGCGCGTTTCAAAATATTCGCTGGTACAGCGATCGAATTGTGCAGTCCGCTGTTGAGCGTCGAGACTATCAAGAATTTCGAGCAGCGGCCTGTCGTTGTAGGAAAGTTGTTCCTGCCGAAGCTGGGACAACAATCTTACGCCAGTCGGGAATCCATAGGGTACGGACGCACCTGCACCGATGACGAAAACGTCGTTCAATTCTTCTGTGGCCCGGATTGATGGTTTCGCGGAGATCATGATGACCAAGAATCTAAGCCATGCAGCCCCACGGCGCCCGAAGGGCGCCGCTGACCCGCGGCGCGAGCCGCCGAACATGAACGGGGATCCCCAAGGGGGCCGCGTTCATGGAGGCCGGCCCAACGGGCCATCGGCCTAGGCAGGCCGATGGAGGAACATTCTTGTGGGGCCGACCGGAAGCAGCGGACCTCTTGGGTGCCTGGATCCAAGGCCCGGCACGAGGGGCCTTGGGCCGTGGTGGTCACGGAGGCGCGGCGAGCGGCCTCCGTGAAACGAAGCCCCGGCGCAGCCGGGGAGGCAGAAACCGTCAGAGACAAACGCGCCAGGGACCGTTACCCCCGCCGCGCAGGACGCCGCAGGCGTCCGGAGCGGATGTTCGGGGGCGCAGACCCCCGCCAAAGGCGGAGGCTGCGCGCCGAGCGCCAGCGAAGCGCCGCGCGACGGCGTAGGGCCCGTCAGGCGCCCAAAGCCAAACGCTAGTGCCCCGCCTCCTCCATCGTCTTGTGCAGCCGCTCCACCTGCAGGCAGAACGCCTCCACGCGGGTGTCGACGATCTGCGGGAACGGATTGCCGTCCGACTCGATGGACAGGAACGGGAGGTGCTTGACGTTTTCCGGCACCTTCACGTGGCCCATCTTCAGCTTCCTGTCGAGGCTGCGCTTGGTGTCGGCGGTGGTGTCGGAGCTCAGGACCGATTCGATGATGCGCGTGGGCATGCAGGCGAACGGTCCGATCGACACGACGCCGTGGGCCGCGTGCAGGATGTCCTTCCAGAAGGTGCCCACCAGGATCAGCGATTCGCCGGTGAAGCGCACGTCGAAGTACTCGGTGCCGTACTTGACCAGGCCCGGGATGTCGAGCATCTCGATCTCGTAGAATCCCGAACGCGCCATGGCCTTCTTGATCTTCTTCTCGTAGCCGTGCTGCAGGAAGAGCTTGATCTTGTGCGCGGCGCGCTTCTTGACGCCGAACTTGTTCTGCCACAGGTTCTGGTCCACGTTCCAGTCGGAGTAGGCCAGGTATTCGAACACGTGGGCGCGCTTGGCCAGGATCCCGCGCTTGGCGAACCGTTCGGTCAGATCCTGGCACGAGAACTCGTCGCGGCGCACGTACATCTCGCCGTGGAGCGCCACCTTGGGCACCTCGTGGATCTCCTTTTTGCGCGGGATCCGGTTGAGCACGCTGGCGACGTCCTTGACCAGCTCGAACAGGTCCTTGGCGCGGCGATGACGGAAGCTGTCCAGGAGCCGGGCCCACTGGGCGTCGAACACCTCCATGGCCCGGTCGGGATCCGCGGCGAGCACGGGGATCGCGGCGCGCACGTCCTCCATGACGTCGGAGAGGATGACCGACTTGAGCGCGTTGAGCACGTCGGATGTGGCCAGGCCGCCGTAGCCGTTGGTGTTGGACAGCGACAGGAACGCGACGTTGGGGATGCGGCTCTTCTCGATGAGCTTGCGCAGGTACACGTTGTACTGCGTGAGGCGGCAGCCGCCGGCGGAGGTGGGCATGAAGAACACCAGGTGCTCGCCGGCCTCCGAACGGTCGCGCAGGTAGCGCAGGAGCGAGCCGCACACCAGCTGCAGCGGCAGGCACTCCTTGCACGAGCTGTTGCCGCGGCCCAGGCGCAGGGCGTCGATGTCGGGAATCGGCAGCGCCGTGGCGCGGAACCCGAGTCCGTTGAAGATCGCGGCGATGCCCTGGGTGCCCAGCGTCCCCATGGACGGGAACACCACGTGGACCTTGGGGTCGCCCTTCATGGGCGATTCGGCGCCTTCGCTGGACACGAACCAGCCCTGTCCGTCGTGGATGCGGATCTCGGCGGGGACGAAATCGGGCAGCTTGTCCTTGGGCACGTGGACTTGACGGAACTTGTCCACGATGTCCAGGAACGCCTCGATGCGGGTGTTCACGCCGGCGTCGGCGGTGTGGCTGTCGAGTTCCAGCGTGAGCGAGGGCTTTTCGCCCATGATGTCGCGGAAGTACCCAACCAGGAACGAATCCGGGCCGCACGAGAAGTTGGTGACCCAGGTGCCGAACAGCTGCGGATGCTTGGCCACCACGCGGGCGGCGCGCAACAGGTTCTGTCCGATCGCCCAGTTGATGTCCGGGTCCACCGCTTCGGATTCGAACGCCAGCGCGTCCCAGGGGATCACGTCCACGCCGCGCGAGGCGAACTTCGCGGGGATGCCCATGTTGGCCTCCTTGGCGAAGGCGTTGTAGGGTCGCCCGAACAGGACGTTGGCCATGCGTTCGGGATGGGCTTCCAGGCGTTCCAGCGCGCGCAGTCCCACTTGGCGCAGGTCGGCCAGGAACTTTTCCTGCGCGGCCACGGCCTTCCGGGCGGCCGCGCGTCCCTGGGACCTGGTCCGGCCCAGCTGCACGGCCATGGCTTCCAGCACGTCGGTCTGGGCGTTCAGGCCCTTGGCCAGATCCAGTTCGGGCTCCAGGAGCTTGACCTTGGCCAGGTCGTGGCGGAAGGTCTGCTGCAGCCAGTACGATTCGCTCATCACCAGGAGGCAGGTGGACTGCCAGGCGCGGTCGCCGGAGCCGCCGGGAACCGGCATGGAGAAGACCTTGGGCAGGAACACGTAGTCCAGCGGCTTCTTGAGCAGGTCGGCCAGGGTTCCGTGGGCGATCTCGGCGGGGTAGCAGAAATCGGCGTGCTTGCGGCGCAGGCCTTCGGCGTCGACGCTTTCCGACAACACGGCTTCGCAGCCCAGTTCGGCGAAGTAGGCCTGCCAGAACGGGTTGAACTGGTTGGTCAGGAAGGAGCGGGGGATGCCCACCCGCAGGCGGGTTCCCGAGGAGACCTCCGGCGGAGGCTGCGGGGCGAAGACCAGATCCTGTCGCATGACCACGAAGTCGTGGTCGGCGCGGTCGGACTTGGCGCTGGTGCCCTGGTTGTAGTACTTGTAGCAGGCGCCGCCGAACGGGTACTTCTTGCCGTTGATGGAAAGCATCGCGATCTCGCACGCCCGATCGCATTTTTCCGCCCCGCCGCGGCAGATGAACGGCTTTTCGTTCTGGACCTCGCGCGCGGCCAGCTCGGAGAGCGAATATTCGCCGACCGGAACCGTGCCGCGACGGATCCTGTCCTTGGCTTCCAGGGCCACGCCGAACGCGCCCATGAGGCCCGGGTTGGGCGGGACCACGATCTCCTTGCCCAGCAGGTTGGCCATGGCCAGCGGCACCGCCTTGTTGTAGCAGACGCCGCCCTGCATGAACACCTTCTTGCCCACGGCGCGCTGGCCCTTCACGCGGTTCACGTAGTTCTGGCAGATGGAATAGACCAGGCCGGCCGCGATCTCGTCGCGGGTGAGGCCTTCCTGCACGGCGGTCTTGATGTCGGAGCCGATGAAGGCTGCGCACTGGTCGGAGAAGTTGGGCGAGCGGGTGGCGGCCAGGGCGCTGGCGGCGATGTCCTCGGTGGCCACGCGCAGCGATTCGCGGGCGGCTTCTTCCAGGAACGACCCGGTGCCCGCGCTGCAGGCCTCGTTCATGGCGTAGTCGGAAGGCACGCCCTGGGTGAGGTGGGTGTACTTGGCGTCCTGTCCGCCGATCTCGAAGATGGTGTCGACTTCCGGATCGAAATGCGCCGCGCCGGTCGCGTGGGCCACGATCTCGTTGATGACCGCCGGCGTGTTCGCGTGCAGTCCCGCGATGTGCCGGCCCGATCCGGTGGTGGAGATCCCCACGATCCTGGCCTTGTCCCCCACCTGCCCGTACAGGGCTTCGTAGCATCGGCGCGAAGCGCCGATGGGATCGCCATTCGTGCGCAGGTAGATGCTCGCGAGCACGGCGTCGTCGGACATGCGCAGCACGACGGCTTTTGTCGTGGTGGATCCCACGTCCAGGCCGACCACGCATTCGTCGCCTTCCACCACGGTGCCGTCGGTGGAACTGGCGAACCGCACCAGCGATTCGCCCTCGGAAATGCGGGGGAGGAATTCGAACGAGGCGCGCGCGCTCTCGAACAGCTTGTTGTTGTCGAATTTCGGCGAATCGGCCGAGCGCAGGGCCCGGAACGCGGCGCCCAGCGCCTCGAAGCAGTCGGCGTTGGGGGGGACCTCGAACCCGGGAAGGGCGTCCTTGAGGTGATCCATGATCACGTCGTTGCGGCTCACGCCGCCCACGGCCAGCACGCCCTTGGCGTCGGCCTTTTCCAGCAGCTCCAGCACCTTGTCGGCCATCATCTTGCACAGGCCCGCCGACACGCGTCCCACCGGAACGCCCTTGTTCAGGGCATGGGTGCAGTCGCTCTTGCAGAACACCGTGCATCGCCCCGACACCTTGTAGGATTCGGCGCCGCGCGCCAGCTCCACCGCGTCCTTGGGAGTCACCGCCATGCGCCCCACCTGCTGCAGGAAGAACTCGCCGGTGCCGCTGGCGCACTTGGAGCCCGTTTCCACCGAGGCCACGTGGTCGTGGCCGTCCAGACGGTAGACCACGAAGTTTTCGGCTCCCAAAGAGGCCACGGCGGTGACGGGTCTTGTCCAGCCCAGTTCGCCGCGCAAGAACGACAAGGCCCATTCCAGGGCCTCGGGCTCGGAGATCGATTCGGCCGTGAGGTGGCGGCGCAGTTTCCGTCCGGTGAACAGGACGCCGTCGGCCGTCGGCGCGTCCCAGTCCGACAAGATCTTGCGCACGGCTTCGCGGGGATCGCTTTCGTGATGGACCACGGTGGAACGCGTGACCTCCACCGCCGCGCCGGGGCGTTCGGTCAATTCGACAGCTTGGATGGAGGATGCTCCCAGGCAAAGGCCCAGGCTGCGGCGAGAATTCGACGGTGTTCCGGTCATGGTCTGTCAACATAAAAAGATCCGCTAATCCTGATTGTGATCCGGATCATATCGGATTGGCGCCGGAATCCCCGGGGGAGGTTGTGGGGAGAATGGAGGAAGGCGGGATTTGGAATCGGTTCCATTCCCGATCCGGGAGAATCCGCCTCCGTTCTCCGGGTGGGCTTGCGCGTAGGTAGGTTTCCGTCCATGCCTCAACCCCTCGACTACCACGCCCACCACGCGGCGTTCGGCGCCTACGGCAGCTTCACCCTCGGAGCGTTGGGTGCCGGCGGCGGATTCAACATCCACGACGGGCGCAAGCCCTGTACGGACGAAGTCTACGTGGGTTACGCGAGGGCGTCGGAAGGATTCCGGCTCCTGCCGTTTTCGCGGGTCTCGCACGCCGATCTATCCGCCTTCGCGACCGATTCCGGAGCGCGATCGGGTTTGCCGTGCCGCGCCATCCGCGACGAATCCGTCTCGCGCCGCCTGGGCTGGGGCACCGACACCTGGGAGACCGAGGACGCGCGGGACAAGTTCCGGCTGTCGATCGCCACGCCGTTCGGGAACGTTCCCGATCCGCGTCGCCACGGATGGGAAGCGGCGGGGCCGCACCTGATCCCGGCGGTGTGGGCCGAACTCGAATTCGACAATTCCCGGTCCGACGAGGATGCCCTGGTGGTGTTCGGCGTCGGGGGCGGCGACACCGGGGTCGCGCCTCTGGAGCTGCCGGGAGCCATCGGAATCGCCAGGCAAGGGCGCGAAGGATTCGCCTCGCCGATCGGATCGGGAGCCCGGCC
>JAKPQQ010000110.1 GCA_029557215.1 Fibrobacterota bacterium | reverse complement strand
CCTGCGGTCGGCTGGCGCGTTGGCGCGGCCATGGAACCATGGCAAACCCGTGTTCGGTTCTATTATTGCGGCCGCACATGCCTCCTACAGACGCCAGAATCGCCAAGATGCGCTCCATCGCCAAGCTGCGCACGCGCCACTACACCTTCGTGCTGGAGGATCTGAACGATCCCCACAACATTTCGGCGGTGCTGCGCACCTGCGAGTGCTTCGGGATCCAGGAGGTCCACGTGATCGAGGAGCTGCGCCCCTTCCGGGTGTCGCGGCCCATCGTGAAGGGCGCCGACCAGTGGCTGGACATCGTGCGCTGGACCTCGCGCCAGGCCTGCCTGGAACATCTGCGCTCGCGCGGGTTCGGGATCGCCGTGGCCAGCTCCAAGGCGGATAAATCGTTCCACGCCTGCGATCTCGGACAAAAACTGGCGATCTACATGGGCACCGAGTTCGCGGGGAACTCGGAACACATCTACCGGAACGCCGACATGGTGTTCAAGCTGCCGCAGCACGGATTCACGGAAAGCCTCAACGTTTCCGTGTGCGCGGGCATGATGATCGCGCACCTGGACCGCCACATGGACGTGGCCGGGCGCGAAAAGTTCACGATGACCGAATCCGAAGTGGACGACCTGGTGGGCCGCTGGTGCGTCGCCCACGACATGCAGGATTGATCCGGAAGGTCACCTTCCCGACAGCGACCCCAGCGCCCAGAATCCCGCCGCCACGGCCCTGAGGCGGCTGGAGCCCAACGACAGGATCCGGCATCCCTTGGCCAGCGCCGTCGCGATCTCCTGGTCGGAGAATCCTCCTTCGGGTCCCACCGCCACCCAGCCCGACCGTCCCGCGTCGGTGCCGGATTCCGTCATGTGGCACACCAGCACCGGATCGCCTTCGGCGACGGCGCGTTCCAGCCATTCGTTCCAGTCCAGCGGATCGGGGATTTCGCACAGCCAGGCCTGCTTGGACTGCTGCAGTCCCGCCACCGCCTTGGCGCGAAGCCGTTCCATCTGGTGGTCCAGTTCGCGTCCGCGCGGCACCTGCACGCACTTGGTCCACAACGGCTGGATGCGCCGCACGGGCACCTGCGTGCACAGTTCCACAACGTCTTCCAGCCCGCGGTTCTTGAGGATCGCCTGGGCCAGCGAGCGCGGCGGTGGTTCCACCTTGGCGATCAGCTCCAGGCAGCGCAGTTGGGCGCGCTTGGCGTCGGCGCGGTCCAGGCTCGCTTCCATCACGCTTCCGCGTCCGTCGGTCACCGTGCAGGTCGTGCCTTCCGCCAACCGCAGCACCTTGACCAGATGCGTGGATTCGCTTTGGTCCAGTTCGAGGGTCCGGTGGGGGAGCGCGTCGGCGTGGTAGATCCAGGATTCGTCGTAGGTGACCGGCATGGGGGCAAAATTAGGCATCGCCGGGAATGGCGTCGGCGAACGAGCGGTCGGCGGGAAGGATCGGAGCGTCGAATCTTCCGTTTGTCCACCGCATCGGCAATCCGGGGGATCCATCTTCTTCGTTGCGGCGATTCCGCTGTATAATCGCCGCATTTACTGCGGTGAATAGATGGTATATTCACCGCAAGGGAGGTGCTGCGGCATGTACATCCACGAGCTGCCGGAATGGCCGGCGTTCACCAGCGACAGCGAGCGGCTGATCGGCCCGTTGGCGGGGCTGCGGCATCTGCACGGGCGGCTGTTGGGACGGCTGGAGGCCTTGGGCTTCTTGAACCTCACGGCGAACCAGCTTGCGAATCTGACGCAGGATGTGATCAAGTCCACCGAGATCGAGGGCGAGCGTTTGAATGCCGACCAGGTGCGTTCGTCGATCGCGCATCGACTGGGGATCGAGATCCCGTCTCCGGTGGCGGCCAGCCGGGAAGTGGACGGCATGGTCGATGTCACGCTCGACGCGTTGCACAACTGCGGCCAACCTCTCACGCGAAAGCGTTTGTGGGCCTGGCATGCGGCGCTGTTCCCGACCGGACGCAGCGGTTTGTACCAGGTTCGCACCGGCGCCTGGCGCGACGACGCCAATGGGCCCATGCAGGTCGTCTCCGGCGGATTCGGGCGCGAGCGGGTCCATTTCCAGGCACCCGACGCGTCGCGGGTGGCTGCGGAGATGCGACGGTTCCTGACATGGTACAACCGGGATTCGTCGCAGGACCCGGTGCTGAAGGCGGCGACGGCCCACCTGTGGTTCGTGACCATCCATCCGTTCGACGACGGCAACGGCCGCGTGGCCCGGGCGCTGACCGACCTGCTGATGGCGCGTTCCGACGGCCGCACGCAGCGCTTCTACAGCATGTCGGCGCAGATCATGAAACAGCGCAACGAGTACTACAAGATCCTGGAATCGACCCAGCAAGGAACGTTGGACATCACCGACTGGCTCTTGTGGTTCGTGGAATGCCTGACGCGGGCGCTGGAACACGCCGAAACCACGATCGCCAAGGTGCTGCAGCGGCACCAGTTCTGGCAACGGCACCAGTCGGTGGTCTTCAACGAGCGGCACCACAAGCTGTTGCCGCTCTTGCTGGACGAGTTCGAAGGCAAGCTCACCACATCCAAATGGGCCAAGATCGCCAAGTGTTCCACCGACACGGCCTTGCGCGACATCCAGTTCCTGCTGTCGCACGGCATCCTGGAGAAGGAGGAGGCCAGCGGCCGCAGCACGAGCTATCGGCTGGCGCGTTAGGCCTTCACGAGCTCCAGGGCCGCGTTGAAGGTCTTGCTCGGGCGCATGACCTGGGCGAGCTTCTTGGGATCGGGGCGGTAGTAGCCGCCCACGTCCACCTTCACGCCCTGGGCACCGTTCAGCTCGGCCACGATCGCGGCTTCCTTGGACGCCAATTCCGCTGCCAGCGGCGCGAACCGCGATGCCAGTTCGGCGTCCACCGTCTGCGACGCCAGCGCCTGCGCCCAGTACAGCGCCAGGTAGAAGTGCGATCCGCGGTTGTCGAGCTCGCCCACCTTGCGGGCCGGCGAGCGGTTGAACTCCAGGATCTTGCCGTTGGCTTCGTCCAGGGTGTCGGCGAGGACCTTGGCCTTGGCGTCGCCCGTCACCTGCGAGAGGTGCTCGAACGACACGGCCAGCGCCAGGAATTCGCCCAGCGAATCCCAGCGGAGGCAGTTTTCTTCGACGAGCTGTTCCACCTGCTTGGGGGCCGAACCGCCCGCGCCGGTCTCGAACAGGCCGCCGCCGTTCATGAGCGGAACGATGGACAGCATCTTGGCCGATGTCCCCAGTTCCAGGATGGGGAACAGGTCGGTCAGGTAGTCGCGCAAGACGTTTCCTGTCACCGAGATGGTGTCCAGGCCGTCCTTGGCGCGCTGCAGGCTCAAGGTGCAGGCGGCGATCGGGTCCAGGATCCGGATGTCCAACCCGTTGGTGTCGTGCTCCTTCAGGTAGGCTTCCACCTTCTTGGCGATTTCGCGGTCGTGGGCGCGCGCGCCGTCCAGCCAGAACACGGCGGGCAGCCCCGAAAGCCGGGCGCGGTTCACGGCGAGCTTCACCCAGTCGCGCACCGGGGCGTCCTTGGCCTGGCACATCCGGAAAATGTCGCCCGGTTCCACGGCTTGTTCCAGCAGAACCTTGCCGGAAGCGTCCACGGCGCGGATCGTTCCCTTGGCGGTGGCCTGGAACGTCTTGTCGTGCGAGCCGTATTCTTCCGCGCTGCGGGCCATCAGACCCACGTTGGGAACGCTTCCCATGGTGCGCGGGTCGAAGGCGCCGTGCTTCTTGCAGAAGTCGATGGTGGCCGCGTACACGCCGGCGTAGCAGCGGTCGGGGATCACGCACTTGGCGTCCTGGGCCTTGCCGTCCTTGTTCCACATGCGGCCCGAGGTGCGGATCATCGCGGGCATGGAGGCATCGATGATCACGTCCGACGGCACGTGCAGGTTGGTGATGCCCTTGTCGGAATTCACCATGGCCAGGGCCGGTCCGTTCTGGATCGCCGCGTCCAGGGCGGCCTTGATTTCGGATTCCTTGGCGTGGCCCGCCAGGCGCACGTACAGGTCGCCCAGACCGTTGTTGGCGTCGTAGCCGATCTCCTTGAAGACGTCGCCGTACTTGGCGAACACGTCCCGGAAGTACACGCGCACCACGGCGCCGAACAAGAGCGGATCGGAGACCTTCATCATGGTGGCCTTGAGGTGGACCGAGAAGAGCACCCCTTTGGCCTTGGCGTCCTGCACCTGCTCGGCCAGGAACGCCTCGAGGGCGGCCATGGAGAGCGCCGAGGCGTCGAGGATCTCGCCTTTCTCCAGCGGAGCGGCCTTGCGCAGCGGGGTGACGGTTCCTGTCTGGTCCACGAACTCGATCGCGAAGGTGGTGGCTTCGGCGAGGGTGATGGATTGTTCCGACCCGTAGAAATCCCCGGCGGCCATGGACGCCACGTGGGTCAGCGAATCGCCGCTCCAGGCCCCCATGCTGTGGGGGTTCTTCTTTGCGAAGTTCTTGACGGCGCGCGGGGCGCGGCGGTCGGAATTGCCCTCGCGCAGAACCGGGTTCACGGCCGAGCCCTTGAGCTTGTCGTAGCGGGCCTTGATGCCCTTGGTCGCATCGTCGGCCGGGGCGTCGGGGTAGTCCGGAAGGGCGAAGCCCTGGGATTGCAGCTCCTTGATGGCGGCCTTGAGCTGCGGGATGGACGCCGAGATGTTGGGCAGCTTGATGATGTTGGCCATCGGGTCCTGCGTCAAGGCGCCCAGGAACGCCAGGTCGTCGCCTTGGCGCTGGTCGTCCCGCAAAAATTCCGGGAAGGCCGCCAGGATGCGGCCCGAAAGCGAGATGTCGCGCAGCTCCACATCGATCCCCACCGGCGCCGCGAAGGCCTTCACGATCGGCAGAAGCGACTGGGTCGCGAGCATGGGGGATTCGTCGGTCAGCGTGTAGTGGATGGTGTGCTTCATGAGCAAAAAAGCTAGCAAGAATCAGTCTCAATGGCTTATCTGGCGACGGCTTCGAGGTCGGATCGCCGCGCCTGGAACGGAAAGGCCCGCTGGAGCCCCGATCGGCTTGACTTGGCCATTGGGTCCGGCGTAGGTTTGGCGGGGTCGATTCCTGTCGCGCGGTTCGGACCTTGCGGCAATGACGGAATCCGACGTTTTCATCCTCACTGGATCCTGGAGAGATACGATGTCCAAGCCCCTGGTCGCTTCCCTGGTTCTGGTCGGTGCGTTCCTGGCGTCCGGCGCGAACGCCGCGTCCGGCTCTCCCAACGCCGTGTATGCGCATCCGGTGCGTCTGGCCGCGCCGCTGCTGGATTCCGAGATCTTCCCGTACCTCGCGCTCACCTACGAACGGGAATTGGCTGGCGGAATCTCGCTCGCCGCCCGGCCGGTCTACTTCGCCAGCGACCGGGACAAGGAAATCTCCGTCGAGATGGTTTCGATCGATCTATCGCTTCGCAAGTACGCAGGCCAGGAGTCCCAAGGCTTCTATTTCGCTCCGTCCCTTGGGTACACGCATCTCGTGTTCGATATGCCGTCAGGCTACCTGGGGACCATTTGGGGGCAGGCGAGCCCCGCCAAGTCGGTTTCCATGGATGGCGTTTCGCTCCTCGGGCGTGCCGGTTGGCGCATCCAAGCGGGTCGTTTCACCGGATTCGCCGACGTCGGTATCGGGAAGCTATTCCTTTCGGAAGAAGATTCCCGCAAGATCTACGCGATGATCAAGGACGAGCCGGTCGGGATCCACCGCAACGATTTCGTCTACGACGCGAACCTGGCCGTGGGCGTGAGTTTCTGAGGGAACGACAGATTCTATCGTTTCGTTCCCGACCGCAACGAAAAGGCTCCATCAAGTCATGTCGAACATCCTGTTGAATACGCTCGTGTTGATCACCCTGGGGGCCGCCGCCGTGCATTCCGGTGACAAGGCCATTCAAGCGCACCCCCTGATCATGATCGTGACCGGTTCCGATCAGGACCTCCCGTTCCAGGTTCCGGTGACGTTCGAATTCGGCGATGTCCCCGGGAGATCCTACGTGTTCCAGTTCACCTTCGCCAACGGAAAGCAGGCCTGCGAGAGCGATCTGGACGTCGAACCGCCCAAGTTCGACGTCACGGGATTCAAAGGTGTCGTCGAGCGTCGGATGTATTGGAACGGCAAGGCGCAGAAAGGGCTCTACCTGGGGCCCGCGCTCATGTTCAAGAAGGCCTGGGCGCATCGCAAGGAACGGGTCGTCGGGAACTACCGGTTCTTCGAATTGGACATTTCCGAGACCTCTTTCGGAGCCTTGGGGTATCTTGGGTACGCCTGGATGCCGGGAAACGTCAAGATCTCCTGGGACATCGGAGTGGGGTACAGCCACGTGTCGGGCACTGGCAGCCGTGAGATCAAGATCGACGAGTCGGGAGTCGCGTTCGATCTGAACCTCGGGGTCGGCTTCGTCTTCTGACCGGAAGTCGCGTTA
The DNA here is from genome assembly GCA_029557215.1 of Fibrobacterota bacterium. Taxonomy (GTDB): domain Bacteria; phylum Fibrobacterota; class Fibrobacteria; order UBA5070; family UBA5070; genus UBA5070. The sequence goes on along the minus strand of JAKPQQ010000110.1, from coordinate 11,762 downwards.
GGGATCGGCGAATTCGCATCGGTTTCAGAAAATTGAGACGCAAATTTCTGAAACCGATAGAAAATTGCGGGCATTGTGCAGGCTTCGGTCGGAATCCCTCGTCGCGCTTCCCACCAATTCCGACCCGGATCTCCTTTGCCCAGTTGACCAATCCCCGCCGCCGCAAATGCCGCAGCGGGGATCGCTTCCGAAGCTCAGCCCTTGCGGCCTCTTCCGATTCCGGTGTACTCGAACCCGAGTTCCTTCATCTTGGCGGGATCGTAGACGTTGCGTCCGTCAAAGACGACCGGCTGCTTGAGCGCGCCCTTGAGCAACTGGAAGTCGGGCTGGCGGTACACTGTCCACTCGGTGAGCAACAACAGCGCGTCGGCGCCCTTGACCGCGTCTTCGGGCGTGTTGCAGAAATCCACGCGTTCGCCGAAATGGCGCAGGGCTTCCTTCATGGCTTCGGGATCGTGGGCGGCAACCGTGGCGCCGCGCTCCAGCAGCGCGTTGACGATCGTGAGGCTGGGAGCTTCGCGCATGTCGTCGGTCTTGGGCTTGAACGAAAGCCCCCAGACGGCGAAGCGGCGTCCGGTCAGATCCTGACCAAAGCGCGAAACGACCCGTTCGACCAGGATGCGCTTCTGGTCCTTGTTGACGGTGTCGACCGAATCGAGCACGCGCAACGCGTAGCCGGCGTCCAATCCCATCTTGCGGATGGCCGCGACGTCCTTGGGAAAGCACGACCCTCCGTAGCCGATTCCGGGGAACAGGAAGGCCGATCCGATGCGGTTGTCGGATCCGATCGCCCGGCGCACCAGGTCCACATCGGCGCCCATGGCGTCGCACAGGTTGGCCATCTCGTTCATGAAGGTGACCTTGGTGGCCAGGAACGCGTTGGCGGCGTACTTGGCCATTTCGGCGGAGCGGGGGTCCATGAAGAAAATGCGCCGCCCGGTGCGCATGAAGGGTTCGTAGAGCTCGGCCATGACCTTGCGGGCGGGCTCGTCGTCGGTTCCGATCACGACGCGGTCGGGGCTCATGAAGTCCTCGATGGCGTTGCCTTCCTTGAGGAACTCGGGGTTGGAGACCACGCTCACGGGAATGGACGTCACGGCCTGGATGGCGGCTTGGACCTTTTCGGCCGTACCCACGGGGACCGTGCTCTTGTCGACCACGATCTTGGGTTCCTTCATGAGCTTTCCGATGGTCTGGGCGGCGGACAGCACGTACTTGAGGTCGGCCGATCCGTCTTCGTCCTGCGGGGTTCCCACCGCGATGAAGATGACCTTTCCGTGGTCGATGGCTTTTTGCGCGTCGGTGGTGAAGGCGATGCGTCCCTCGTGCTTGTTGCGGCGCACGATTTCTTCCAGCCCCGGCTCGTAGATGGGGATCCCGCCCTGGTTGAGGGTGTCGATCTTGCGGGGATCGACGTCCAGGCACAGCACGTGGTTGCCGCTGTCGGCGAAGCAGGCTCCGGCCACCAGGCCAACGTATCCGGTTCCGATGATGGTGATGTTCATTCTGCGTCCGATTGGGTTGTGCGGGATCCGAAGATCGATCGTGGAGAGCGTTCAAGATGCAAAAGCCGTGACCTCCTTGGCAGGGTCCGAGCTCGCGGGACGGATTCCGACCGCCATGCCGCGCCGGGCGCGGAAGGTTCAGTCTTCCAGGATTCCCACGGCCGACGCGGTGACCTTGTCGTGGGTGATGCTCACGTGCACGCGTCTGGCGCCCAAGGCCTCCATGCGCGCGGCGGCGGCGTTGTGCAGCACCGCCTGCGGGGCTCCGGAAGGCAGCGGAAGGATTTCGATGTCGGTCCAATTGATTCCGGCGGCGATCCCCGTTCCCAGCGCCTTGGATACCGCCTCCTTGGCGGCGAACCGGCCGGCGTAGCGCTCGAACCTTCCTTCGCCGAACTTCTCGCAGTACTCGCGTTCGGCCGGGGTGCAGATGCGTTCGAACAGGCGCGGCGACACGGTGCGGATCCTGTCGATCTGTACCTGGTCGATGCCGATTCCCTTGATCATGGAGCGCGTCCTTTCCGGATCAGAACAGCCCAAGGATCCTCTGGACGAACGAACCCGCGGAATCCGTCGTGGTCGCGGCGGAATCGAGCGTGTCCTTGGGCCAAGGGGTGGGGCAGTTCCATTTGGTCTTCATTCCCGGCGGCGGCGGCGGGAACTTCTCGGGCGGATAGGGCAGTGTGCTGTCCTTGAACACGCGCGTCAGGAACCGTCCCACGATCGGCAGGCCCGTGCGCGATCCTTCGCCGGTCATGCCCGACCTGAAATGCAGGGACGGGTCGTCGTTGCCGGTCCAGGCGGCGGCCACCAGGTCGGTGGTGGTGGACACGTACCATCCGTCGGCGTGTTCCGAGCTCGTGCCCGTCTTGCCGCCGAGTTCGCGTCCGCCCTGGAACACGTCGTAGGAATACAGGGCCAGCGAGGTCCCGTTGGGTTCCTGGAATCCGCCGCGCAGCATGTGGGTCATGAGCCAGGCGACATTTTCCGTCAATACGCGGGTCGGGACGTGCCGGAACTCCGCGAGGGTCCTTCCCTTGTTGTCGGAAACCGATGCTACGGCCCAGGGATCCACGCGCATGCCCCCGTTGACGAAGGGCTGGTAGGCTCCGGCCAGTTCCAGCAGCGTCACGGGATTGGCGCCCAATCCGACCGAAGGCACGGCCTTGAGCGGCGACTTGATCCCCAGGCGCATCATGGTGGCCGCGACGTTTTCCGGGCCGACCTTCATGATCAGCTGGGCCGTCACTGTGTTCAGCGAGCGCCCCATGGCGTTGCGGAGCGTGACGGTGTCGCCGTTGGCGATCCAGTCGGCGTTGTGCGGGGTCCAGGTCTTGCGCTCGCCGTTTTCCTGGTACACGTGGGTGCGCACCTCGTCGATCATCCTGTCGCAGGGCGACATGCCTTGTTCCAAGGCCGTGGCGTACACGAACGGCTTGGCCGTGCTCCCGTTGGAACGGCGCGTGCCGGCCACGTGGTCCAGCTTGGAAAATTCGTGGTCGATCCCGCCCACCCACGCCTTGACGGCCCCGCTTCGCGGATCCAGCGCCACCATCGCGCCTTGCAGGAATTGTCGGGTCATGCGGATCGAATCGATGGGACTGACGAGCGTGTCGCGGAACCCCTTTGGCGTGTAGACGCGGATCCTCTCCTTGCGGCGAAGGGCCTTCAGGACCGACGCCGTGTCGCCGTCCAGGCTGTCCATGAGCCGGGTCCAGCGCCTGGTCTGGCGGGCGAGGGAATCCAGGTAGTTGGGGATCTCGCGTCCGTCCTTGTAGCGCCAGGGAGCCTGCCCCGCCCATTCGCCGTTGAACCGTTTTTGAAGCTGGGGCATGAAGTCGTCGATGGCGGCTTCGGCGTAGGCCTGCATCCGCGAATCGATCGTGGTGCGCACCACGAGCCCGTCGGAGAAGGGGTCGCAGGAATGTTCCTTGCACCAGTCCTTGAGCCACGAGACGACCCAGTCCCGGAAATGGGGGGCCAATCCCAGCGACGGCGACGACTGCATGGGTTCCAGCCCCAGAGGCAGGGCCACCAGCGAATCGTGGACGTTTTTCGTGATCGCGCCGGCCTTGAGCATCTGGCCCAGGACCACGTCGCGGCGGGCCTTGGCCCTGGCCGGCCGGGTGAACGGATTGTTCTGGCTGGGACCCTTGAGCAGTCCCACCAGCATGGCGGCTTCCTGCGGGGCCAGATCCTGCGGGAGCTTCCCGAAATAGCGGTAGCTCGCGCTGTGGAGCCCCCAGGTGTTGTTCCCGAACGTCACGGTGTTCAGGTAGAGCACCAGGATCTCGTCCTTGGTGTGGAGGAGTTCCAGCTTGGTGGCCAGCACCCATTCGCGGAACTTGGCGATGGGGATCCGCAGCCCGGGGACGTGCCCCAGCAGCCCCCCGTTCCGGCGGGTGTTGAACAGGTTCTTGGCCAGTTGCTGCGCGAGGGTGGATCCGCCGCGTTTGCCGCCGTTGAGCGTGCTCCAGACGACCGCGAACGGTGCCAGGGGGTCGATCCCCTTGTGCGAGAAGAACCGTTCGTCTTCCGTGTAGACCAGGGCGTCCACAAGGGACTGGGGGATCTGGTCGCGCGTCACGGGAGTGCGGTCTTCCAGCCAGATCTTGCCCAGGAGCACGCTGTCGGCCGACCAGATCTGGGTGGCCGTCGCCAACCGGGGTTCGTCGAGTTCCGCGAAGCTGGGCGAGCGCCCGAACAGCCAAAGCACGTTGAGATCGATGCATCCGCCGACGATCAGGACGAACCCCACGGCCCTGGCGAGCCAGGCTCCGACCATCGCGGGGATCCGCCACTTTCCGTCCACGCGGGGATTGGTCCACCAGATCCGGCGCAGGACGGGGAACATTCGCTCGCGGACCCAGGGCCACGCGGTGCCGGAAACGCGATCGCGAACGGGCCTCGCGCGCTCCCACGTCCAACCAAGCCCCGACCGGAGTCTGGTCGCCAGCGCCTTTGCCCGTTCGGTCAGCGTGGGTTCCGGTGGCGAATCGTTTGGATCTTCGTCTTCCAAAGTAGGACGGACAAGGTAACTTCAGGTCCACTGCCCATGTTGTCGATCCTTTTCGCTCTTCTACTCGATTTTCTCTTCAAGGAGCCTCCGGCCAAGCTTCATCCCGTGGTGTGGATGGGCGGGTTTTTGCGGTTCGCGGGAAGACGGCTTCCCGATACGCCAGCCAAGGGGTTCGTCGCGGGGGCGGGGGCCTGGCTGGTCGGAGCCGCGCTGGTCGGTGCGCTCGCGTTCCTGCTCCAGCATGCCGCCTCGTGGCTTGGCGGGTTCGGCTGGATCGCCACGGGGGTCCTTCTGTGGCCGTTGTTTTCCGTGCGGATGCTGCATTCGGAGGCGCTTTCCGTGGAACTCGCGCTGGGTCGATCCCTGGACGAGGGGCGTGCGCGCCTGTCGCGGCTGGTTTCGCGGGACACCACGCGCCTGACGGCCACCGAGGTCCGCGAAGCCGCTCTGGAAACCCTATCCGAGAACTTGACGGATTCCGTTGTGGCGCCGTTGTTGTGGTTCGCCGTGCTGGGATTGCCGGGCGTGGCGGTCTACCGGTTCGCCAACACCGCCGACGCGATGTGGGGGTACCGGGGCGATTGGGAATGGAAAGGCAAATGGGCCGCGCGAGCCGACGACGTCCTGAATTGGATTCCGGCGCGGGTGGCCGCCCTGCTGCTCTGGGTGGGTTCGTTCGATCCGCGGAAGCTGCCTGCCCAGGCCCGGGCCACGCCGAGCCCCAACGGAGGTTGGACCATGGGCGCTCTGGCCTTGGCGCTGGGAGTGCGCTTGGGCAAACCCGGCGTCTACGTGCTCAATCCCGACGGGCGTCTTCCCGACGCCGACGATTTCCGTCGCGGATGGCGGCGGGTGCTCGCCGCTTCCCTGATGGGAGCCGCGGCGGCCTGCATGTTGGCCTGGAATCGGGGTTAGCCGATCGGATGGGCGGCGCCTAGCCTGGACTTGGCCGCCCGGAACAACCGATCCCTGACCGCAAGCCCCAGTCCCTGCGGTGCCGGGAGCAACGCCAAAATCCGTTCGTGGACCGGATTGTCCAAGCGGCGCAGCGTCGCGAACAGGGATACGGCCATGGCGGGGCCTTCGCCCATGGCGATGGAATCCAGGCACGGGATGCCTTCCAGTCCGCGTTCCGACAACAGCACGCACCGACCGTGCAGCGCGTTCGCCCGCGCGTGCAGGTGGGAAGGGTCTTCGAAGATCTCCACCGGAACGCCGGGAGCGTAGTGGCTTTCCAGCATGCCGGGGGCTTCGGTGCGCACCGGAGGCGCGAAGCCGCCGTACTCCAACGGGCATCCCAGTTCGTCTTCCAGGAGTTCGCGGGCCAGACCGCCCGGACGCAAGAGCCTTGGGTGGTCGCCGCAAAGATCCACGATGGTGGATTCCACTCCGACCGCGCAGGGGCCGCCGTCCAGGATCAGATCCACCCGCGATCCCAGCCCTTGGCGGACGTGTTCGGCGGTGGTGGGCGACACGTACCCGAACGGATTCGCGCTGGGTGCGGCCACGGGCACGTCGGCGCGTCGCAGAAGCTCCAGGGCCAGAGGCTGGTCGGGGACGCGCACTCCCACCGAATCCAGGCCCGACGTGACCAGATCGGGGATCCGGGGCGTTCCCTCGTGCATGGTCCGCGGCAGGACCAAGGTGAGCGGACCAGGCCAGAACCTGCGGGCCAGGCGCCTGGCGCGATCGTCGAACACGGCCCACCGCGTGGCGAGTTCCAGATCGGGAAAATGCACGATCAAGGGATCGAAGCTGGGGCGGTTCTTGGCCTGGAAGATGCGCGCCGCGGCTTCGGGACGGTCGGCGCGGGCGCCGAGTCCGTAGACGGTCTCGGTGGGGAACGCCACCAGGCCTCCCGATCGCAACAATTCCGATGCCTGGTTCAGGGTGTCCATGAGTGGACGGGAAATTTAGCCCCGTCGTGGGGACGGCGATCGCGGAATAGATACCTTGGGTCCTGAAAGCAGCCTACGTGCGAACAAATTCCTTCCAATCCGATTCCTGCGCCGTTTCTTCCCAGCAGTTGGTCGAAACCGGCACGACGTGCCCGATCACGCGGCGCAAGTTCTTGTCGCGCCCGGATTGGACGTTCGACAACGGGCGGTTCGGGATGCGCATGGAGGTGCTTCCCGACCACGTGGTGGTGGATCGCGCCTGGGGCGACTACCGCCAGGAAGACACCCTCCGATGCTTCGGTGTCCTGGACCATGTGCTCGAGCATCTGCCGGCGCCGGTGGTCGTGGTGGAAGACCTCTCGCGTCTGGCCGGCGCGGAAAACGCCGCCCGACGCCTGTACGAGGCCGAACTGCTCCGGCGCGCCGACCGGATCCAGGGCGTGGTGTTCCTGGGAGTCGGGCCCATGTTCCGGTTGTTCCTCCGGCTGGGGCGGCGGCGCAACGCGATCCCGTTCCCGATGCAGGCCGTCGACACCTGGGAGCAGGCGATCGAAGCCGCGACCTCCATCTTGGAAGGATCGAGCCCGAGCTTCCAGGTCGCGCCCGGCAGGGCGTTCCGAGGTTGGCGGCGGATCCCGATCCCCGCCTTCCTGCTGCGGGGCTACGCCGAGGAATTGAGGGATCTGGTTTCCGACATGCCTTGGGACACCTCCGCCGAGGCCACCAACCCGCTCGAACCCGAACACCCGTTCCACGACGTCGTGGAGGCGTGGGTCGCCGTCAAGCGCGACATGGACCTCCTTGACAAATTGCGTCAAGAACGGGAACGGGACCTGCGGGAGACGGCCAAGACGCTGGCCGAATCCGAAGGAAGGTACCGCGCCGTGTTCGAGGCCTCGGGAACGGCGCTCATCCTCTACGGCGCCGATCGCAAGATCCGCATGGTCAACCGCGCGACCGAGCGCATGGCCAAGCTTTCCCGCGCCGAACTCGAGGGCAATTTCGAGTGGATCCACTTCGCGCACCCCGACGACGCGCCGCTGCTGTTGGCCCGGCACAACGCGCGCCAGCTGGATCCCGCCGCCGACCTCGGGCGCATGGAAAGCCGGTTCATCGATTCGCAGGGCTCCACGCACTGGGCCGACGTCACGGTGGAATCGATTCCCGGCACCGATCTCCGGGTCGCCTCGCTGGACGACCGCACCGATTTCCGGGCGGCGCACCAGGCCCTGGAAGAAAGCGAGCGCCGGTTCCGCCAGATCGTGGAGACCTCGCAGGAAGGCATCTGGACGGCCGACCTGGCCGGAAGGACCACCTGGGCGAACGGGCGCATGGCCGAGCTCATGGGCTGCGATACCAGCCGGCTCGGATCGTGTTCCTTCATGGAGCTTCTCCCCGCCGAACCCAACCAGCGGCTGGATGTCCTGCAGAGCCTTCTGGAAGGGCATTCGGTGGTGTTCGAAGGCCGTCTGCCGCGCGACGACGGCAAACTTGCCTGGGCCATCGTGTCGGCGAGCCCCATCCGCAACCCCGGTGGCGCTCCCGCCGGGTTCTTCGCGATGTGCACCGACATCACGCGCCGCCACCAGGCGGAAGACGCCTTGCGCGACCTGAACCGCGGCCTTGAGGACAGGGTCCGGGAGCGCACCGCCGAACTGGAGAGCGCCAACGCCGAACTCGCGCGCGCCCTGCGGGCCCGCGAAGACTTCCTGGCCTCCATGAGCCACGAACTGCGCACGCCTCTGGCGGCGGTGCTCGGCGCGCTGGAAACCCTGCGCGATGTCCGCGACGAGAGCCGAAAGGAGTACCTGCTGGAACTGGCCGAGCGCAACGGCAAGCAGTTGCTGTCGCTCATCGAGGACGTCCTGGATTTCGCGCGCGGTCGCGCCGGGCGCCTGTCGGTGGATCCCCGCCCCCTCGATCCGGTCGAGGCCGTCCACGAAGCCGAACAGAGCCTGGAGCTGCAGGCGTTCCGCAACGGGGTGAGGCTTTCCGTCGCGATCGGGGAGTCGCTGCCCTTCGTGATGGCCGATCCGGTCCGGTTGCGTCAGATCCTGACCAATTTCGCCAACAACGCGCTCCGCCACGCGGGCGAAGGCGGCGAAGTGGAACTCGCCGCGTCGCGCGACCCGGACGGGGTCCGGTTCGAGGTGCGTGATCGCGGGGCGGGCATTCCGTCGCACGAAAGATCCAGGCTGTTCCAGGCGTTCGAGCAGTTGGCGCCATCGGCGCGGCGCGGCGGGGCCGGATTGGGCCTGGCGCTGTCGCGGCAGCTCGCCCAGGCGATGGGAGGAGAAGTCGGCTACCAGCCGCGCGAGGGCGGAGGTTCTGTTTTTTGGTTGCGCCTGCCTCCGGGAGTGCGGGACGCGTCGGAACCTGTCCAGATTCCTATTGCGGCGTCCGAGCGCGAGCTGCCCTGCGGGAGGATCCTGGTGGTGGAAGACGAAAAGGACCTGCGCGAGATCCTGTCGGAACACCTCGGGGCGTGCGGATGGGAAGTCGTGTCGGCCGAGGATGCCGATTCCGCGCTTTCCGTGTTCGAGCAAGCCGCCCCGGAGGTCGCGGTGGTGGACCTGGGGTTGCCTGGAATGGACGGGCTGGAGCTGATCGGGAGACTGCGGGAGCTGTCCGGGTCGGGCGCGCTGGGCGTGCTTGCTCTGACGGGGCAGGCGTTTCCCGAGGACGCCGACCGTTGCCGGCAGGCCGGAGCCGACCGGTTCCTGACAAAGCCGACCACCCTGCGCCGGACCGAATCGGTCCTGCGCGAGCTGCTTTCGCAGGTTCGCGAAAGCTCCGCGCCGCGATAGATCCTCCCCACGGGTTCATCGGGGGGGGAGGTCGGAAAGCGGCTGGAAGAGTATCTTGTCCCGCAATGCCACGTCCAATGGTCACGAGTATCGTCTCCGCCTTGTTGTTGGCCTGCGCGGGCCATTCCATCGAGACGGTGAACCACGTCAACGACGCGGCACTGCTTCCCGTCGGGGCGCGCAGCGCCGGTGTCGCCGGTGTCGGAATCGGGCTCGCGGGCGACCCTTCCCACCTGGCGTCTTCGCCCGCCGGGCTCGCCGATGTCGAGCGGCCCGAGGTCGTGGTCCACCACGCGAGCCTCTACGAGGATCTTTCGCTTTCGCAGGACGAGATCTACCTGGCCGTTCCCTTGTCCTACGGGACATTGGGGTTGGGCGTTTCGCGCATCGGAGCCGACGGCATCCTTCGCGCCGAAGCCGGGCAGGCTCCCGACTTCGCCGATCCGTCCACCTTCTCGGCCACCGACTGGATCGCCAGCCTCGCGTTCGCGCGCACCTGGTTCGACCGCCGCCTCCGCGCGGGCGCGTCGCTCCGGGTGCTGGGGCGCGACATCGACAGCTATTACGGAGCCGGCGCCCAGTTGGACGCCTCCGCCGTGTGGGTCCAGGACGGAATCCGGGCCGGGGTGCGCCTGGATCGCGGGTTGGGCGGACTGGCCACATGGGAGAGCGGGCGCACCGAATACACTCCGCCCGACTTGATGCTCGGGGTCGGCTACGAGCGCAGGCTTCCTTACTTCTACGGAACCGGTGCCATGGCCTGGGAAACCTCGGGGTTGCTTCGCGAACAGTCGGGCAGTTCGTTTTCCCAGGACGACGCGCGTCCTTGGGTCGATCCCTGGTTGTTCCTGCGGTCTTCCCGGTTGGCCGGCGAATTCCGGTTCGACATGGGGCTCGTGCTGCGGGCCGGCTGCGAGATCCAATCGCTCACCAGGCTTCTGGACTTCCTGCAGGGCGAAGACCAGCAGGGGCAGTTCGGGGATTCCAGGGGATCGGTGTCGGCCGGAGCCGGGTACCTCTGGTCCAATCGCGTCCGCGTGGACTACGCCTTGTCCGCCCATCCCGATCTCGGCACCACCCAGAGGATTTCGCTGGGGATCGTGTTCGGGAAGGATCAAAAGCGCGAACTTCCCAGGTCCAGGCCGGAAATCCCCGAAGAACGGGATTCCGACGTTCCCGACGACGCCGTGAAAGATTCCGTCGTCCCCGGAATCAGTCTTCCCGTTCCGGCCGACACCCTGGCCGATGCCGTCGGCGAACCTCCCGAATCGACCTTCGCTGCCCCGACGGATCCTGTCCAAGACACCGTCGTCGCCAACCCGACACAGGTCGATTCCGCGGTGTCGCAGGAGCCGGCGGCGACGGATTCCGTTGCCCGTACCCCCGTCGCGCCCGTCGAACCGGCACCGACGGCTCCCGTCGAACCGGTCGCTCCGGTGCCCGCCAAGCCGGTTCCGGTCAAACCGACGGTTCCCGCCGACGAATGGGATGCGCCCGAACAAGTCGCTCCTTGATTAAGTTTATCGGCTCCAACCCAAACGCGAAAGGTCGCGCCATGATCGCCGCCCAGGATACCGTCGTCCACATTTCCTATGTACTGCGCGACGCCAAGGGCGAGATTCTCGACGAATCCTCGGCCGACGACGCGTTCGAATACCTCCAGGGGCACCAGAACATCGTGCCCGGCCTGGAGAAGGCCATCGCCGGCAGGAAGGCCGGCGACAAGATCAAGGTCGACCTCACTCCCGACGAAGGCTACGGCGATTTCGATCCCGCCCTGGTCCGGAAGTTCCCCAAGTCCGAATTCCCGGCCAAGATGCGCAATCCCAAGATCGGCGAGATGCTGCAGATCCAGGAAGACGGAATCTGGCGGGTCTGGACCGTCCAAAGCGTCGAGTCCGACGCCATCGTGCTCGACGGCAACCACGAGCTCGCCGGACAGGACCTGCACTTCGAAGTCGAGATCCACGGAGTCCGCGCCGCCACGCCCGAAGAGATCGAGCACGGACACGCCCACAGCCCCGGACACCACCACCACTGATCAACCCGAGCGGAGTTCCCATGCGCCGTCTACTTCTTCTGCTTCCACTGGTCGCCCTCGTTTCCTGCAAGAACGTGCCGGAATCCGTCCAGCACGCCCAGGGATTCTACGCCAAGGTCGATTCCTCCAAGTTCGACGAAGCCTACGACCTTCTCGTCGACGAGGAGAAGGCCCTGGTCGGCAAGGCCGAATTCATCGCGCTGTTCAGCGATTCGATGCGCGTTCCCGGGTTCGATTCCACCGACGAATGGCGGGTGGAGAAGTCCGCCGGCAACGAAACCGTCGTGCGCGCCATCCGTCGTGCGCCCAACTGGGACGTCATCGACGGCCTGAAGACCAAGAGCAGCCGCAGGGAGCATCTGGCGAACCTGGCCGCCAGCGGTCTGGTTCCGCTCAAGAAGGACACGCTCCGGGTGGTCACGGTGGTGGCCACCGAGAAGGGCCCCCGGTTCCGCATCGGGTTGGGCAAGATGCTCGACCTCGCCAAGGCGC
>JAKPQQ010000080.1 GCA_029557215.1 Fibrobacterota bacterium | reverse complement strand
CCGGAAGTAGCCCTGGTATTTGGAGCCGTCGTACCCCACCCCGAGACAGGTCTCCTTGTTGCGATTGATGGGAGGAGTCCCCGCCGCCTTGGCCACCAGCATGCCCGAAACGCCGAGCTTGCCCACCTTGCCATCCCATTGAGCTTCATAGAGCATGGGCTTGTCGGACTGGAACTTCGAGCTCGCGATTCCCTTCACCCATGCCGTGCTGAGCGTGAAGTTCCCGGCATCCTGGCCCCACAGATCGACAGCAAGGTCTCCATAGCCCTTGTTGAACAAGGCGGAGTTGGCGACCGGATTGGAATCCTGAGCGACGATGAACGCCGTGAAGCCGGAATCGAGAGGCAAGGTGGAGGTGTCGACCAAGGTATGGAGGGAGCGGAACCGGACGCTCGCGCGGCCGTTCAGGCCATTCTCGATCCAGAGAGGTCGGCCTGCCGAATCGATGCCCGAAGCGGTCTTGCGCGTACCAAAATCCGTCCCGCGCGGCGAGAGATCCTTCCAGAGCCTTACGGCGCCCTTGGCATCCTTCACGATGCCCGAATCGGCGCGAAGGTGCACGATGCGGCCACTATCCTGCGAAGTGATGGGTGCGCCCGAACGCCCGAGCCGTTCGATGCCCCAGCGCGCGAGGAGCTCGTCTTCCACGGCAATGCGTTCGGCATCGGAAAGCACGCCCGGGTAGATCAGGACCTCTCCCACGTGGCCCTTCAGATAGCCCTGCCATTTGCCCGTGCCGTAGTTGGCGCCGAGACTGGTGGTCTTGTGCCTCGGGAAGACCGCGGAATACTGCCCCGTAGCCTGTAGGCGTCCCGCGACGTAGATGCGCCCTTCCTTGCCGCTCCAGGTGGCCTCGTAGAGCATGGGCTCGATGGTCTGGTAGTCCGTCTGGGCGATCGATTGGACCCATCCCTGGCCGATGTTGAAGTTGCCCGCCCCGTCGGCCCACAGCGAAACGGTCATGTCGCTGTCCTGCTTGCCGATCAAGGTCGTCCACGCCGGGGGATTGGAGTCCTGCACCACGAAGAAGGCGGTGAACGCCGAATCCAGAGGAAGGAAAGATGTGTCCACCAGCGTGTGCGTTCCCCCGAACCGGATGCTGGGGCGGCCGTTCAGACCCTTGGCGACCGCCACCGGTCGGCTTGCCGAATCGACCTTGGCGTTCTCGATGCGCGTGCCGAAATCCGACCCCCGGGGCGAAAGATCCCTCCACAGCGACACCGCCCCCCTGGCATCGAGTTCCAGGGCCGTGTCTGCGCGAAGGTGCAGCATGGGATCGCGCGCGAACGCGCACAGGAAGGCGAAGAGGAAGGCGGGTGCGAGCATGGAGGCTCCAAGGATGGAGGGGATGCTCCCAATGTTCGTAATCTCGCGCGACCTCGGCAACTTGTTTCAGGCGATCGGACATCGCTCGCCGTCGCGTCCTTCGCGGTGGCGATGGACGGCGGTGTCACGCGAGCGACGATCCGGATGCAGCCCTATCGCGGAGCC
>JAKPQQ010000059.1 GCA_029557215.1 Fibrobacterota bacterium | reverse complement strand
GGGGGAGATCGACATCATCGGCGTGCGATGGTCGATCGCCGCGATTTCTGCCAATGACAGCGTCATGACCGGAGTCATGGCGGCGATCCTCAAGGATGACATCAAGCTGCCTCCGGCATCGACGGTTCAAGCTGCGCGGCTGAACCACGAGCTGCGCTCGGATGGCGGCTTCCTGAAGGCGTCCGCCGACCGCGAAGGCCAATGGCAGATCCTGTCTCTGGACGGTCGCGCCATCGGTGCTCCGAGCTTTGGGTACAATCTGTCGGTGCCGCTCACCGATCTCCCGCGCGGCGTCGCGCTGGTCGTATTCCGCGCCCCTGGCCAGGCGCCGATCTCGCGTCGGTGGGTGGGGCGCTAAACCATGCATCGTGGTACTTCATGTTTGAGACCAAGTCTTCGCTACTGGAAAACGTCAAGGGCTCCTTGGGCAGCTTTGGGCGTAGGCCTCTTGTTGATCGCCACTCCGTCAATCGGAGCGGTTCCCGTGACGCACACAGTTGTTATCCACGACCAAGTGAACGGAACCACCACCGAGCGGGTGATTACCGGTACACTTTTCGATAGTTCAAAAGGCTCCTGGGTCGGGACTCGCCCCGGAATCAAGGGACTACCCACACCAGAGCATGACTACAATCTGCGCCGCGACAAGATCCGCAAGGTCTTGAGTCCGGTCACGCAAGAGTTGGGCTGGCCTGCCCGTATCGCGGCACGGCTGGATGTTCTGGATACTTGGATCAAGCCCTATGGAGACTCGAGCCTTTACCAGCATTGTTCGGCTGTTTTGGTTGGGCTACGGCATGCCTTGACCGCGGCTCATTGTGTTGTCTCTCCTGCTTCGGTTTCGACCATCCAAGAAGGATGGATTTACGACTCTCTCTATGTTGGCCCCGGATTCAACTTGGGTCAGAATTTCCCTGGCTTGCATCGGATCCAAGTCGAGACAACGATTGTTTCCAAGTCTGTGTTCCCCTTTGCTCCACAAGAAAGACGCGACAACGATTGGGCCTTGCTTTTGTTATCGCAAGATGTTGGCAACCAATTAGGCTGGGCACGCGTTGTACCCATTAACACAAAACAAGTGCGACAAACAGTCCACCTGCTAGGGTATCCATTGGTACCCGCGCATTGTGAGTATACGACGGATTGTGATACGATAACCAAGACGGACTCGTTGACGCATTCATGGGATTTCCTTGATCTTGCTTTTCCAGGACAAGGAAGATCGGAATGGGAACAGTACGTTCCACCCTGGGGTGGAGAAAGCGGTTCTGGGGTTCTGGTTTGCCCGGATGATTCCTGTCATACCGGGAAAATCAACGTGATCGGTACCATCTGGACCAATGAGTCGATCAGCAGCATCGACAGCGTGGTTTCGGGGGTATTGGCTCAACTCCTCAAGGACGTGAAGATCCCATCGAGTGTTGTGCCTCGACCTGAGCCGGTTGGCTTCGCGTTGTCCGCATCGGCGGGCGTCCTGCATGGCCGCGCCGACGTGGCGGGGCAGTGGCAGGCTCTTTCTTTGGATGGCCGCTCGATTTCGTCTCCGGGATTTGGACAGACCTTCTCGGTCGACCTCGCGAATGTTCCCAATGGGGTTGCGCTGATCGTCTTCCGCGCACCCGGCCAGGCGCCCGTGTCGCGACGGTGGGTGGGGCGGTAGTCGGTGGCTTCGATACAGCCGCCGATGGCGGCCACTCAGCCACCGGCGACTTGTGTCGCTTTGACTGTGAGTCGTCGCCTAAATGACGCGCTGTTGGCTGAGTGGCCAACCGAAGGTTGGTTGTATCGAAGCCAACACTCCTGCCACCGGCACCGTTGCTACGATGCTCCAACGAATCGGCAAACCGCGCCGTCGGCTGAGCGACCAACCGAAGGGAGTTGCGATGCCCTGAGTTTGTCGAAGGGTATCGAAGCCAACACCCCCCCGGTAGTGGCGAACTGGAGTCTCCCCCTCCACTGCCGGAGAGAGCGATAGGGTAGAATACCGTTCATGGCTTTCACAGGCGAACCGGAGGCGACGGAGCGGGAACCGTCCATGCGCGAACTGTGCGATCCGCTGCGGGGCGCTTGGCTGTTCGCGGGCGCGCTGTGCGGTTGGTCGTTCACGGCCTTGCCGGCGCCCTGGTGCTTCGTGGCGGCGCTTGGGTTGGCGATTGGCGCGCTGCTGGCCGCCATGTCGACCGGGTCGCGGATCGCGGTGGTGGCGGGCGTGTTGCTGCAACAAGGGGTGTTCCTCGCGCTCTGGCAATCCGTTCCGGACCCGCAGGATCGCCAGGGGCATTTCCGCGTGGTGGTGGAGCGCACCTTGGCCGCCGGCAAAGGGGAATGCCGGATCTTGTCGGGTCCCGACCCGGACCTTGTGGGGCGATCGGCGCGCTGCACCGACGGCGAGGCCGGCGACACCCTGGAAGGACGCGCCACCCTGCGCGCTTCGCGGCCGGCCACCAATCCGGGCGGGTTCGAGGCCCGGCGCTGGGCCGCGGGAGCCGGTCTGGAAGGCTTCCTGAGGTGGTCGGCGCCCGAATCGCTGGTTTCGCGCAAAGGAAAGCAGGGGCTTGGCGAACGGATCCGCCGCGGCACGATCACTACCGTCGCGCGGGTGTTGTCGGAGCGGCTGGAACCTGCTTCCGCCGGGCTCTGGACGGCCACGTTGCTGGCGCGCAACGACGCGATGCCTTCCAGCGCGCTGGAGGCGTTCCGACAGAGCGGGTTGTTCCACATGCTGTCGGTGAGCGGGTTCCACATGGCGGTGCTGGGCGGCGGCCTGGTGGTCTTGTTCGGGCTCCTGCGGCTTCCCAAGCGCCCGGCATGGATCGCCGCGGCGTTCGTGGTCCTGGCCTACGCCTGGTTGTTGCGGTTCCCGCCCCCGGTGAGCAGGTCTTCCCTCGCCTTCCTGGCGCTGGCGTTGGCCATGGCGACGGGGCGCAGGCCGCATGCCGGCAATGCCCTGGGCCTGGCGGGCGCCGCGCTCCTGGTTCTGGATCCCAACGCGCCGTTCCAGATGGGCGCGCAACTGACGTTCCTGGCCACCGCCGCCCTGCTGTGGGGAACTCCCGCCCTGGTCGCGATGCTTCCGCTGCGCTGGCGACGGGGGCGGCTCCACGATTGGTTCTTCGCGCCGCTGGCGGCATCGCTCGCGGCCACCCTGGCCACCGCACCGGTGCTCGCCTGGCACGTGGGGGCCGTTCCGTGGATCGGAATTCCCGCCGGGCTGGTGTCGGCGTTGTCGTTTTCCGTCGGGTTCCTCTGCGCGCTGGGGGTGGTCTGCCTGGGGTGGCTTCCCGTCTGGGCGTCGTGGGGGTTCGCGGGGGCGGCCGAAGGCGCAGCGAGGATCGTCTACGAGGTGGCCTTGCGCGCGGGGCAGTGGGATCCGGGGGTGTTCGTGACGGGGCGGCCCCACGCCGCGGTGGTCGCGGGGTGTCTGGTGCTGCTACCGGTGTTCGCCTGCACGGTGCGACGGAATCTGGCGGGGCGGGCCTGGGTGGTGCTGGTCGCTTCGGCGGTGGCCCTGGCCTTGTTCGCGACGCGCCCGCAGCCGCGCGCCTTGCGCCTGGTGTTCCTGGACGTGGGGCAGGGGAGCACCACGCTCGCGAGCTGGCCTTCGGGGCGGCACTGGCTGGTGGACGCCGGGGCGGTCTCGCTGCGCGAAGGCGGCCCCGACGCGGGACGCGACGCGATCTTCCCGGCCATGCGCGTCTTGGGGATCCGTCGGTTCGACGCCGTGGTCGTGACCCACGCCGACCTGGACCACTACGGCGGCCTGGGGTGGTTGTCGCACCGGATTCCGTCTTCGCGCCTGCTGGTCGCCGCCGACACGGGAACTCCTCCGGCGCCCATCTTCGATTCCTTGGCGCGATCGCTGGCGGCCCGAGGCTGGCGGTTCGATTCGCTCCGGGCGGGACAAATCCTGACCTACGGCGACGGTGCCCGTTGCGAGGTCGTGGCTCCTGCCTTTGGTCGTGCGGTGGAGCGCAACCAGGCCAGCCTCGCCCTGCGGTTTCGCCACGACACCGCCGCCGCGCTGGTGGCCGGCGATGCCGATTCCGTCTCGGAATCGTTCCAGATGGCGTCGGGAATCCCGCTTCGCAGCCAGGTGCTGCTGGCGGGACACCACGGATCCAAACATTCGTCGTCGCTTGCCTGGCTGCGCCTGGTGGAACCGCGCCACGCCATCCTTTCCTACGGCCGCACCAACCGCTACGGCCACCCCAATCCGGAAGTGCTGGCGCGCCTGGATTCGGTGGGTGCCAAGATCTGGCGAACCCCCGAAGGGGCGGTGACGGTGGCGCTTTCCGGGGCGGGTGTGGAGGTCCGCGGGAGCGATCCTCCGTTCTGGGGCGGACCGTGGCGCCGTCGCGTCCTATCTTTGGCCCACCCATGGATCTGGAATCGTCCCTGAAGGAAGTGTTCGAAGGCACCCGCGTGGTGCGAAGGCCCGTGACGGGATTCGTCACCGGCTACCATGAACTGCCGTACCGCCTGGTGGGCCCGTCCGACGGGGCGTCGGTGCAGATCTCGGGTACGATCATGGTCTCGCAGCGCATCGTGCTGACCATGCGCCAGATCGCGGAGCAGTTCGGGCAGGTGTTCGATGGCGACGAGGGCTTCATGGACCAGGAACTGGTGGGCCGCAGCTTCCAGTTCGCCGTGGCGCGCGATTCCAACAAGAGCATCCGCCACGAACACCTGAAGATCGAACGTCGGCAGGAACGGTTCGAAGAACTGCTGGAAGGCGTGGAGGACGAACTCGCGCGTGCCGAAGACACCCGCACGGGCCTGATCTCGTGCCCCCAGCCTCGGTTCTATCCGGTGTCGGTGGACCGCTTCATCCGGGAGATCCTGGACCGGGAATTCCGC
>JAKPQQ010000002.1 GCA_029557215.1 Fibrobacterota bacterium | reverse complement strand
TTCGGTGGAGGCGCGCGAGGCGATCAAGAAGCTGATCGAATCGGAGGATCCGGCCGATCCTCTCTCCGACCAGAAGATCGTCGACATCCTGGAAGAGCGCAGCCTGCACGTGGCCAGGCGGACGGTGGCCAAGTACCGCGACCTCATGGGCATCCTGCCCGCCCGCATGCGCCGCAAATTCTGATTCGAGCGCGCCTGGCGGCGCCATCTCGCCCCGCTCACCCTCGACGTCCCACCCGCGGACGCCTTCGGGTTCGCGTTGCTTCGATGGCATCCACCATCCACGCTCGAATCTGTGGTCGGCATTGTTGTTCGGGTGCCCCTCGCGAGGTCGTGATGCCGTAGCGCTCTCCCCCGCTCACCCTCGGCGTCCCCCGCACGGACGCTTTCGGGGTCGTGTCACGGCGATTGCATCCACCTGGGCCGGATCCATTCTGGAGGCGGAACCTAGATTTGCATCCATGAAGAACAACACGGTGATGATCAAGCTCCGCCAGACCTTCGCTTTGACGGATTCCGACATCACGCGGATCTTCGAGCTGGGGGCGTACACGGTGACTCCGGAGATGATCGCCGGGTACCTGGTCGGGTTCCCCACCGACGAAGGCTACATCAAGTGCCCCAACCGCGCGTTGATCGGCTTTTTGGACGGCTTCATCGTGGACCGCCGCGGCCCCAATCCCAACAAGCCCACGCCGGGAGCGGCCCCCGACACGACCATCGACAACAACGACGTCTTCAAGAAGCTGCGGATCGCCCTGGATCTGCACGAGATCGACATCCAGAACATGCTCGTGAAGTCCAACGTGGTGCTGGAGAAGAACGACTTTTCCGGCATCTTCCGCAAGAAGGGCCACAAGCACTACAAGGCCTGCAGCGACGCGGTCCTGGACGCGTTCCTCAAGGGGATCGAGCTCTCCAGAAGTTGAAATGCCTCCTCCGATCATGCGGAGGAGGCATTGGAGAGGCGATTCGATTCTATGGCAGCAGCACGGCGTCGATCACATGGATCACGCCGTTCTTGGCCTGGATGTCGACGACGGTGACCATGGTGGTCCCGTTGAGGTAGACCTTGCCGCCCTTGACCTCGATGGTGACATCCTTGCCGTTGACCGTCGTGGCCTTGGAGAGGGTGACGACCGTGGACGATTCGACCTTGGCGGCGACCACATGGTAGAGGAGGATGTCCTTGAGGTCTCCGGTGGGATCCTTGAGGAGTTCGGCGACAGTTCCTGCCGGGAGCTTGGCGAAGGCGGCGTCGGTGGGGGCGAAGACGGTGAACTGCTTGGTGGTGTCGGCGAGGGTGGATGCGAGCCCTGCGGCGGTGACGGCGGCGGCGAGAGTTTCAAAGGAAGTGTCGGCGGCGGCGATTTCCAGGATGGTCTTGGGTGCCGTTGTCGGTGCGGGAGGATTGTGCATGTGGGGTGCGGAGGGGCTCGAGTCGCTGTCGCAACCGGACATCGCGAAGGTGAGTCCCAAGGCGAGAGGGGCGAGGAGAAGTTTGCTGTTCATGGGAGGGGTCCTTTCCAGAGGAGCCGACGGCGACGATGCCGATCGGCGTTTCCAGAAAGATCCCGTGACCGCTTGTTGCCGCCCTCCTCTGCCGAGGCCTTGTGTTCACGGCCGTGAACACCGGTTGGCGTTCAGGGGAGCAGCGTGTCCTGCGCGGGAGAGAGAACCAGGTTGGCCACAATCCGGGAGGCGTCGCCCATGCCGCGGCGCAGCGCCAAAGGAACGCCTGCAGGAACCGAATCGACTACCCAGAATCCGTCATTGCGCCGTCCCAGATGCGCGGTGCCCTCGATCCAGGGAGCCGTGGTGTCGGCGTCCACGGGCAGCCGGATCCGTCCTGGGGTATGGAGCACCGCATCGTGGGAGCCGACCACTGCCGGAGCCACCTCGACATTCTGGAGCAATCCACGGTAGCCGTCGACGGCGACGAACTCCAAGGTCCAGCGGCCTGCGACGAGCCCTTCCAGCCGGTAGGAGCCATCGGTGGCGGAAGCGCTCCGGCGGGCCGCCACGGCCGGGCCGGAGGCGCTTGAATCGATGGGGTAGGCGAGGATCGACGCGTTCGCGACGCGGGTTCCGCCGGGCCGTGTGGCCAAGCCGGCAACGGTTCCCGTTTCGGTGTCGGTGGAACCTCCCGCCACGGGCTCCGAGCAGCCGGACAGGAAGGCGATCAGAAGGCAACCGGTCAGGTGCCGGGCGTTCATGAAGCGGATTCGGTCCGGCTGAGAGGTACCAGATGCATGGATAGGAGATAGACTCGATCGGCCTTTTCGTCCACCCGGGCCATCTCCTGCAATTGCGCCCGGAATTGGCGCGAGCGTTTCACGAAACGCTGGAACGTCGGCTCCGAGATCCCGAAGACGGTGGCCGCTCCGGAGCGTTCCGTTCCCGGCACGCGATCGAAGGCCTGTTGCGCGAGCTGCAGCATGGACACCTGGAACCGCGACAAGCGCAGGTCGGGGAACGGCCCGCCCGTGGCCTTGAGGACAGGTTCCGTCTGCAGGTAGTTCTTGCCCTTGCGCCGCAGGAATCCCAGACGCAGCAGGAGCTGGATCGATTCGCGGGCCTGCTCGGCCGTGATGGCCGGGCGCAGAAAGGCTCCCAAAGCCTCCCAGTCGTCGCCCCAAGAGCGCAGGACGGCGGCCTCGCGGATGGTGGCGTGCCACCACTGCGCGAAGTACTCGAAATGCTCGGGCAGGATCGTGGCGCTTCGGGCCTGGCTCTGGATGGCGACCAGGCGGTCGAAGAAATGGTTCTTTTCTTCCAGGGTGCCGGCTTGGTTGAAGAACACCAGGTTCTCGAAATATTCGGCTTCGGGGCCGGTCAGCTCCAGAGCCTTGACCACCTTGAGCAGGCTCACTTTGGTCAGATTCCGCTTGCCTTCGATGATCTGCGGGAAGAACGCCGAACTGTTGATTCCGGCCTTGGCCGACAGCCACCGGTAGGACAGCAACGGGTTGCGCGCCTTGAGGGCGTTGTAGTGTTCCCTCAGGTATTCCCGGTAGTCGGAGCTGTCGAACACGCTGGCCATGTTTTCAAGTTACTGCCAATGCCGACCCGGTGGCTGGGGCCACGCCGTTCGACTGTTCACGGCCGTGAACGGAAGTCGGTGCTGCGCGGGCTATTTTTCACCACCAATGGCCAAGACCAACGCCTGCCGCATCCTGGAGCAGATGGGGATTCCCTTCGCGACCCGCGAGTACGAGGTCGACCCGGCCGATTTGGCGGCGGAATCCGTCGCGGCCAAGGTGGGGTACCCGCCCGAGCAGGTGTTCAAGACCTTGGTGGTTCACGGCGACAAACATGGCTACGCGGTGGCGGTGGTGCCCGGCAACTGGGAGTTGGACCCCAAGGCGATGGCCAAGGCCACGGGCGATCGCAAGGTCGATCTGATCCCTCTCAAGGACGTGCAACCTGTCACGGGCTACATCCGCGGCGGGGTGACGGCTCTAGGCATGAAGAAGACGTTTCCCGTCTGGGTGGACGAGACCATGGAACTGTGGGACGAAGTTTGCGTGTCGGCCGGCATGCGCGGCATGCAGATCGTGATCGCACCACAGGACTACATCCGGGCGGTCGGAGCCAAAGTCGCCGAAATCGCGCGCGCGAAGAACTGATCCCTGCTATCCCGAGGGAAGATGAGGGAAAAGGGTGGTTGTGTCCCCGGTTTGCCCAGGATTGCCGAGATGGATCTGTCAATCCTGTCCATGATTTTGACAATTACGTGTTTGTCAATGCCGAATTCCGCCAGTGGCGAAATTTGTGGTGCACAAGTGAGGCATGTCGAATAAATTGACATCTCCGCTCAAAGGACCAAGTAATCCGTTTTTGGTCCCAAGATTCGTCGCTCGACTCGAACGGGAGATCGCTCCTCAAAGGTGGGAGACGGACGGCGAAGCGGCTCCACGAAAGTTCAAATCAACCGCCTTTTGGCGAACAAAGGCTGGCAAGGGAGACTCTCGATGATCGAATGGCCGAAGCAGAACGACGTCCTTGGAACGGTGAATCGCGGGAATCCGTGCGAGTCCGGCTTGTGCACCCTGTGCCGCGCCGACTGCAAGGGCAAGTGCGAAACCTGGACCTCCACCCTCGCAGGGCGCAAGTTGCTCTACCCGCGCGATTTCGGGACGGTCACCAGCGGCTCGAGCAACACCTGCTCGGTGGGAGCCGGCTACCACAGCGTGCGTATCCAGGGCTACGCCTTCGGCGCGCACGGCATGGTCAACCCCACGGAAGACAACTGCATCTTCCCCAACGTCGAGCTGGAAACGTCGTTCGGCAACGAGATCGTCACCAAGTGCCGCGTCCCGATGATGACCGGAGCCCTGGGTTCCACCTTCATCGCCGCCAAGTACTGGAACTCCTTCGCCGCGGGCGCCGCCCTGTGCGGATTCCCCATCGTGGTGGGTGAAAACGTCGTGGGCGTCGACAAGAAGTCGACGTTCAAGGACGGCCGCATCGTTTCTGCTCCCGAGCTGGAGCGCCGCATCGAGATCTACAAGCGGTATTTCGACGGATACGGCGCGATGATCGTGCAGATGAACGTCGAGGACGCCCGCAACGGCGTGGCGGAATATGTCGTCGGCAAGTACGGCAACGACATGATCATCGAGCTCAAGTGGGGCCAGGGCGCCAAGGACATCGGCGGCGAAATCCAGGTGTCCGACATCGAGTACGCCAAGTTCCTCAAGGACCGCGGCTACGTGGTGGATCCCGATCCGGCCGATCCGGTGGTCCAGGCCGGCTACAAGGACGGCGCGATCCGCGCGTTCGCCCGCCACAGCCGCCTGGGCGCGCCCAACCTGCAGAGCGCGGAATATGTCCGCGAGCAGTTCATGATGAGCGTCGCGCATCTGCGCAAGCTCGGCTTCAAGCGCATTTCGCTCAAGACCGGCGCCTACGGCATGGAAGCGCTCGCGCTCGCCATCCGCGTCGCGGTCGACGCCCAGCTGGATCTGCTCACCATCGACGGCGCGGGCGGCGGCACCGGCATGAGCCCCTGGAACATGATGGAACACTGGGGTGTGCCCAGCCTCCAGCTGCACGCCAAGGCCTACGAATACTGCAAGCTGCTGGCCGACAAGGGCAAGAAGATCCCCGCCATCTCGTTCGGCGGCGGACTCGCGCGCGAAGACCACGTCTTCAAGGCGCTGTCGCTGGGCGCGCCGTTCACCAAGCTGGTCTGCATGGGTCGTGCGCCCATGATCCCGGCCTTCCTGGGAAGCAACATCCAGGGCGTGCTCCAGCCCGAGAAGCGCGCCGACGTCAACGGCAACTGGGACACGTTGCCTTCCAGCGTCACCGCCTACGGCGAAAAGCCCGAAGAGATCTTCGCGGCATGGGAGTCGGTCAAGGCCAAGGTCGGCGCCGACGAGATGAAGAACATCCCCTGGGGCGCGATCGGCGTGTACGCCTGGGCCGACAAGATCGCTTGCGGCCTGCAGCAGTTCATGGCCGGATCCCGTCGCTTCACGATCAACCACATGACGCGCGACGACCTGATGGCCGCCAACGAAGAGACCGCCCGCGTGGCGAACCTGCCGTTGATGACCGAGGCCCTCGCCGACAAGGCCAAGGCGATCCTGCTGGGATAACCGCACCCGTTTCGTCCGCGTCCGCGCGGAGCTGGAAGGTGCTGGACATTCGACGCCGTCCCGGGAATCGCTCCCGGGGCGGCGTTTTCCTTTTCGGGTTCGGGCGAAGTGGTCTCTGGCGAATCGACGGGACGGAAGGCATCTTCATGATCCACCATGACCCTCCACCTGCGATTTTCCAACCGCCACGGACCGCTGGTCCGGGAATTGTCCCGGGCCCTGGACGCGTGCTGGACGGATTTCGCCCAACCGCCGCCGGTGGTGGTGCCGTCTCCGGCGGTCGCCAAGTGGCTCAAGCTGCGGCTTTGCGAGAAGCGCGGGCCGCTGGTGGGCCTCCAGACGCCCACCCTCGAAGGCTTCCTGTGGAAGTCGCTGGGGCCGGACCCGGAATCCAGGATCCTGCGCGTGGACGCGCTCCAGCAGGCGCTGGTCCCCCTGCTCGACGAAAAGCGCTTGGATCGGCCCGAATACGCTCCGGTGAAGGCCTATCTGTGCCCCGCCGGGAGAATCGACGCCAGGCGTCGCTGCCAGCTCGCCCACGAAGTCGCCCGGCTCTTCCTGGAATACGAATACAACCGGCCGTCGGTGTGGAAGAACGGAGCGTGGGGAGTGCGGGGCATCGACCAGGCCTGGCCCGAGCGGTCCTATTTCGGGCAGGCGGCGACGGAATCCGTCACCGAAGCCTGGCAGCGCGACCTTCACGGCGCGGTCTTCGCCGCACAGGGGCCGCTCGCGGACGCGAACCTGCTGGGGCTTCCGCGCCTGCACCGGATCCGCCGCGAGGCAGGGTGGGCGCCGTCGGGCGGTGCCGTCATGGTCTTCGGCGTCGAGAAGGTGAGCCACTTCCACCGCAACCTCCTGCTGGAGCTGTCCGAGGCGCGGGAGATCCACCTGTTCCTGCCCAATCCCTGCGCCGAATTCTGGGAAGACGTGGACACCTCGCGTCGGAACAGACGGAAACCGTCCAAGGCGCCGCCGCGGTTCGCGCCTTCCGACTACCAGTCCGCGGGGCTTTCCATCGCGCACTACCCGGACCTGGAACACGAGAAGGACCCGTTCCTCCTGCGCAGGTGGGGCGGCGCCAGCCGCGAAAGCCTGGTCCTCTGGAGCCAGGCCGCGGACCACGACTTCGAGTTCCCGATCGAACCGGCCGTCGCGCCGGATGCCGCGCCCACGGTGCTGGGAGCTCTGCAGCAGTCGCTGCTGCGCCGCCATCCCGGACCGGTCCGCGAGCCGCTGGAACTCGATGATGGACGGATCCTGTCGGGATCCATGCCTGCCGACCGATCGGTGGTCCTGCTGGAATGCCCCGAGCGCGGCCGCGAGATGGAGGCGGTCCGCGACCAGATCTTCGACTGGCTGTCGGAGGACCCCTCGCGGACGGCATCCGACGCCGTGGTGCTGATGGCCGATCCGTCGCGCCACCGCGCGGCGATCCACAGGATCTTCGGGGCCCACGCCCCGGGCGAACCGGCGCACCTTCCTTGGGTGGTGCTGGGCGAAAGCTCGGGCGAAAGCCGCTGGGCCCGCGCGGTCCGATCGCTCCTGGCGCTGGCGCGCGGCCAGGCCGACCGGCCGTCGGTGTTCGCGATCCTGCGCAATCCCCTGGTGCAGGAGAGGCTTCGAACGGACGCCGCCACCGTGGCGCGTTGGGAATCGTGGGCCCAGATGTCGGGGATGATCCGCGGGTGGGATGCCGAACACAGGTTGGAACTGGGCGACGCGCCCGAAGCGGCGCTGGACACCCACACCTTCAAGGCGGGCTGGTTGAGGCTGCAGCTTTCGCCGTTGGCCGCGGGCGTGTTCGCGGTGGGGCAGCGCACCGCGCCGGGTCTCGCCGAACGCGTCCCCACCGTGAGGGACTTCGATTCCGACGCGGCGGAAGTCGACGCCTTCGGGGCCGTCCTGGAGCGCCTGTTCCACGATGCGCGCGCCTTCGCGAAGTCCTGCCGGTTCCTGTCACCTTCGAGCCTGGGGTCCAGGTTCCTCTCCTGGATCGACGCCTGGGTCGGATTCGGCGACGACGCGGAAGCTCGGGTGCGCCGCGAGCTTCTGGAAGGCCTGGAGCACCTGGGTTTGCAGGAGAAGGCGGGTCGGGCGGAAATCGAGCTGGAAGAACTGGAAGAAACGGTGGTTTCGCTGTTGTCGGGCGAGCTGCCCGGCAGCGCGCGGGCCTTCGCGGGAGCCCTCACCTTCGCGCCGCTGAAGAGCGGCCATGTGCTGCCGCACGGGCTGGTGGTGCTGGCCGGGTTCGACGCCGACGCCTTCCCCGGCGACGGATCGCGCACGAGGCTGGATCTGCTCGCCCAGGGAAAGCTCGTGGGCGACGCCGATCCGGTGGCCGACAACCGCGCCCTGTTCCTGCAGGCGGTGGTTTCCGCCCGTTCCCGCCTGGTCGCCACCTGGCGCGGACGCGACATCCAGCGCGACGAAAAGCTCGAGCCTTCCAGCGTGCTGCAGGAACTGGAAGAAGCGCTGCGTTCGGTGTCGGAAGACGATTTTCGTCACAAGGTGAGGCTGCTCGCGCGCGACGCCGCGCTTCCCGGCGAAGATCGGGAACGCGAAGCGTTCTTCTCCTGGGATCCTCTGGACCGGGTCGATCCGGTCGCGCCTCGGAAGGATCCCTGGGTCCGCGAGGCCGATGCGCCGTCCGGCGCCGTGCGGGTCTCCGTCGCGGAGCTGAAGTCGTTCCTGTCCAATCCGTTCCTCCACCATGCGCGCCGCGTGCTGGGGTGGCGGGACGAGGAATCCCCGGAGACGCTCGACGCGACCCACGAGCCGGTGGGTGTTTCCAAGCTCGACGACGCGAAATGGAAGAGCGAACTGCTGCCCTGGATCGCGCAGGAGGTCTGGAACGACGGCGACGTGGAGTCAAGGGTGCGGGAATTCGCGGGATCCAAGGCTTGGGAAACCGCCTTCCCCGAGGCTTTGCTCGCCCGGCTGGAATCGGAATCGCTCCTGGAGTGGGCGCGATGGGTCGGACGGAAGATGTCCGAGTTGCGCCAAGGGCATCCGCGCCACCGGCTGGTCCGCGGCGTCGATCTGTCGTTGGGCGATCCGTCGCGTCCGGCGGCCCTGGAGCGGATCGTCGAGGGGCGAAGGACCCTGGTCGTCGGCCGGATTCCGCTCGCGCTGGTTCCGGAATCGGACGCCGACCCGGTGGTCCTGATGCACTGCGCGAAGGTCGAGGTCAAGGCGAAGATTCCCTGCGTGCCGATCTCGAAAAGCTTCGGGATGCATCTGTTGGCGATGGCCGTCTCCGCGACGGGTCGGCCCAATCCGGTGGCCATCGCGACGTTCGGCCGCGAGGCGTCGCAGGAGATGGCCCGGGAAGACGCCCGGGAGGCCCCCGAAGGCTGGATGGACCGCGTGCTTCTGGACATGCTTTCCCACGGGTCGGAATACCTGCCGGCCAAGGCGATCCTGGAGCAGAAGGAAGGGAAGCTCGATCTCGGCGCGCTGCGGGAGGCGCTCGAGAAGGACGAATTCGCGGATCCTCTGGAGCGCATGTTCGAGCCATCCCTTCCCGGCGAAGAGGACGAAGACGTCGATCTGTTGACGAAAATCGTCGAGCGGCGCCTGGGGCCGTTCCTGGGAGGCTCGCGTGGCTGACCTCGTGTCCGAAATCGACCTGCACGCCCACGGCGTGCTCGAGGCCCACGCGGGAACCGGCAAGACCTACACGATCGTGGGACTGGTCGTGCGGCTCCTGTCCGAGCGGAAGCTGTCGGTGCGCGACATCCTGCTGGTCACCTACACGCAGAAGGCCGCGGGCGAGCTGCTCGAGCGCATCCGCAAGGGGATCCGCAAGGCCGCCGACGAGGCGGAAGGCGGGGGGAACCCGGCCCTGGCCGACCATTTGCGACGGAATCTGGCGAACCTCCACGAAGCGCTGGTGGGGACCATCCATTCCACCTGCCTGCGCCTCCTGAAGGCGCATCCGTTCGAATCCGGAATCCCGTTCTCCATCGAGACGGGTGACGATCCGGAAGGCATCGAAGCCTGCCTGCGCGAGCTTCTGCGCCGCGACGACTGGAAGGGGAAGTTCGCGGATCCCTCCACGATGCGCGCGGTGCTCGACGCGAAGTCCATGGACGATCTGCTGGAGATCGCCGTGGCGCTGGGGACGGGGCTTCTGGATCCCGGAGCCCGCATCCATCCTCCGGGGCTCGCGGAACCGGACGATGCGACGGATTCTGTCAAGATGGCGGGGGCCTTCGCGGCGCGGTGGGCGGCGGAAGGCGCCAAGCTCTGGAAGGAGAGGAAGTCCGCGCAGGGATTGGTTTCCTTCCACGACATGCTCGAACTGATGGAGCGCGCCTTGGGGCGTCCGGAGTTCCTGGCCGCGATGCGCTCGCAGGTGAAGGTCGGGATCGTCGACGAATTCCAGGACACCAGCGCGCGCCAATGGAGCATCTTCCGCGGATGGTTCCTCGACGAAGGCCCCGTGGCCGGGAACCTGTACCTGGTGGGCGATCCCAAGCAGTCCATCTATTCGTTCCAGGGCGCCGACGTGCGCACCTACCAGCGCGCCTGCGAATCCCTGAAGGCGGCCAAGGGGGATTGCCGCGTCTACAAGCTCCAGGAGAACTGGCGGTCGCTGCCGAATCTGATCCAGGGCTGCAACGGGATCTTCCGCGGCGGTGGCGAAGACGGCGGCTGGTTCCTGGATTCCAGCATCCGCTACGAACCGGAATCGCAGGCGAAGGCTCCCCGGCGCAAGTCGAAGCCTGTACGGAAATTGTCTGAAGATCTCTTCGAGAATCCGGTGCGGATCGCGAAGCTGGAAGGTGCGGCTCCCAAGGTCAAGGACGAATACGCCCGGCGGTGCGCGGAATGGATCCTGGCCCTCCACGGCCGCGAAGCCGATCTCCCCGAAGGCGACGCTTGGAAGACCCGCTGCCTGGATTGGGGGGATTTCGCGGTCGTGGTCTCCACGCGGACGGTGGTTCCTCCGTTCCGCAAGGTCTTCGAAGAATTCGGGATCCCTTGGGCCCTCTACAAGCAGCAGGGCGTCTTCGCATCGCGGACGGCATTGGAGTTCCGGGCGGTGCTGCGGGCGGTCCACGCTCCCGTCCACGACGCGGCGGCGCGCTCGCTCGCGTTGTCAACCCGTCTGCTGCAAGGCGACGAAGCCGTGCTGGACGCCATGCGCGCGGCCGCCATGGAGCGCCGCTGGGCCCGCATGCTGCGGTTCCTGTCCGAACGGTCGGGGGCGGCGGCGCGGCTTCTGGGGTCTTCGCAGGGCGATCGCCACTGGATGGATCTGCGGCAGGTGGCGGACTACGCGCTGGAGTACCTGCTGGCGGGAACCGGCGGCCTCGCCGAACTCGGCGAGCACCTTTCGCGGCTGGAAGACGAACGCGAGCAGGCGGCCGACGACCGAAATCTGCTGGCCAGCGCCACCGACCGGGGGCGCGTGCAGATCCTGACCATGCATGTCTCGAAGGGGCTTGAGTTCCCGGTGGTGTTCCTGGCGGGCGCGGCGAAGAACAACATGGTCGCCATCAGATCGTGG
>JAKPQQ010000016.1 GCA_029557215.1 Fibrobacterota bacterium | reverse complement strand
GGAGCAGCCTGGATCCAGGAGGTGTCGGGAATGCCGGGACGCGCCGTGCCCGCACCGATTTCAGGATTTCCAGGAGTTCCGAGAACGACCATGGAGCGCATGGGGAAGATCACGCCGGCGCGCAGCACGGAGCCGATGGTGATGGAATCGAAGACCACCCTGCCGGTGGAATCGAAGGCCCGGATTCCGGTGCCGGGGATCTGGACGCTGGCCAGCTCCGTGGCCTGCGCCCCGAGACCGCTGGCGAAGCGGGTCGCGTTGGCAACTGCCTGGAGCTTGACGAGCAGCCCGGCGGCCACGGAATCGTTGACGGGATTGCCGAACGCGTCGCGAACCTGGAGCACTAGACGCACGAGCCCCGTGCCGTCTTCGCCGTAGTGGGAAATGTTGGCCGAGGAATCCAGACGCGTACCGACCATCGCCTTGAGCAGGGTGTCGCGCAGACCCGCCCCTCCCGCCACGAGATCGAGCGACCGCTTGACCGTGGACTTGGGCGCGACGATCAGCTTGTTGTTGATGAACACGGAGTCGATGGTCGCCTGGTAGATGGAGGATGCGATGACGCGCAGACGCTTGGAGCTTCCCTGCAGGAAGCGCTGATCCTGGACGTCGAACAAGGCGCGGAGAGTCAGCGATCCCACGAGCCCGGCTTCAGTGAAGCGAAGGGTGTCGGTGGTGGTTTCCGTGCGACCGAGCTTGAGCTGGAGGATCTGGTTGGGCCGGATCTTCTGCCAAAGGGACGCGCCGGTGGAATCCCGCTCGAGGGAGGGGTTGGCGGTATCCTTGCCCATCAGGGTGGTCTGCCCCATCTGGAGGTCCTTGAAGGCCACCGTGGAGCTGATCGACGTCGCGTCGAACTTGGGCGTCACGTGCATGATGACCTTCTGGCCCGCGATGACCTGTCGGGAATAGCCATCGATATCCATCGGGAGCGGATTGCCGTTCTCGTCGGTCAGGACCACGTCGAGCTGGAAACGAGGGCGGGAGTACATGAACACGCCCGGATTCGAATAGATGGTTCGTCCATCCTTGAGCGTGACCTGCAGCACGACTTCGGCGCGCGCGAAGTAGACGGAATCGGGAAGCGCCTTGCTCAGCTTGCCGATGAAGAAGTGCGTGGAGCGGAGCA
>JAKPQQ010000008.1 GCA_029557215.1 Fibrobacterota bacterium | reverse complement strand
CCGCGCGGCGCTGGCCCAGATCTACGGGACCGGCGCGGCCCGCATGGGAACGCTGCTGGGCGAACTCGCCGACCAAGGCGTGCTCGCGCGCCGGGGACGCGGGTTCGAACTCCCGCCGCCGCCGCGCGGGGTGGACCAGGGAACCGTCCTGGTGGCCACGCGCTGCGACCGCCACGGCACGCTCCTGCTGGACACCGAGCGTCAAACGGATTTTGTCAAGTCGGTCCACCGCGAAGGACGCGAGCGGGGACTGCGCATCGTGGTGGTCGGGTGGTGCCAGGACGCCCCCCAAGGCGTGTTCCTGGACCAGGACGGAG
This sequence comes from Fibrobacterota bacterium, assembly GCA_029557215.1. GTDB lineage: Bacteria > Fibrobacterota > Fibrobacteria > UBA5070 > UBA5070 > UBA5070. The sequence goes on along the minus strand of JAKPQQ010000008.1, from coordinate 2,884 downwards.
CGGTGGTGGACCTGCGGCGGATTCCGGGTCTGCTGCTGGGGTGCCTGGCATCCACCTGGCTGGTGCGCGAACCCCGCGAGCTGCTTTCGCGCCTGCGCGCGCTGCGCGTGCCGGTTTCCGTCTGGTGGGAGCACCCCCGCGAGGAGTTCCCCGGATCGTCGGGAGCGCCGCGGGGTCTGGTGGGGTTCGACATCTCCTTCGGGTCGTCGTCGGGCATCGCGGTCGGGAGGCATCTGCGTTCGCGCGGCGTGGGGCCGGTCGCGTTCGTTTCGCCGTTCCATCGCAGCGCGTGGTCGCGGGCGCGCCTGGAGGGCCTGCGCGAGGGCTTGCGGGGAACGGACATCGCGCTGGACGCGTTCGTGGACGACACCCGGGGCAGCGCCTGGGAACACCACCAGGCCGAAGGCGACGTGGCGCGCGGGGAGCGCCGGATCCGCGCGATCCTGCGGGGATTCCTCGCGAAATTTGATTCGCGAACCCATCCGGTGTGGGTGGCCGTCAACGACCATGTCGCGTCCATGCTGATCGAACTGCTGCGCGAGGCGGCAATGCCGCGCCCGCGGATCGTGTCGTTCGACAACACGTCGGCCAGCGACGCCCACCAGTTCGATTCGTTCGAATTCCACACTGACGGCATGGTGCGCCAGATGCTCTACCACGTGCTGCATCCCAAGGCGCGCCTGTTCCGCGGCGGCGGCCTCCACGAAATGGTCGGCCGCCTGGTGCTGCGGACGTGATGCGACGATAATTGTCAACACATGCGGGCGCCCCTGCGGGGCGGTTCCATCGATCCGGGTCCCCGGGGTTGTCCGCGTTTTCAGGGCGATTCGTGAATCGCCCCTGCAACGGTTCCTGTTCGCGATCCCGATCAATGGAATCCGCATCGCCAAAAACGAAACCCCTCCCCTGATAGGGAGCAGGGTTCCCATCGCCAATGGCGATGGGAGGTTCTTTTTTACTGGGTGGGGGATGGTCCAGTCGTACGGATTTCGCGCCAGGGGCCAAGGCCCGGATGGGCCGGGACCCCGCAGGCCCGCCGGATCGGCGGGATCGAGGAGGCCCGGTTCACGAGGACCCGGCCCGCCGTGTCACGGCGGGGGCGCCCGGAACGCGGTTCTGGGGTTGTCGGCGTTTCCAGGGCGGTGCGCGAATCGCAGCGACATGGATTGACAGATCCCGGCTACCTTTGGAAGGCATGGAAACGATTCCTCCATGATCCGATCCGATCGGCTCCTGTGGCGGTTCAGTCTGTACGGTTTCCTGAAGAACCAGCAGTACTACGAACCGTTCTTCATGCTGGTGCTCCTGGCAAAGGGCCTGTCCTACCTGGAGATCGGCCTGCTGTATTCCTTCCGGGAGATCTGCGTGAACCTCATGGGCGTTCCCGCGGGGTTTCTGGCCGACATGCATGGACGCCGCCGTTCGCTCGTCGCGTGTTTCGCCGCCTACGTCGCCTCCTTCGCGGGTTTCGCGTTCGGGACGGGGCTTCCCGCCTTGTTCGGATCCATGTTCGCCTTCGCGGTCGGGGAGTCGTTCCGGTCGGGTACCCACAAGGCGATGATCTTCCACCATCTGCGCCTTGCCGGGAGGGACGCGGAGAAGGCCGTCGTGTACGGCTTCACGCGTTCGTGGTCCAAGACCGGGTCGGCGGTGTCTTCCCTGCTGTCGGGGCTGCTGGTCTTCTGCACCGGCAACCTGAGCCAAATCTTCCTGTTCGCGATCCCGCCCTACCTGGCCAACATGGCCAACGTGGCCACCTATCCCGCCGCCCTGGAGGGCGAGATCGGAAAGACGTCGTTTTCCGTCAAGACGGCGATCGCCACGATGCTGCGCGAGACCATGCGATGCGTGAAGCATCGCGGTCTGAGGGGGATCTTCGTCGAATCGGCGGTCCTGCAGTCGATGGAAAAGACCGTCAAAGGTTACCTGCAACCCTTGATGCTGGCCTCGGCTTCGGGCTTGGCGTTGTCGGGAACGATCGGGGAAATGGATCCGGTCCGCCGTTCGGCCGTCGTCCTGGGGGTGCTCTACTTCTTCCTGAACGCCGTCGCCGCCTGGGCCAGCCGCAGCGCCCACCGCTTCGACGCGATCGAGCGGCGACGTCTGCCGTTGCCGTGGTTCGCCCTGGCCGCGGCGGGAGGGTTCGTCGCCACGGGCTCCTGGCTCCAGGGGCGGGTTCCCGGCGCGACCGGGATCGCCGCGGTGGGTTTCCTGTTCCTGGTGCTTCTGGCGAACATCTGGCGACCGCTGCTGCTCGATCGGCTCGACGACCTGTCGGATTCCAGGTACGGTGCCGCCGTCCTTTCGGTGGAAGCCCAGTTCGGTTCCATCGCGGTCATGGTCTGCGCACCGTTGGCGGGGGCTGTCGCCGACAGGTTCGGGATCGCCGGTGTGGGAATGTTCGTGATGGCCGCGGCCCTGGCGACCGGGTTCCATTCGTATCTCAGGAAGGGCTCCGGCGCGGCGGCGGCCTGATCGGTGGCGGGATCGCCGCCGACCGGAACGCGGTTCTGGGGTTGTCCGCGTTTTCAGGGCGATTCGTGACTGGCACCTGAAGGTGCCCCGCCTGCTTTGTGATGCCGCAGCGGTCGCCCCTACAACGGTTCCTGTTCGCGATCCCGATCAATGGAATCCGCATCGCCAAAACGAAACCCCTCCCCTGATAGGGAGCAGGGTTCCCATCGCCAATGGCGATGGGAGGTTTTTTACTGGGTGGGGGATGTTCCAGTCGTACGGTTTTCGCGCCAGGGGCCGAAGCCCGGTCTGGGCCGGGACCCCGCAGAGCCGCCGGATCGGCGGCGTCGAGGAGGCCCGGTTCACGAGGACCCGGCCCGCCGTGTCACGGCGGGGGCGCCCGGAACGCGGTTCTGGGGTTGTCGGCGTT
>JAKPQQ010000280.1 GCA_029557215.1 Fibrobacterota bacterium | reverse complement strand
TGCCGTCCCATCTTCAACACCGACGTCTTCTGCTTCGCCCCGCCCGACTGGTCCAAGCCCTTGCCCCCGCGCCTGATGCATCCCAAGCGCCTGCTGCGCGGCGTGCACCGCGGCGTGAAGGACGGCGGCAACGAATCGGGCATCCCCACCGTCAACGGATCGATCGTGTTCCACGAACGGTTCCTGGGCAAGCCCTTGGTGTTCTGCGGCACCGGCGGCCTGATGCCGGCCGAGCTGCCCAATCCCGATGGCAAACTCGAGAACTCGGCCGAAAAGCTCGTGAAGTCGGGCGATCGCATCGTGATGGTGGGCGGACGCATCGGCAAGGACGGCATCCACGGCGCGACCTTCAGCTCCGAAGCCCTCACCGAAGCCTCGCCCGTGAGCGCGGTGCAGATCGGCGACCCCATCACGCAGAAGAAGATGGTCGATTTCCTCCTGGAAGCCCGCGACCTGGGCCTCTACAGCGCATTGACAGACAATGGCGCCGGCGGACTCAGCTCGTCGGTGGGCGAAATGGCCAAGGACTGCGGCGGCGCCACCGTCGACCTGGAAAAGGCCCCGCTCAAGTACCCTGGCCTGGATCCGTGGGAGATCTTCGTGTCGGAGGCCCAGGAGCGCATGAGCATCGCGGTGCCGTCCGACAAGATGGACGCCTTCATGGACCTTTCGCGCCGCCGCGGCGTGGAAAGCACCGATCTGGGCGAATTCACCGACAACGGTTTCCTGACGCTGCGCTACCGCGGCGTGGTGGTGGGCGCGCTCGACATGAACTTCCTGCACGAAGGCCTGCCGGAACTTGTCATCCCGGCCAAGTGGACCGTCCCGAGCTTCCCCGAGCCCACCGACAAGGACCTGGGGACCGACGCCAAGAAGGACCTGCTCGACATCCTCTCCTCCTGGAACGTCTGCTCCAAGGAACCGTGGGTGCGCCAGTACGACCACGAGGTCCAGGGCCGATCGGTGGTCAAGCCGTTCACCGGCGAAAAGGACGACGGCCCCTCCGACGCCGCCGTGCTCCAGCCCGTACCGGATTCCACAAAGGGACTGGCCGTCTCGCACGGCATCGCGCCGCGCTATTCGGACCTGGACGCCGCCGCCATGACCGAGGCGTCCATCGACGAGGCCATGCGCAACCTGGTGGCCGTGGGCGCCGACCCCGCCACCGTGGTGGGCCTGGACAATTTCTGCTGGCCCGACCCGGTGGAAAGCCCATCCAACCCCGACGGCGCCTACAAGGCCGCCCAGCTGGTGCGTTCCAACGAGACCCTCCGCGAGGTCTGCGTGGAATACGGCATCCCCCTGGTGTCGGGCAAGGATTCCATGAAGAACGACTACGGATCGGGCGCGGAGCGCATCTCGGTCCCGCCCACGCTCCTGTTCACCGCCCTGGCCACCCTGCCGGACGTGCGCAAGGCCGTGACCATGGACGCCAAGGAAGCGGGAGATCTGGTGTACGTGCTGGGCCTCACCCGCGACGAATGCGGGGCATCGGAATGGTACGCCGCCCGCGGATACGTGGGCAACGCGGTCCCGCGCCTGCACGACGCGCGCGGAACCCTCGCGATGTACCGGGCCCTCCATTCGGCGATGTCCATGGGTCTGGTCCGCTCCTGCCACGACTGCTCCGACGGCGGCCTGGGCGTGGCCCTGGCCGAAACCGCGATGGCCGGACGCCTGGGCGTCAAGGCCGACCTCGCCGAGGTCCCGACGGAAAACGTCACCGACGCCCGGCGCATCCTCTGGAGCGAGTCGCTGGGCCGCCTGGTGGTCACCATCAAGAAGGGCCAATCCTCCGCCTTCGAGAAGCTCCTCCGTCCCGCGCCGTTCGAACGCGTCGGCGAGATCACCGCCGACAACCGCGTGGAGATCGCCATGGCCGGCACCCCGGTGCTCTCCGCTTCCGTGGAAGAATGCCTGCAAGCCTGGAAGAAGCCCTTCCAAGCCTGACCCACCACGACAAGAATCGCCAAACGCCTCCACGGCCCACCGCCGCGGAGGCGTTTTTTGTCCCCTCAACCGAGGGTAAAGTGGAAGGTGGAGCCGACTCCCACCTCCGATTCCGCCCAGATCCTCCCGCCGTGCCGGCTCACGATGCGGTGCGCGATCGCCAAGCCGATTCCGCTCCCCGAAAACTCCTCGGGTCCGTGCAGTCGCCGGAACGGTTTGAACAGGTTGTGGGCGCGGGATGGCTCGAATCCGGCGCCGTTGTCCTTGATGAACCATTCCAGGCCGGACGACGCGACTCTCGATCCGATCTCGATCCGCGGCGTGGCCGACTGGGCGCTGTACTTGACCGCGTTGGAAATCAGGTTGGTCCAGAGAGGCTTGAGCAGGGCGGGATCGGCCATCGCACCGGGCAGCTTGCCCACCTGCCAGTCCACCTTGAAATCCTTCTCCGGATAGTCGGGCAGGATCTGTCGCACGATGTCGTTCATGTCGACGGGGACCCGCTCCAAGGAACACATGGAAATCCGGGACAGATGCAGCAGGTCGTCGATGATCGACCCCATGCGCAGACTGGCCGCCTGGATGCGTCGCAGGTAGTCCTTGTGTTCGTCCTGCAGTTCGCCGACCAGATCCTCTTCCAAGGCCTTCGCGAATCCGTCCAAGGCCCTCAGCGGCGTGCGCAGATCGTGCGAGACCGAATAGGAGAACGCCTCCAGCTCCCGGTTGGCCTGCACCAGCTCCTGCGTCCGTTCCGCGACCTTCCGTTCCAGATCGTCCTTGGCGTTTTCCAGGACCTTGCGCGCCAGAACTCGTTCGGTCACGTCGCGCACCACCGCCACGATCCGCCTGCGGCCCTGGAACCGCATGGCGGTGAGCGAAACCTCCACATCGAACTCCTCGCGCGAACGGGGCTTCAGCGCCCTCCATTCGAACACGACCTTGTCTTCCTGGCCCGCCTTCGCGCACAGGGCGCGGAAGTCCGTCCCGTCCAACGACGATTCCGCCGACAGATCCTGGATGCCGATGCGCACGGCTTCGGCCGGATCGATGTCGTACATGCGGCATCCTCCGGCGTTGAGGAATTCCACCCTTCCATCGTCGTCGTGCACGAACACGGCGTCGGGGATCGCGTCGAACATGCGCCGAAGCGCCGCTTCCGACGCCCGGACCTCCTCGCGCGAACGGCGGGCCCTGCGCAGGGCGACCAGCAGCCCTCCGGCCATGGCCGCCAGCAGGACGATTCCCGTCAACGCCGCGAGGGTCTGGACCGGATACGCCTTCCAGACAGGAACCGGCATCCCCAGGACGATGCTCCCGGTAGGCAGACGGTCGATGTCCACACCGAACCGCCGCATGGCGTCCCAACGGAACGTCGGAGCGGTGGACGCGTCCTCCTCGACCGGAATCGAATCCACGGGCACCCCGTCGAGCACCTTGCGCAGCATGGCTCCCGCCTGGATGCCGTGCTCCACCCCGCGATTGCAATCGCCGCCCAGGATCCCCGCCGAAAGGTAGGCGGCCTGGTGGGTGAAGAACGGGACCTTGGATCGCTCCACCAGCGCTCCAAGGTCGACTTCGGGATCGATGAACAATCCGTCGCGATCCAAAAACAGTTCCGACCAGTACACGACATCGCCAGGCCCCAGGGATGCCACCTTGGATTCGATCTCGCTCCATCGCGGAGTTCCCGAAGAATCCAGGAAATGGAACCGCATCCCCGAGCGTATCGAACGCGCGAGCGAATCCATTCGCCTGCGGTTGCCGGTCCCGGTCGCCGAGGCCTCCGTCACCACCCACACGTCGCGGGTATCGGAGAACAACCGCATGATCAAGGTCGCGGTTTCCAGTATCCGGTTCCACTGGCTGATCCCGGTGTATCCGCGCCGCCCATGCAGCATGGACGGATGGAAGTCGTTGATCCCGCAGAACACGACAGGAACGCCGGGAAACAACGAATCCCGCCATTGCAGTAGGAACCCCAAAGCGTAGTCGTCGGAAGCGAACACCACCCGCGGCTGGTTGTCGGCGTACTTGAAGGTGAACTCGCTCGCGAAGGCGGAATCGAGTTCCCGGCTCTCGAAATGCTTGGAATCGAGGTATTCCACAGCCAGCTGCTCGTGCGGTCCCATCGACTTGCGCACGCCTTCCAGGATCTGGTCCGACCACCCCAATCCGGGATGGTACGAGTTGAGGAACAACACGTCGGGTCCCGAGCTGGCGGCCGAGGCGCAGGCGGCCATCGCGGCGACAAGCCACGGAATTCGCGCGATGGCATGGTGGAAGGACATCGCCTTATTGTACACCTTCCCGGCGCATTCCTCCTGCGTTTTCGTGGATACCGCCAGACGGTTCGTAAATTGCATGGATGGCCGAAGCCCACGAATGGCTGTTCTGCGTGGAACGCTACAGAAACATGGAATTGTCGCACGACGCCGAAGACTACATGGTCGATGGTTTCGTGCTCTTTCGCCTGCCTCTCCCCGACGACCTGGAGCGCGTCAAGCTCGAACCGGAAATCAAGAGCCTGATCGCCAAGCTCCAAGCCCCCGAGCAAGCCAAGGAGGTCCAGGAGAACTTCCCGAAGTTCCACGCCCTGCGCCAGGAAGAGTCGCTCTGGTGGGTGCATCTGATGCGCAAGGACCACAAGGAGAGACTTCCCAAGGACTTCCACACGAACTCCTTCACGGAAGAAGAACTCCTGGGGATCGCCCCCGCCGAAGACCCGGATCTGCTCCCGCGCGAAATGTGGTTCGACCGCGACGGCGACCCCATCGAAGGCCCTCCCGACCGGCTGCTGGGCCTTCTGTACGGCTGATTCCCGGCAAGGCTCGAACCTTGGCCCACACCTCCCGATTCCCTCCCGGGGGAGGTACCTTTCCAGTCCCAGATCCAACATCAATGTCGTCGTCGAGGAAATCCGATTCCATGAGCAAGGTTCCAGTCCTGGTCATCGCCGGCTACGGCATCAACTCCGAAGTCGAACTCGTGGACGGGTTCGAACTCGCCGGCGCCAGCGCCACGCGCGTGCACCTGTCGGATATCGTCGACGGCCGCGTGAAGCTCTCCGACTACCGCATCATCGCCTTCCCCGGCGGATTCTCGTTCGGCGACCACATCGCCTCCGGACGGGTTCTGGCGGTCAAGATCCAGGCCCACCTGGGCGAACAGCTGCGCGAATCGGTGGCCAATGGCTCCCTGGTGATCGGCATCTGCAACGGGTTCCAGGTCGTCACCAAGCTCGGCCTCCTCCCTCTCCTCCAGGGGGTTCCCGCGCAAGGCCAGGAATTCCAGCAGGAAGCCACGCTCACGTTCAACGATTCGGGCAAGTACGAAGACCGCTGGTGCCCGATCGTGGCCGACCAGGCCTCGCCGTGCCTCTGGACCAAGGGGCTCGACCGGTTCGAGCTTCCGGTGCGCCACGGCGAAGGCAAATGGATCCATCGCGACGAATCGGTCCGCAACGCGATCCTGGACGGCCACCTGGCCTGCCTGAAATACGGCTCGTCGGAATATCCGGCCAATCCCAACGGCTCCCAGGACGACATCGCCGGGGTGTGCGATCCATCGGGACGGGTCTTCGGGCTCATGCCCCATCCCGAGGTCTTCCTGCGCGGCACCCAACATCCGCGCTGGACGCGCGGCGCCTGGAGCCCCGACGCCGAAGGCGCGGGCCTGCGGATCCTGCGCAACGGAGTCCTCGCCGCGGGGTAGCGTCCCGACGGAATCCGACGCGACCGCCAAAGGCGACCGCAGGTTCGATCCGCCGCAATCTGTCGCAAGGTTTGCCGTCTTTCCGGGGTAGCCGCGGACCGCAACTACTTGTGGTCCGACGGGATCCGACAATGGCAGAATGGGGGTTCCATGGAACCGGACGAACTCAAACGCGTGCTCATCATCGACGACGACCCGCTCAGCCTGCAGATCGCCGTCGAATCCCTGCACCACATGGAGCCGTCCTGGGACATCCAGGGCTTCGAGGAGCCCCACGCGGCCCTGGAAGCGGCCTGGGACCTGCGCCAATGCGTGGTGATCACAGACTGGATCATGCCGGGAATGGACGGCCTGGAGATTTCCCAGCGTCTGCGCGAACGCGAGGAACCCGCCGGGCACGTCTACCACGTGATCGTCGTGACGGCCCGATCCGCCATCGAAGACATGGAAAAAGGCCTGGAGTCCGCCAACGACTTCGTCGTCAAGCCCTACGACCCCCGCGAACTGCGCGCCCGCATCCGTGCCGGAATCCGTCAAATGGGCAGGCAATCCCGGCTGATCGCCGACAACGCCACCTTGACCGCCAGGGCGGAAACCGACCCGCTCACCGGATTGCGCAACCGTCGCGCCGCTCTGGACCTGGCCCTCAAGGAGTTCGACAGATACCGTCGACGACGCCACCCCGTGTCGGCCGTCATGATCGACATCGACAACTTCAAGCTGGTCAACGACACCCACGGCCACGCCACGGGCGATCTCGTGCTCCAGGAGGTCGCCAGGAACCTGTCGGCCGGACTCCGCCCCTACGACACCCTTTCCCGATGGGGCGGCGAGGAATTCCTGCTGCTTTCGCCCCACTGTTCGTTCTCCGACGCCTTGGGGTTGGCCGAGCGCCTGCGCAAGCACCTGGCCCAATCGCCGCTGCAACTTCCCGAAGGCGGCACGCTGCCCGTCACGGCCAGTTTTGGAGTGGCCAGCGCGTCCATCGTCGCCGACACCCTCGACGCCGTGGCCAAATCGGCCGACAGGGCCCTGTACCTGGCCAAGAACCGGGGTCGCAACCTGGTGGCCGGCGCCATCGACGTCCCCGAATCCCAGACCTTCGTGACCTCGGGAACGCCTCTCGAGCCGCCCAACTGACTCCAACGAGGTAGATTTCCGTCATGCACGAGTCCGACGACCTTCGCAGCCAACTCCTCGACCTGGTCTCGCAGACAGCCGCCCGCGGCGAGCGCGAACTTCCCTCCTTGCGGGATCTCGCGACCCGGTTTTCCGTGTCGCCCAACACCGTCAAGAAGCTTCTCCTGGAGCTCGACGGCGAAACCAAGGTCTACGCGATCCACGGACGCGGATTCTTCCTCCAGCTTCCCGGCGACCCCGCTCCGGGTTCCGAAGGGTTCGACCCGACGCCGGAATCCGACCAGGTGCGGGAGCCGATCGGCCCCGTGGCCGTCGACACCCGCTATTCGCCCGTCCCCGAGGAGGGCCGCGCGTTGCACCAGGAACGGCTGTCGGTGCGCGACTGCGTCGTGGTGATCGGCCAGCTCGGACGCGCCACCGATCCCACGGGCGCCCCCAGCAACCGCTTCCTGCAATTCGTGCAGATCCGCCAGCACCTGCAGAGCCTGGGATTCCAGCTCTCGTGGGCGGCTATCGGGTACGATAAATTCGGGAACCTCAACCAGGCCGAAGTCAAGGCGCTGCAACTCCAACTGGCCGCCATGGGCGAACGCCTCGCCGGCATCCTGCTCCTGGACGCCGGCTACGGCCGCAGCCAGCCCCTTTGGGAACTGGCCACCGAGGCGACCAACCGACCCGTGGTCTGGTTCCACACGTCGCCGGTGCCGGATTCCGACCTCCCCGAACAGCTTCCCGGCAACGCCCACATCCTGGAACCCGATTGGACCGCGCTGGGCGGCATCCTCGGGCAGCATCTGATCGCCAACTACCACCCCCAGAAGGTGGTGCTGCTGCCTTCTCCCGGCGAGAAGGGTCTACCTCCGCAATTGTGGGAGCTCCGCGAAACCCTGCTCAAGACCTGGGGCCCCCGGTGGCTGTGCACCCTCGAGTGGTTCGACGTCTTCCCGGAAGGCCTGCCCAAGGATCCCGCGCGATCCTTCGCCGGAAAACTGCGCCGCCTGCTCCTGGACACCGGCCTCACGCGCTACGAACTGGACCGCTACTTCCGTTCCGCCCGCAGCCTCGACGCATCGCTCTGGATCTGCGCCGACGACCTCCTCGCGCTGGCCGCGCTCGACCATTTCGACACCCACTGCTCCCCCAACGAACCGCGCCCCGGAGTCGTCGGGTTCGGCAACCACCCGTTCTCGCTGGCTCGCGGCCTGTGCACCGTCGACCCTTCCTGGCCCACCTTCGTGGAAAAGGCCGTGGAACTCTTCAGCGGCTACGGTCGGCGCAACAAGGTGCCCACCTACCACGTGGTCGTCGCTCCCTCCAACTCCACCTACGGCGGCAACATCCTGGCCCGCACCGAAGACGAATTCTGACATGGCCCCCAGGAAGGCCCCTCCCACCCGGGTGGAACTCGACGCTTCCGGACGGGAAACCCTGTCCCGCGCGGCCCAAGCGTTCTTCGGCGACCACTGGGACGATCCGGTGAGCGATCTGCGTCTGCGCCTGTTCGTCGACTGGCTCCAGGACGAAGCCGGCCACCTGTTCTACAACCGCGGAATCCAAGACGCCATGGCCGCCGCGACCCAAGCCCAGGCCCGTTTGCACGAAGACCTGGACCTCCTGCGCAAGCTGGGCTGACAAAAACCGGCTTTCGGGCGCCTCCCCGCCTTCGGCGGGGCCGCCGTCCCCCTTGGCACCAAAGGTGCCCTGCCGAGGATGTGTACACGTAGCAGTCGACACGGCACCAAAGGTGCCTGCTCAGGGCAAGTCCGGGGTACCCTTCGGTCCGTGCGCGCTGATCCGGGCGATTCGCGAATCGCCCCTACGGCGCACCGGCGCATTCTGCGCCGCCCTCCGGCGCGGCTGGCGCGAAGGCCGCGAACGAATAGGCCCGACAGCTCTCGCCGCCGGGCCCCCGACCACAATTGACGGATTCCGTCGTTTACGCGAACGCGTTCACGTAGGGCAGCTTCCTGGCGACCGACCGGATGTCCTCGAAGTCCTTGAGCAGTTCCGAGGTCGCGTCCCATCCACCGGTCAGGAACTGCTTGCGCGGACCTTCCGGAACCGTGGCGGAAAACGTCTTCCCGGCGGCGGTGACGGTGTTCGCCTCGATGTCCACGACCACCTCCGCCTTCGGGTCGGCTTCCACGATCGACTGGATCGCCTCGGCGTCGGCCGCGCTCACGTGCACGCAGGGCATGCCCATGGCCACGGTGTTGCCGTAGAAGATCTCCGAGTAGCTCACCGCCACGATGGCCCGCACGCCCCAGCGGTAGATCGCCTGGGGAGCATGCTCGCGGGAGCTGCCGCAACCGAAGTTCGAGTTGGAGACCAGGACCTTGGCGCCCTGGAACCTGGCATCGTCGAACGGATGGGTCTTGCCCTTGGCCTTGTCCTGGGCGCGGTCGTCCTCGAACGCGTGTTCGCCCAGCCCGTCGAAGCTCACGCAGCGCAGGAAGCGGGCGGGAATGATGCGATCGGTGTCGATGTCGTTGCCGCGCACCGGAACGGCGGTGCCGCTGATTTTCTTGATCTCGCTCATGCTCAGGCTCCCTTCTTCGCCAAAACGGGGCGGACGTCCGTGATCTTGCCTTCCAACGCCGCCACGGCCGCCATGGCCGGGCTCAGCAGCAAGGTGCGGCCGCTGGGCGAGCCCTGGCGTCCCTTGAAGTTGCGATTTGAAGTGCTTGCCGAAATCTGTCGTCCCACGAGCTTGTCGGGGTTCATGGCCAGGCACATGGAGCATCCGGCCTGGCGCCACTCGAATCCGTGCTTCAGGAACACCTTGTCCAGCCCTTCGGCCTCGGCTTCCTTCTTGACGATTTCCGACCCGGGCACCACGAACGCCTTGATCCCGGCCGGAACCTTGCCGCCGTGCAGCTCGGCGACGCGGGCCGCTTCGCGCAGGTCGGAAATGCGCCCGTTGGTGCACGAACCGATGAACACGACGTCCACCTTGGTGCCCGCGATGGGCTGGCCCGGCTTGACATCCATGTATTCGTAGGCTTCCTCGATGTTGGCCTTCTCCGTCGCGGAAAAGTCGGAGGTCGACGGGATCGCCTCGTTGACCCCGACCGACTGGTCGGGCGAAATCCCCCAGGTCACGGTCGGTTCGATGTCGGCGGCTTCGTACTTCACCACGTCGGCGTAGACAGCGTCCTTGTCGGAGGCCACCGACTTCCACCATTCCACGGCCTTGTCCCAGGCGGCTCCGGTGGGCGCCTCGGGGCGGCCTTTCAGGTAGTCGAACGTCGTCTGGTCGGGATTGATGTACCCGCAGCGCGCACCGCCCTCGATCGCCATGTTGCAGACGGTCATGCGCTCTTCCATGCTCATCGCATCGATCACGGATCCCGCGAACTCGTAGGCGAACCCGACGCCACCCTTGGCGGTCAATTTCCGCAGGATGTACAGGATCACGTCCTTGGCGTACACGCCAGGGTTCAGCTTGCCGTTCACCTCGATGCGGCGCACCTTGAGGCGCCCCATCGACAATGTCTGCGAAGCCAACACGTCGCGCACCTGGCTGGTCCCGATCCCGAAGGCGATGGCGCCGAAGGCTCCGTGGGTGGCGGTATGGCTGTCGCCGCAAGCCACCGTCATGCCAGGCTGCGTGAGTCCTTGTTCCGGCGCGACGATGTGGACCACACCCTGCTTGCCGGAACCCGGCTGGTACAGGCGGATCCCGAACTGCTTGCAGTTGGTCTCGATCGCCTTCATCATCTGTTCGGCCAGGTCGTCCTTGTACGGACGGCTCTGGTCTTCGGTGGGAACGATGTGATCAACCGTCGCCACGGTGCGTTCGGGGAACGGAACCGAACCGTTGCGATCGCGCAGCATCTCGAACGCCTGCGGACTCGTGACCTCGTGGATCATGTGCAACCCGATGAACAGCTGGTACTGTCCCGACGACAGTTTGCGCACCACGTGGGCGTCGAACACCTTGTCGTAAAGCGTTTGGGCCATGAATCGTTCCTCCGGACTTTGGTTGGGCGATACCGGATCGTTTGCGACTTCGCAGGCTCCGGTGCGACCCCGTTTCCATTCAAGTTATGCGTTGGGATTCATCCATGCAACGAGGCACCACCCATATCATCCATGCAATCGGCGCATGGCGCATTCCCCTAGTTCGACGTCGTTGCACCGATCGCATCGGGTGTGGTAAAATCGACATCAAATGAGTCAAGCCCCTTTGCACGAAAAGCTGGCTGCGCTCGTCCGGGTGGGCGCGGCGATTTCCAGCATCCGAGATCCAGACGACCTTCTTGAACAGATTCTGCAAGAAGCCATGGATTTTTCTGGTGCGGACGGTGCCACGCTCTACCTGAAACGAGGCGATTTCCTCGACTTCCACATCGCCCTGAACAAATCGCTGGAACGACGCCTTGGAAAAGGCGGCATGTCGATCCTTTACGAGAAGTTCTCCATCCCGATCTCGACCAACAGCATGGCAGGCTACTGCGCCCTGAGCGGAAAACCCTTGAACATGCCCGACATGCAAGACCTTCCCGCCGGGACGCAATTCCGACACAACAGGGACTTCGACGAAAAGGCGGGCTACGACACGCACTCGGTCCTGACGGTTCCCATGCAGGACCGGATGGGGCAGTGCGTCGGGGTCATCCAGCTCGTGAATGCGATGGACGAAGGCAAGATCATTCCGTTCGATTCGGATACGGAGATGCTCATGCAGGCGTTTTCCTCGCAGGCTGGCGTTTCGATCGTGAATGCTCAACTCGACGAGGAATTGTCCAAGGCCCACCAGGAAACCCTCTTCCGCCTTTCGACGGCCGCGGAATACCGCGACAAGGAGACATCCAACCATATCAAGCGGATGAGCCACTACTCGCGCATCATCGCAAAGGAATACGGCCTCCCCAAGGACGACGTGATGAGCATCTACGCTTCGAGCCCCATGCACGACGTCGGCAAGATCGGGATCCCGGACCATATTCTTCAGAAGCCCGGCCTGCTCGATCCCGAAGAACGCGCGCTCATGGAAACACACGCCATCATCGGCGCGCACATCCTCAAGGATTCGAACGTCGCCGTGGTGCGCCAGGCCGCCGTGGTCGCGCTCACGCATCACGAAAAATTCGATGGAACCGGCTACCCGCGCAAATTGAAAGGCCGCAACATCCCACTTGTGGGAAGAATCTGCGCCCTCGCCGATGTGTTCGATGCGCTTTCCAGCAAACGCTGCTACAAGGAACCATGGTCCGAAGACAAGGTCATGACGTTCCTGCAAACCCAAAAGGGGAAGCACTTCGATCCCGAAATGGTCGATTGCCTATTGAAATGCATGACCGAAGTCCGGGACATCCAGGTGCGTCATATGGACACCGACGAGGATTTCGATAAATTCCGCAATATCCGCCTATTGAAAGTCCCCACGCTCAACGACGCTTGAGCTGCAAGGTCGTGTTTGCGATGATCAGCGACCCAACAGGTGTACCAAGGCGACATTCGCCTTTTCGTCACGATACGTGAAGACGTAACCGAATAAGCATCTGGTCCGGTTTGTGGGAATCCTCAAAGCAGGATGCATCCGCAGGTGAAATTCGGAAAGCGAATTCCAAGAAACACGAAACCCTCCGAGTGGTTAGCTCGGAGGGCTCGTAAGGGGATGTGGCGGCGACCTACTCTTCCAGGGATCTTATAGCCCTAGTACCATTGGCGCTGAGAAGCTTAACTGCTGTGTTCGGGATGGGAACAGGTGTGACCTTCTCGCTAACACCACCACAATTCGTGGGCTGGACGCCTGTGAAGGAATGCGATAGAGTGATTTGATTCGTATCAGTCTCGTGTTGGACCTTGATCCAAGACGATTAGAAGATTTTGCGGAGGGAGGGTGTGGGGCTAAAAGCCTCACGGGTTATTAGTATCACTCGACTTAACACCTTGCAGTGCTTACATCTGTGACCTATCAACGTCCTGGTCTCGAACGACCCTTTAGGGGGTTGCCCCCAGGGAAGCCTCATCTTTGGAGGAGCTTCACGCTTAGATGCTTTCAGCGTTTCTCTCTGCCGCACATAGCTACCCAGCGATGCTCCTGGCGGAACAACTGGTACACCAGAGGTGCGTTCATCCCGGTCCTCTCGTACTAGGGACAAGTTCCATCAAGCTTCCTACGCCCACATCGGATAGGGACCGAACTGTCTCACGACGTTCTGAACCCAGCTCACGTACCGCTTTAAATGGCGAACAGCCATACCCTTGGGACCTTCTCCAGCCCCAGGATGCGATGAGCCGACATCGAGGTGCCAAACCTCCCCGTCGCTATGGACGCTTGGGGGAGATCAGCCTGTTATCCCTAGAGTACCTTTTATCCATTGAGCAACGGCAATTCCACGCTAAACCGCGGGATCACTAAGCCCTGGTTTCCCATCTGCTCGACCTGTCGGTCTCGCAGTTAAGCCCCCTTATGCCTTTGCACTCTGCGCGTGATTACCGACCACGCTGAGGGGACCTTTGGATGCCTCCGTTACCTTTTAGGAGGCGACCGCCCCAGTCAAACTGCCCACCAGACACTGTCTCTGATCCAGATCATGGACCAGGTTAGAATTCCGTCAGCACCAGGGTGGTATTTCAACGATGGCTCCGTAATACCTGGCGGCACTACATCAAAGCCTCCCACCTATCCTACACAAGTACAGCCAGAATCCAATGTCAAGTTGCAGTAAAGGTTCATAGGGTCTTTCTGTCCAGATGCGGGTAGCCGGCATCTTCACCGGCACTACAATTTCGCTGAGTCCGAGGTTGAGACAGCGCAGAAGTCGTTACACGATTCGTGCAGGTCAGAACTTACCTGACAAGGAATTTCGCTACCTTAGGACCGTTATAGTTACGGCCGCCGTTTACCGGGGCTTCGATTCAAGGCTTCGCTTGCGCTGACCTCTCCTGTTAACCTTCCGGCACCGGGCACGTGTCAG
>JAKPQQ010000259.1 GCA_029557215.1 Fibrobacterota bacterium | reverse complement strand
ATGACGAAGCCAGCGGCCAGATCGTGGCACCCAACGGGTCCATCGGGTTCCGCTGGGGCGAGCAGGGGCGCTGGAACATCGATCCGAAGAACGCCGACGGAAGCGCGCTCGCGCCGCGGCTTTCCTTCCAAGGCGCGGGGGAATCGCTGGACGTGGCGTTCCCGTACTTCGGCTCGCAGGGGTTCGGCGAGATTTTCCCGGGACAGGAATTGTCGGAGCGGCAGATGCGCCGCGTGGCGGTGCGCCGCGTGGCCACGACGCAGGGCGAGGTGGCCGTGGCCACGGTATTCGATCTGCTGGCCGCGCACCTGGGAATCGATCGCGACGGGACCGATCCCAACCTGGTGGGGAAGGATCCCGCGAAGATCCCGTACACCCCGGAATGGCAGGAGCCCATCACCGGCGTTAAGGCCGACGTGGTGCGGCGCATCGCCCGCGAGTTCGCGGGGAACGCGCACGCCACGGAGGGACGCTCCATGGTGATCATCGGCGCGTCGGTGAACCACTGGTACCACTCCGACATGAGCTACCGCGCCATCATCTCCATGCTGGTGCTGTGCGGCACGGTCGGAAGATCGGGTGGCGGCTGGGCGCACTACGTGGGCCAGGAGAAGCTCCGGCCCCAGTCGGGATGGGCGCAACTGGCTTTCGCCTTGGACTGGAACCGGCCTCCGCGCCACCAGAACACCACGTCGTTCTGGTACCTGCACACCGACCAGTGGCGCTACGAGACCCTCGGGCCGCACACTCTGCTGAGCCCCACGGGACAGACGCGCGATCTGCCGAAGACGCTGGTGGACAGCAACGTGCAGGCCGAGCGACGTGGCTGGCTTCCCAGCGCCCCGCAACTGAACCGCAATCCGCTGCACCTCGCCAAGGCCGCGCAGGAAGCGGGGTTGGAGCCCAAGGAGTTCGCGGTGCGCGAACTGACGCAGGGACGCATGCGCATGGCCTCGGAAGATCCCGACGCTCCCGAGAACTTTCCGCGCAACCTCTTCGTGTGGCGTTCCAATCTGCTGGGATCGAGCGCCAAGGGTCACGAATACTTCCTGCGCCACCTGCTGGGCTGCAAGGATGGTGCGATGGGCGACGAACTGGGGCCTGACGAAAACCGTCCCGAGGACGTGGTGTGGCGCGACGCACCGAAGGGCAAGCTCGATCTGCTGGTGACGTTGGATTTTCGGATGTCCACCACCTGCCTCCATTCGGATGTCGTGCTTCCCACGGCCACGTGGTACGAGAAGAATGACCTCAATACCTCCGACATGCATCCGTTCATCCATCCGCTCTCCGAGGCGGTGGACCCGGCCTGGGAGGCCCGCAGCGACTGGGCCATCTTCACGGGGTTGGCCAAGGAGTTCTCACGTCTGGCCAAAGGGCATCTGGGCGTGGAGAAGGACTTCGTGCTCACGCCCATCCTGCACGACACGCCGGGCGAGATCGCGCAGCCCGATGGCGGCGCCGACTGGAAGTCCGGTGCCTGTCCCGCCGAGCCCGGACGCACCATGCCCAACATGACCGTGGTGGAGCGCGACTACCCGAACCTGTGGCGTCGCATGACGTCGCTGGGGCCGCTGGTGAGTACAATCGGCAACGGTGGCAAGGGATTGGCATGGAAGACTGATCGCGAGGTGAAGGAGCTGGTGGATTTGAACGGGGCGGTGCAGGAAGACGGACCGTGGAAAGGGCGCCCTCGCATCGAGACCGACATCCAGGCCATCGAGACCATCCTGAGGCTGGCTCCTGAGACCAACGGCAACGTGGCGGTGAAGGCGTGGGACTCGCTGGGCAAGGCCACGGG
>JAKPQQ010000247.1 GCA_029557215.1 Fibrobacterota bacterium | reverse complement strand
CGGGCATTCGCCCTGCGGTGCCTTTCGTTTTCAGGGCGGGTCATGCCCCGCCCCTACATCGGTCGGCACCCGCCTGCGGCGGCCCTGCGGGTGGCTGGCGCTATTTCCAGCTGGCCCAGTAGGTGTACTTGACGCTGGCTTGGCCGCGCTTGGGCACCTTCACCTTGAACACCACGGTGGAAGCGTCGCGCTTTTCGTACTGCAGCGTGCTTTCCTTGATCTTCCAGGTGGGCCAGCTCTGGCGTTCCACGACCTCCACGACCACGTCCTGGTCCTTGGCGTTGCGCAGGTCCACGCGGACGGTTTCCGTCTTCTGCTGGTCCTTCTGGTCGGACGACTCCACCGAGCGCCTGCCGCGCAGCTCGAAGGCCTGCCCCAGCGACAGGTGCAGGGTGTCGCCGCGCGGGGTGTGGTCGATCTTGTCTTCGCCAACGAACTGCAGGCTACCGCCCTTGTCCTCCTTGTAGACCCGGACCTTGCCCTTGGGCAGAGGCATCCCCAACCGGTTCTCTTCGCGGTTGGGCACGTCCAGGAGCACGCCGCATTTCAGGCCGTCGCGGCTGTCGTTGTCGCGGCTCCACCACCAGTAGCGCTGGTACAGGCTCTCGTCGAACACGTAGCGGGTGACGGCCTTGGCACCCTGGGCGGTCAGGAAATTCACCTGCTTCTGTTCCTTGTCCAACAGGTCGGTGGGACGCTGCAATTCGTAGAGATGGTATTCGAACAGGCCCTGCTCCTGGAACTGCGGCGGAGCGGGCGCCGCCTTGGCCATGCGGGGAGCCATGGAAGCCTCGGCCAGGAATCCGTCCGAGTAGTCGTGCCGCACCCGTTCCTGGATGCGGTTCACGTCGCCGGCCACCAGCTTGAGTTTGGCGTCCTTGAACGCGGTGCCCGAGCGGTTCTGGAGCGTCACGAGCCCTTCCAGATCCACCGCCTTGCCCGCGCTGTCCAGCACAGCCACATAGTCGGCCGACCACGAGAACCCGGTGCACAGGTAGCGCAGCTCGGCCTCGGTGCGGCCTCCTTTGGGGCTTTCCAGGTCCAGCACCAGCGAGGGCTTCACCAGCAATCCTTTGGGGAGGGCCGGCAGGATCACCCTTCCCGGAGGATCCAGGTAGACCTTGCCATCCGATTCCAGGGAGGTGATGCGCTCGCCTTCCACCGACAGGATCCTTCCCGAGAGGGTCGTGGAGACGGTCTTGCCGTCCTGGGCCACGTTGTCCTGCACGATCTGCACGTCCTTGCCCAGGTACTTGGAAAGGAGGACTCCTCGGCTGACGAGATCGAACCGGTAGTTCTGCTCCAGGGCCCAGGCTCCGGGACTGCCGAACGAGGCCGACGTGGCGTCCAGCGTCTGGGCGACGCCTTCCCAGGCGTACTCCTGGCGCCCCTTGGACAGGTCGATGGACCGATGGTCCTTCACCAGCGCCAGATCCTGGTTGTAGATGGTCACTTCCGGGCCCGGCGCGGCACAGAGCGCCATGGCGAGGGCGCCGCCCCCGGTGAAGCTGTTGCGGATGTTCATCGAATTTCCTCCCGACCGGGACCCGACCGGGTGCGCACCCGCGGTCCACGATTTCCATGCACCCTACAATTTTCGCGCTCGCGCGTCTTCCCGCGCGCTCGGCGCCTATCGGTCGGGGAATCCCGCCAGGAGCCGTCTGCCCAGGAACGAACGCCGTTCCTCGCGGTAGCGCGCCAGCGCCAGACCCAGCCGTTCGCGGTCGCGACGCACGGCCTCGCGCAGCGAATCGAGCCCGCCGGCCACCGCGGCGGCATCCGACCGGATACGGCAGATGCTGTCCAGCCGCGAGCCGATCGCGTCCAGCCTGGACTGCGCGGCGGTGTCGGAGAGGATGCCCGCCAACCGGCGCGGATCCAGCTCCGGGGCGACCGGTTCGCCGAGCCGCACGCCGGCCTCGCGCAACCCCAGCGCCAGATCCTGCCACGCATGGGACAATTCCTGGTCCAGGATCGCCTAGCGGGACCGCAGGTGGAACGCCGCCGCCGCGCAGCCGAGCCCCCCCACCAGCAAGGCCACGAACAGGAATGGGACCGCCACCAGCCGTTTCACGTCAATTCGCGCCTTTGCCGGTGAGCACCACCCAGATGGTGCGGAACAGGATCTGGAGATCCAGGGCGAGCGAAAGGTTCTCGAAGTACCAGAGGTCGGCCATGACCTTCTTCTTCACGTCTTCGATCGAGTTGTCGTAGCCCAGCGTCACCTGCGCCCAGCCGGTCAGGCCGGGCTTCATCTTCAGGCGGCGCATGTACAGCGGAACCTGGTCGCGCAGCTTCTCGATGAAGAACTCGCGCTCCGGACGCGGCCCCACCAGGGCCATGTCGCCCTTGAGCACGCACCACAGCTGCGGGACTTCGTCCAGGCGGCTCTTGCGCAGGATCCTGCCCGAGCGCGTGATGCGGTTGTCCTTCTTGCCCGCCCACTGCGGCCCGGCCATTTCCGCGTCGGTGCGCATGGTGCGCAGCTTCCAGACCCGGAACCGCCTGCCGTACTGGCCGATGCGCTCCTGGCTGTAGAAGATGGGACCGGGCGAATCGAGCTTGATCGCGATCATGGCCAGGAGCAAGGCCGGGAACGCCGCCGCCAGGATCCCGAACGAGAACGCGATGTCCATGGCGCGCTTGAGCCCCGCCTGCCACCCCGGCAGATGGTGCTGCAGGAGCACCAGGAGGTCGGCCTGGTGGTGGTTCATGGTGCGCAGGTGGCCCGACAGGACGTCGTAGAGGTCGGGAACCACGTAGACCGTGACGTTGCGGTCTTCCAGGTGCGACAGGATCCGCAGGATCTCGTTGTGGGAACTGGTGGAATGGCAGATGACCACGTGGGCCGCGCCGGTCTCGTCGATCGCCCTGGGGAGATCCACGTACTTGCCCAGGATCCGCAACCCCGCGAATTCCGAACCGTGGCGTTTTTTGTCTTCGTCCAGGAACGCCACCGGTTTCATGCCCAGGACGGGACGCGCGAGCAGCCGGGCCGCCGTGGAGGCTCCCTGCTCGTTGGCCCCCAGCAGCAGCGTGGGCTCCTGCCCCTTGCCCGCGCGAAGGAGCGAACGCACGAAGGACTGGATGGACAATCGCAGAAGCCCCGGAAACAGCACGATGAACGCGCCGTAGCTCGCCACGGTGACCAGGCGCGAGCGCGTGAACGCCTGCGTCCATTCGCCCTTGGGCACCATGGCCACGAGGTCGGAACCGGCCAGCAGAAGCAACAGGCCGAGCGAACCGGTCAGGCTGCACTTGACCAGCACGACCATCTGCTTGGACCGGCTTTCGATGAACCAGTCGCGGTACATGCCGTTGAGCAGGAACCACAGCATCCACGCCAGGGTCAGGATGACCGCCGGCGCGAAGACGTTGTCGATGCGGGCGTCGGGATCGAACTCGGCGGGGATCCAGCCGCTCAGGTAGCGGACCCAGAACACGCCGAAGAACGCGACCACGCCGCCCAGGAAGTCGGCCGCGACGAACGCGGCACGTTCGGTGGCGCGAAGCGACGTCACTCGGAAAAGCCCCTGTCGTAGTGGCGCAGCACGACGGCGGGAGCCGACATTTCGGTCATCTTGCCGATTTCCGTCACCGCCGCCTGGATGGACGCCTCGCTGGCCACGTGCGTGGCCAGGACCATGGAGGTGGTTCCGGAGTGGCTTTCGCGCTGGACCATGGACGCCACCGACACGCCCTTGGCGCCCAGGATGGTGGCCACGCGCCCGAGCACGCCGGGCCGGTCGGCGACCTCGAACCGCAGGTAGTAGCGGCCTTCGGCCAGCGCCAGCGGACGGATGGCCGCCTCCTGGCCTCCGAACCACGACAAGTCCACGATGGGCGATTTCTGGTGCAGCCTGCGGACGGCGTCGACGATGTCGGCGACCACGGCGCTGGCGGTGGGAAGGCGCCCTGCCCCTTTGCCGTAGAGCAAGCTGGGACCGGTGGTGGAACCGTCGATGAACACCGCGTTGAACGCGCCGTTCACACCGGCCAACGGGTGCCGCTTGGGCACCAGGCACGGATGCACCCTGGCGTCCACACCGTCTTCGTGGAGTTCCACCTGGCCCAGCAGACGGATCACGCAGCCCATCTCCTTGGCGCCCGCGACGTCGGCGGCGGTGATGCGGGTGATGCCTTCCACGTGCATCTTCTGGAAATCCACCCGTTTGCGGCTGCACAGGCTGGCCAGGATCGCCACCTTGTGGGCGGCGTCGATGCCTTCCACGTCGAAGGTGGGGTCGGCTTCGGCGTAGCCCAGGGCCTGGGCTTCGGCGAGCGCCTGCTGGAATCCCATCCCTTCTTCCGCCATGCGGGTGAGGATGAAGTTGGAGGTCCCGTTGATGATGCAGGCGAGGCTGCGGGCGTCCGATGCGACGAACGCGTCGCGCAGGGCCCGGATGATGGGGATCGCCCCGCCGACGGATGCTTCGAATCGGATTTCGGTGCCGTTGTTCGCCGCCAGCGGGAAGAGCTCCCCGCCATGCTTGGCGATCATGGCCTTGTTCGCGGTCACGACGGCCTTGCCGTTGGAGAGCGCCTGCGACACCCACGACTTGGGGAGATCGTAGCCGCCGGCCAGTTCCACCACGACATGCACGGCCGGGTCGTTCAGCAGATCCTGGGCGTCCGTGGTGGTGAGAATCCCGTCCTGGGCGTAGGGCGCGACTTCCGATTCCAGACGCGCGCAGATCTTGGCGATCCGGAAATCCGTCCCGGCGGCGGTGGTCAGATCGGTGGTCCGAGTCCGGAGGAGTTCCACGACTCCCGAGCCCACAGTTCCCACGCCGATGATGCCAATGCCGATGGACATGAATTTCTCCTTATGGATGCGAAATCGATCCCTCCGGGCACAAAGCAGGGAACAAGATGTTCTTCCCTCCTTGCTTACACACCCCCGGTGGACCACTCAAGCAATGAAAAATGCATCCCGAATCCGGTTCGGACACCTTCCACGTCGCGCGCGCCCGATGGTCGGCAGCCTCCGAAGCCTCGACATGACAACAAGTTGGACCAGATTCCGAACGCGCGCCCCAATACCATACGGCAAATCAAAATCCATTCAGGCACCATTCGCATTCAATACAACCATCAATAACCGAATAATCAGACTAAATAATCCGAATCTATCGTCTCCCCCATTTCCATTCCATTCATTTGCCAGATCACCCACTCCCAAAATCGCAATAGTGGATAATTTGTGGAAAAGTTGTGGCGAAAACCTGCACAGACCACGAGCAGCAACCCACAAGATCTAGGGGGTCACCACGGCATCAACGCAACAAATTGATGAATTTTCTGTCTTGCCAGTAACCACCCCCGAGTTTAGCCTCAATTTTCTTTTCACATAAACCATTGACGCGATCTTTTCCGCCGCCTATTCTGTTTCTTCAATCTTCGACACCACAGCGGCTGTCTTCCCGCGCATGTGGTTCAATGCCAGACCCACGAGCTTCGCTCTTCCCAATCCATCGCTACGAGGATATCCATGGTGGCTTCCGATTCATCCCTCTCCCGTACCGCGTCCAAGCCGCTTCTGAACGAACTCGGCGAAATGATCTTCCTGGATCGCTACGCGCTCAAGGACATGACCAAGAAGTCGCTGGGCATCGGCGACATGGTGATCGTCTGCGTGAACCAGAAGACCCGGCAGCGCGAAGTGGGGAACGTCAAGGCGATCAAGGGGGATCGGGTCGAGATCGAACTGCGCGACGGGACCATGACCGAACAGGGCATGGAGGACGTGGACAAGCCCCTGGAAACCCACCCCCACCAGATGATGGCCCGCGTGGCCCGCGGCATCGCCGCCATGGAAGCCACCCCCGACCTCAAGAAGGAATGGGAAGCCAACTTCAAGTGGTTGCTGGACGATTGGCGGTTCGTTCCGGGCGGACGCATCCTGAACGCGGCCGGCACCGACCAGAAATTGACGTTCTTCAACTGCTACGTGGTCCCCTCCCCCAAGGACAGCCGCAAGGGAATCGTGGAAACCCTCCAGCAGATGATGGAGATCATGAGCCGCGGCGGCGGCGTGGGGATCAACCTCTCTTCCTTGCGCCCGCGTCACGCCTACGTGAAGGGCGTGAACGGACGTTCTTCGGGTTCCACCTCCTGGGGCGGCCTGTATTCGTTCGTGACCGGACTGATCGAGCAGGGCGGCAGCCGTCGCGGCGCCCTCATGCTGATCACCAACGTCTGGCATCCCGAC
>JAKPQQ010000318.1 GCA_029557215.1 Fibrobacterota bacterium | reverse complement strand
TTCGATCCGGACGCGTTCGTGCAGGGCCTCTTCGAAGGAGGCGAGCCATGAGACTCCTCGCGCTTTCCCTGTGCGTCCTCGCGCTGGCCGGATGCCGCCGCGATCGCGGGGCGGAGGTGGACGACATTGCTAGGTTGTTCGTCACGCTGCGGCTGGAATCCCGGACATGGGAGGGGCAACCCGAGCAGGCGCGCACCGCGAGGGAAAAGCTCCTGCGCGAGGCGGGCATGACTCTTCCGCAATGGCGTTCCAGGGTCGCGGCCCTGCAGTCCGACGCCGATCTCTGGGTCCCGTTCTGGGAACGGGTGAAGCGGATCAGCGACTCCATCGAGACATCCAAGAAGACCAAACCGAACAAGACAAAGCCGAAAGGATCCTGACATGGCAGGCAACGTCGCCGAATTCACCGACGCCAATTTCGAAGCCGAGGTCATCCAGTCTTCCGTTCCGGTGCTGGTCGACTTCTGGGCTCCGTGGTGCGGACCCTGCAAGATGCTCGCTCCGGCCGTCGAGGCCCTCGCCGTCCAGTACGCCGGGAAGGTCAAGGTCGGGAAGCTCAACACCGACGACAACGAGAACACCGCGGCGAAGTTCGGAATCCGTTCCATACCCACGCTGCTCATGTTCAAGAACGGCGAAGTGGTGAACCAGCTTGTCGGGGCGTTGCCCAAGGACAAGATCGCCGAGCAGCTGGATCGTGTCGTCTAGACGCCTGGGCACCGCGGTCGCCGCCATCCTGTTCGTGGCCTTCGCCGCGTTCCTGGTGGCGCCGGCGTCATCGGCACCGGATGCGGGCCCCAAGCCCGCCGCCATCGCCTGGGTGCGGCTCGACGCCGCCGTGGCCAGCGCGGCGAAGTCGGGCAAGCCCATCGTCGTCACCGTCTTCGCCGACTGGTGCGGTTACTGCAGACTGATGGAACGGACCACCTTCGTCGATCCCACCGTGGTCCGGCAGGTGGCGCAAGGCTGGATCCCGGCCAAGGTCAACGGTGAAAGCGACGCCATGCTCAAGCTGGGCAAGGTCAGCATGACGGAAAACCAATGGGCCATCGCCAACGGCGTCCAGGGCTTTCCCGCCATGTTCCTTCTCGACGCCAAGGGCAAGCCCTTCGCGGCCTACCCTGGCTATCTCGACGGACCCCAGCTCGCCCAGTTCCTCGAGGACGCCTCGTTGTACCTGAAGACGGGCGGAGCCTCCAAGAACGGCGATTTCTTCACCTGGGTCGACAAGAAGCGCAAAGGCTGAAGCCCCGATCCAGGCCAACCCGTTGTCGCATTTCGCGTTGCGAAGGACATGCCGCGAACGACGAGGGTTGACGA
>JAKPQQ010000215.1 GCA_029557215.1 Fibrobacterota bacterium | reverse complement strand
TGAAGTGGTATTCGATCACAGGGTTCATGATTTCCGCGCTCGTCCAGTCGATCGCCGCGGCGCCCGCGGTATCGATCAGCGGAACGGTCGTGAAAAGTGGTGGAGGCGCGCTCAAAGACGTGACCTGTACGCTTGCCGGAGTCGGCGGGCTCGGCGCGACGACGGATGCGGCGGGCAAGTTCATCCTGGAAAACAGCGCTGCCGTGAAGATGCCTTCCGCGCAAGCGCACCCGTTGACGTTCAATCTCAAGGGCAAGGAGCTGTTCATCCAGAGCGCCGACCAGGAGATTTCCGGTACGGTTTCCGTCTACAATACAGAGGGCAGGAAGGTCTCTTCGGTGGAGTTCCACCGGACCAATGGATCGTCGGCGAGCATCGCGCTGCCATCCATGGCTTCCGGTCTGAACATCCTGAAAATCACCCTGAACGGGAAGACCTACACGAGCCAGGTCATGGAGCTCCCGAGCGTCGGGGAGAACCTCCAGGGGGCATCGGGCATCTCCGCATCGAATCCGCTCGTCCTCCTCAGGGCCGCAGCCGATCCCGTCGTGGATACGCTGATCACCAGGAAGAACGGCTTCACGGAAAAGCGCACCCCGATCACCTCGTACAACCTGTCCAATCTTTCCATCACGATGGATTCCATCGTACAGGTCACCTGCAACGCGACGACCCTCAAGGCGGCGGGAGCGTGCAGGCCCAACCACCAGATCCTGCTGGGAACCGCGCTATCCGCGAACAACATGCCCGCGCTGGCCGCCCAGGAATTCAATTTCGTGACCCCCGAAAACGAGATGAAGTGGGAAAGCGTCGAACGATCGGAGGGCAACTTCTCGTTCGGCTCCGCCGACAACATCGTCAACTGGGCGCAGCAGAACAACATGAAGATCAAGGGCCACGCCCTTGTCTGGCACAACCAGCTTCCAGACTGGGTCAAACAAATCAACAACCGCGACCGCCTGCTTTCCGTGATGAAAAGGCACATCGAAACGGTCATGGGGCGTTGGGGCAACAAGCTCCACTCCTGGGATGTCGTGAACGAAGCGATCTCGACGGACAGCGATGTCGGTTCCGGCAATGCGAAGATGCGCGTCTCGGTGTTTTCGAACCTGCTCGGCGAAGACTTCATTCCCACGGCGTTCAAGATGGCGCGCGAGTACGCGGACAAGAACAACATGAAGGGCATGAAGCTCTACTACAACGACTACAGCATCGACGCCGACAACGACAAATCCCGGTTCCTCCGCAAGAAGATCAAGGATTGGCTCGCCGCCGGCGCCCCCATCGACGGCATCGGATTCCAGATGCACATCGGCCCGCCGAACAACATCCCCACCGTCCAGGCCGTGAAGGACAACATGGACTACTACGCGAGCCTGGGCCTGGAGGTCCTGATCTCGGAATGGGACATCAACCTGTGCGGCAACAGGGTCACCTCGGCGCAACAGACCGAGTTCTACCATGAGATCACCGAAGTTTGCGTGAACAATCCCAAGTGCACCGCGATCACCTTCTGGGGTGTCAACGACCAGAACTCGTGGCTCAACAGCTTCAACGGGTCCCAGTGCAACGGCTCGAATTCGCAATCGCTGCTGTTCAGCAACGGCCAGAAGAAGCCGGTCTACACGCAGGTGCTGAACGGCTTGAACGGCAAATAAGTCGTCGTCCGCACCGCCAAGAATGGGAAAGGCCGGGATCCGACGATCCCGGCCTTTTTTGTCATGCAGCCTTTGCTGGCGGGTGTGTTCCTGGATCCGGACCACGGGCAGGTGGGCGCGCGCCGCGGGAGCCGCGAAATGTCTGTGCGTTGCGTCTCGGGACTCGCGCAGCGGCGGTGGTTCAACGCGCGCTTGCGCCGGATCCGGGAAGGACCAAGGCGGTCCCGGAGGAATTCCTGTAGTTTGTGGCCCAAGCCCTCACACCACTCGAAAGGAAATCCAAGATGGCCAAGCTGCGGTTTTCCATCCTCATCCACGCGCCGAGATCGAAGGTCTGGAGCACGATGCTCGACGATGCGACCTATCGAGTCTGGTCGGCGGCGTTCAGCCCCGGTTCGCACTATGTCGGCGATTGGAGCCAAGGCAGCAAGATCCTGTTTCTCGGGCCCGACCCGAATACGGGAAAGCTGGGAGGCATGGTGAGTCGCATCGCGGAGAATCGCCTGCACGAGTACATCTCGATCGAACATCTGGGCCTGGTCAGCGACGGCCTGGAAGACACGACCAGCCAGGAAGCGAAGGTCTGGGCCGGTTCCCATGAGAACTACACCTTCAAGGACGCACAAGGTGCGACGGAAGTCCTGGTCGATCTGGACATCGCCGACGAGTTCAAGGAAATGTTCGAGGGCCTGTGGCCCAAGGCGCTCCAAACGCTCAAAGAGCTGGCGGAGAAATAGGGGAGTCGGTATTTGGCAACCAGGAGCGCATCTCCTGGTACCGCATCGCATCGAGTCCGACTTGACCCGCTACCAGGAACGACAAACCGGACGCGTTCTCATTCCACCAGAACCTTGCGCGCCCGCTTCCCGTCTTGCGCCACCGCGCAAGCCGATTCCATTCCTTCGCGAACTAGACCTTCCGCTCGGATTCCAGCGCCCGCGCCACCCGCTCCAGCGCTTCGTCCAGGATCGCCCGCGTGGTCCCGAAGTTCAGGCGCATCCAGCCGCGTCCGGCTTCGCCGAACATGCCGCCGCGGTTGAGGCCCACCAGGCCTTTGCCCGTGAAGAGCTTCACGAGTTCGGCCTCGGTCCTGCCCAACGCGCGGCAGTCCAGCCACGACAGGTAGGTGGCTTCGGGGAGGTTGGGAACCACGCCCGGCCAGCGTTCGCGCGCGAAGTCGACCAGGCGACGGGAATTGTCGCGCAGGTGGACCAGCAGGGCGTCGAGCCAGGCGTCGCCGCGGGCGTAGGCGGCTTCCATGGCGGCGAGACCCGGCGCGTTGTGGCAGGGGATCCCGCGGGTGCGGAACAGCCCCGTGAACTTGCGGCGCATCGCCTCGTCGGGGATGATGGCCGCCGAGATGTTGAGCCCCGCCAGATTGAAGGTCTTGCTGGGGGCCACGAAGGTGGCGATGCGGTCGGGGTCCAGAACTTCCAGCGCCGCCAGCGGGGTGTGGACCGCGGGGGCGTACACCAGGTCGGCGTGGATCTCGTCGGAGAGGACGCACGTGCCGGTCCCGGCGCAGATCTCGGCCAGGGTGATCAATTCCTGGCGGGTCCAGGCGCGGCCCACAGGGTTGTGGGGATTGCAGAGGACGAACGCCTCGGCGGTCTGGGCCTTGGCCTCGAAGGCGTCGAAGTCGATCTCCCAGCGTCCGCCGCGCTCGACCAGCGGGCATTCGGACAGGATCCGTCCTTCCGAGCGGCCGAGGTCGAAGAAGGGGTGGTAGACCGGCGGCTGGATCAGGATCTCGTCGCCTTCGTCGGTGAAGGCGTCGAGGGCGTTCTTGAGGGCGGGCACCACGCCGGGCGCGAACACGATCCATTCGTGCGGGACCTTCCAGCCGTGGCGGCGCTCCAGCCAGCCCGCCAGGGCGGCCACCACGTCGTCGTGCCGCGAAGCGGGGTAGCCGTAGACGCCGTGCTCCAGCTGGGCGCGCAGGGCGTCCAGGACCGGCGGCGGCGCCGCGAAGTCCATGTCGGCCACCCACAGCGGGAGCACGTCGGGCGATCCATACAGCCGCGGGGCGTCGTCCCATTTGGCGCATCCGGTGCCGCGGCGCTCGATGGCGCGTTCGAAGTCGAAGTCGGTCATGTCCCCAAACATGGACAAGGCGAGGGCGGATGTCCACCTTGGGGGCGCCGCGATCCGGTCGCGGTCCTTCAAGTGTCTGGTCGAGGCCGATCTATTTCTTCCAGTCCGTTCTCGCATCGCGAAGATTGAGAATCAGGATGGCATCTTCGGTCTTCCGGTACAGAATGAATTTGTGCGAATCAAGAACGAGCTTCCGTACGGTCTTCTTCCCGCTCACATTGTAGACCGTGCCGATTTCCGGGAATTCCAACATTTCATTGGCGCGGTCGAACAGCTCATCCACATAACGTTCCGCTGCCTGAGGGCTGTCGGCCGAGATGTACTCCAGAATTTCTTCCAGTTGGCGTCTCGCCGAAAGAAGCCAGATGATCTTCACGGGAAAAATTTCGCCTTGAGAGCCTTCCTGTATTCGTTCTGCTCGATTCCGCCACCGTTCGCGAACTCTTCTTCCGACTCGTTGTTCGCCTGAAGGATTTCAAGCCGATCCAGCAGTTCCTGATAGGACTCGGCCGAGACCAAAACCGCGGAAGATTTGCCGTGTTGCGTGATGATGATCGGTCGCTGATTCGATCGCACCCGGGCAACCATGCTCGCGGCATGCTCGCGGAACTCGGAGATGGGGCACACATCTTCAAGGACGTTCATGGAGACCTCCTCTCTCTCTAAACTACCGTTTTGTACGCCAGGAAGTACAAAATCTCGAGAATTTTGCACGGATGCACCGGTTGGAGCAATGGAGGCCGATGAGATCCGACCAAGCGGCCGCCTTCACCAGAATCCCTGACCACGCGACCAGACCTGAATCCGCGATCGCCCCCTCCGGAGAATCGACGGACGGCGGTATTCCCAACAGCCCTTCAGGGGGCCTCGAGCACGGTGGCGAAGGAACGGGGATCCTCCAGCAGGCGGCGCAGGGTGGTGCCGCACCGGGCCGCGGGCGCACCGTCGATCAGGTCGTGGTTGAACGACGCCGTGACGCTCGCGATCTCGCGGATCTCGATGCGGTCGCCGACCACCCAGGGTTTGCGGCAGGTGCCCCCCAGCACGAACGAGACGGCATTCGGCCCGCCGGCATAGGGAAGGAAGAACCCCGGCCCGTTGGCGATCCCGACCACCGAGGTGACAAAATGCGTCTCGGCCAGCTCCCGCACCCAACCATGCCGCGACAAAATCCGTCGAAACAAAAACCGCGCCACCGGACGCGGCAGAGCCGACGTCAAACGCCGCGCAAGGCGGGATTCGACGAACCCGGCAGGCGCCGCTTCGGTCTTGGCCCGCTCGATCTGCGCCGCGATTCAGTCTCCTTGGAGGAGCTTCTGTCGACACGCGCAAGAATGCTCTCGCTCTTGCATCGGAATTTGATGCAGCCTGAGAAGGAAATGATCCTGCGCTTCTTGAGGAGCGAAGTCTTCTGGAACGACTCTGGTTTTGCCGGGATCGAAGATCTTCCCGCGCTGCTTTGGAAAACACAGAACTTGGACAAGATGGCTCCGGAAAAACGGGCCAAATCCATTCAAGAACTGGAAGGCCTGCTCGCCGAAGGGGTTGTCTCGAGCAAGGAGTGAAGGATCCTTGTGTGCGCCCAACCGCCCGTCCCGCCGACTCCCGTCCACGATCGCCAGGTTTTGTCGCACAAACGGATAGGACTCCCAAACTTCCGAAGGAAGCAGGGAGTCCCCGCCTTCGAGGCCGCCGAAGCGTCCCCGTCGGGAAGTGGCCCGACCCGATCCTTTGGAGGGATCGACCCGAACCGTGGACAATTTTTGCCCCAGCGAATCCGACCGTTTTCGTCAAGCGAGCCTATGCCCGCTGGGAGTTTGAGGCCCCTATCGGGGATGCAGTCGAAGGGAAGCGGACCCGAAGGCGTCCGTGTTGGGGGACGTCGAGGGTCCGGTGACCGAGAATGCGCCCCGAGAGGAGCCTCAAAAGTGGAGGCGGGGGGAATCGAACCCCCGTCCAAAGAAAGTCTTGCCTTGCCTTCTACATGCTTAGTCGACTATTTGATCTCGCCCCCCGCGCCGCCAGTCGACAAGCTTCGCGAGAGACCAGTCTAGTGAATCTCAGACTTGCACCCCAGACATGTGCAGATCCCAGCCCCCTGGTTGTCGACGCGCAGGACCGGAGACATATCCTGTTTGTCGCTTGCTCGTAAGGGTTAGTTACGCGGCAAGAGCGTAAGAGTAAGACTCTTCGCCTGATATTGGTTTTCAGGTTTTTTAAGAGGCCACCTGAGCCCTCTGCATGCCAACAAGACCGTTCCAACTCTGTCGAAACCTGTGCGCCCCCATTGCGCGTCGGAGGGGCATGCCCTCCTCGGCTGCGGCTGTCTTACCCGCCGTTGCAAGCAAAGGTACCTTCCGCACCCCCCGAAGGCAAGCGGAAGCCAGGAAACATCCTTTATTTGAAGGGCTTGACGATCGAGTCGGACAGCAGGACCTCGACCGTGTCGTCGACCATGCGCGCGTTCTGGAACAGGTAGTCCTTCGCCTTGTACGCGGCGCGCACGACCACGGGGTGGGGGAGCT
Source organism: Fibrobacterota bacterium (assembly GCA_029557215.1). Lineage (GTDB taxonomy): Bacteria > Fibrobacterota > Fibrobacteria > UBA5070 > UBA5070 > UBA5070. The sequence continues at coordinate 75,968 of JAKPQQ010000215.1, read as the reverse complement.
TGGCCTGGCGGGCGTCGATCCACATGGGGCGCATCGCCGCGATGCGTTCCGATTCGCGGGCGCGGACCTGCTCGGGGGAAAGCGCGTGCGAATTCTGTCGTCGATCGTCGACGTAGGTGGCCACCAGCTGCACGACGGAATCCGGCGTGTCGCGGAATTCCAGCCGCACCAGCGCGAGTTCATCGGGCGCCGGGCGCGAGACCAGGTATTGCAGACGCTCCATGAGGCTGTCCTGGTGGCGGGCGGCGCGGCCTTCCAGCAGGAACGGCGGCGTGGCGATCCGGACGGTGTCGGTGTCGGAGCCCGAACCGACGAAGGGGAACAGGGCGCGTCCCACCGATCCGCAACCGGCGAGGAGGATGGTGGCCAGAAGCAATAGAATCGCGAAGCACTTGCGCATGCGATGCAAAGTGACATACACTTGGTGGATCCGTGTACCCGTGAACCACCGCAGGAGCCAATCCCAATGACCGAACGCATCGGAATCCTCACCTCGGGCGGAGACTGTCCCGGTCTCAACGCCGTGATCCGCGCCGTGGTGAAGGCTGGACAATATTCGGGATTCGAGACCCTGGGGTTCCGCGGAGGGTTCGAAGGTCTTCTCACGCCATGCGAGCCGGTGGACCTGGACTACAACCGCATGGACGGCATGCTCGTGCGAGGCGGGACGATCCTGGGTTCGGCCAACACGGGCGTGTTCGCGACCAAGACAGGACTTGGCGAACCGCGCGAGATCGACGAGTCGTTGCTGGAACAGGCCGCGGCCAACTGCAAGTCGCTCGGCCTGCGCGCACTCATCGTCGTCGGCGGCGACGGATCGCTTTCCATCGCCAACCGTCTGGCCGAACACGGCGTGAACGTGGTGGGCGTGCCCAAGACCATCGACAACGACCTGGACGCCACCGACCAGACCTTCGGGTTCGACACCGCCGTGGATTGCGCCACCAACGCGCTGGACAGGCTGCACACCACCGCCGAAAGCCACGGCCGCGTGATCGTGCTGGAGGTCATGGGGCGCAATTCGGGATGGATCGCGCTGCATTCGGGCATCGCCGGCGGCGGCGACGTGATCCTGGTCCCCGAGATCCCGTTCAACTGGCCGGCCGTCTGCGCCAAGGTGATGGATCGCGAACGGCGGGGCAAGCGCTTCACGCTGATCGTGGTCGCCGAAGGCGCCGCGCCGCGCGGTGGAGCCGTGGCGGTCCACACCACCGCCGACGGTCGCGAAGTCCGCCTTGGCGGGATCGGCGAGATCGTGGCGCACGAAGTGGCCAACCGCACCGGCAAGGACACCCGAGCGGTGGTGCTGGGGCATCTGCAGCGCGGTGGCGCGCCGACCACCTTCGACAGACTGCTCTGCACCCGCTACGGCGAGGCGGCCGTGCGTCTGATCCGCGACGGCAGCTACGGGAAGATGGTGAGCCTGCATGGGACGGAAATCGTCGCCGTGCCCATCACGCGGGCGATCGGACGGCCCCGCCGGATCGACCCCGACGGCGAGCTCCTGTTGTCGGCCAAGGCCCTGGGGATCGGGTTCGGCGACTGAGGCCGTTCCGACCCTCCCCCGCGTCTTTCGCGACGGGGGGAGGGACGCTTTTTGTCGGTGCCGTCCCCGGGCCTACTTGCCCTGGTAGACGGGCTTGCGCTTTTCCTTGAAGCTCGCGATGCCTTCCTGGTAGTCGTGCGAATCGTACACGATCCGGCGCATGCCCTGCACGCGTTCGAAGACGTTGGGGCTCATGGGGTGCGCCGACGACAGGAGCCGCAGCTGTTCCTTCATCACGGTGACGGAAAGCGGCGCGTTCTGCGCGATGCTGCGCGCGATGCCCATCACGAAGGGCTCGATCTCGTCGGCCTCCTTGATGTAGTTGACCATCCCCAGGTTCAGGGCCTGCGTGGCCGGGATGGGCTGGGCGGTGAAGAGCATTTCCTTGACCACCGGCAGAGGGATCGCGTTGATGAGCGTGAGCAGGCCGCCCAGGTTGTAGGGGATGCCCAACTTGGCGGGAGTGATCGCGAAGGTGGTCTCGGGCGTGGCGACCAGGATGTCGCAGGCCAGGGCCGCTTCGCAGGCGCCGCCCCACACGCCGCCTTCCAGCAGCGCGACGATGGGCGCGGGGAATTCCTGGATGGCGCGCACCAGCACGCGCAGCGGGTCGTTCCACGAGAGCGGATCGCGGCCCTTTCCGGGAAGCTCGTTGACGTCGTGTCCGGAAGACCAGGTCTTGGCGCCGGGCGTGGCGCGCAGCACCACGGCGCGCACCTCCTGTTGACGGAATCCGGCAAGAGCGTCGGTGATCCCGTGGATCATCGCGTCGCTCAGGACGTTGCGCTTGGCGGGATTGTCCATCACGATGGTGCCGATCGAATCGACGAGTTCCTTCTTGACGAGCGCCATAATCGTTCCCCCGATCATCCTTGGAAGCGGACCCCGGGAATCGGAATCCGGTTTCCGATGAAAATTACCTATTCCGGACGAGTTTATCCGGTTTTGAAGGGGCTCCGGATCAGAATCTCAGGCGCCACACCATTCCGCAGGCCCTGATGGCGCCCCGCCGGGCGTGGACCGCTCTGCGCACCAGCGGTTCGGACACCAGCCAGCTCGCCAGTTCGTGCACCACCAGGTGGGGTTCCCAGGCGGTGTCGATGTCGGGTCTGCCCAGCGACAGGTTGATGTTGTCGGTGCGGAGTTCGCCGTCTTGGCAGCCTCGCCAGCGCGTGTAGCGGCCGATCCGGTGCAGGACCCAGATCTCGTCGCCGGTGGGACCGTCGAGCCCGGGCACGGGGACGATTTCCAGTCGCACGCGGGCGTCGGCGCCTTCGGTCGGTTCGAGCTCGACGACGCGTTTGTCGGCGAAGGGATCGCCCGAGCGCGTGGACGCGCAAGCCCCGAGTGCGAGCGCGACGGATAGGAACGTAATGGAATGGATGAAGAGGGTTCGCATGGGTGGTGGATAGGAGATAGGAATCGCGTTCGGATCGGATGTCCCGAGGTCGTTCGCGTGCCGGTGCGGAGGATCGGTTGTGGAACTATTATACTTGTGCTATATTCTACTTGTTGATTAGTTGAAGGAGTCCAATGTCCCTGCATTTTGGCTTGTTGGGGCTTCTGAAGATCTGCCCGATGTCGGGGTACGATCTGAAGAAGATCTTCGACGAATCCGTCAATTTCTTCTGGTCGGCGCAGATCAGCCAGATCTACCGCGAATTGAAGGCCTTGGAACGCGCGGGCTGCGTGGTTTCCACGACCGAGGCGAGTTCGGCCGGTCCCAACAAGCGCATCTACCGGATCACCGAATCGGGCAAGGCGCGCCTGAAGGAATGGCTCCTGGACGACACCCGCGAGATCGGCGAGGACGACCGGAACGAATTCCTGATGCGGGTGTTCCTGTCGTCCAGCATCGGCGGGAACGAATTGCTGGGCATTCTGCGCAAGCGTCTCGCGAAGTACCGCAACGACCTGGAGCGCCTGAACACGTCGGAATCGAACATTCCCAAGTACCAGGAAAAGTTCGACATCGAAAGCGAACGGTTGTTCTGGATGATCTCGCTGCGTCGAGGCTACCACGACGTCCAGTCGCACATCCGGTGGGCCGAAGAAAGCATCCGGTTCCTGGAAGACCAAGGGTATCGCGCTCCGTGAAGATCCAATCCAATTCCACCGCATCGGCAAAGAAGCATCGCATGGACCACCTCGTTCCTGTCCGGAGGCTGTTCGCCGGCCTCGCGATCCTGTTGGCCGCTTGGGCGCCGGCACCGGCCGCGCAAACGGATTCCGTCATCGTCGATTCCGCCCTGCGCGCACCGCCGGCCTCGGATTCGTCGCTCGGCCCGTCGGGCACGGAGGATGCTCCCGCGCCCACGGACGCCCTTTCCGAGGCGCCGGATTCGACGATTCCTGTCCACCTTTCCCAAGGAGCCGGCGACTCGCAGGCCGTGGTGCCGGTTTCCGACACCGTTCGCACGCTGGACGCCAGCGATGCCGGGCGCACCGTGGTGGTGCGCGGCGCGAAGGTCCGCGGCACCGGTGGCGTGGTGGGGATGGCCGTCGCGCGGAGGTTGCCTTCGTTCGCGGGGGAGCCCGACGTGATGCGCGCGGCCTTGCGTTCGCCCGCGGTGGCGGGAAGCTCCGACTACTCCAACAAGCTTTACGTGCGCGGCAGCTCGGCCGACCAGAATCTGGTCCTGTTCGACGACGCCATCCTCTGGAGCCCCAGCCATTTCGGGGGCATGATGAGCACGTTCGTGGTCGACGGACTCTCCGACATGGCCATGTACCCGGGCGGGTTCGACGCGCGTTGGGGCAACCGCCTGGCCAGCGTCCTGGACGTGCGCACCAAGAACCCCGGAGCGATCCGCGACACCTGCTGCGTGGACGGCATGTTCCGATGGTCGGTCTTCGCCTTCAGCCTGGAGCTGGAACGGCGCATGGGGCCGTGGTGGATCGTGGCGGCGGGGCGCTACACGTACTTCGACCGGATGTTCACGCTGCTGCGGAAGCTGGACCTGATGGACTTCCAGCTGGACTACCGATTCTACGACATCCAGTCCGGCCTTGGCTGGACCGACGGGCGCGACACGGTGCGCGCCAGCGTCTACGCGGGCCGCGACGAGATGGACGAAGACGCCACCCATATCGATTGGGGCAACTACGCGGTGCCGTTCAACTGGTCCAAGGCGCTTTCCGACGATTTCCGCTGGAGGGGGAGCGTGTCGTGGAGCTGGTTCGACCAGACCATGACCGTGGCCGACCTGGAAACCATGGGCAATTCCGTTCAGGACCTGAAGGGGCGACAGGAATTGACGTGGAAGGCGCCGTGGAACGCCCTCGTGGCGATCGGAGGCGAGGCCTCGCGGATCGAAAGCCGACTCACCAGCCGGGACCTGACCACCGGGGCGGTGGAATCGGCCAAGCCGGATCCCGTCTGGCTCTGGGAGCCCTACGTCTCGCACGACTGGAGGCTGCCCGGGGGCTGGAATCTCGCCTTGGGAGTCCGCGAGACCTGGAATCCCCGGTTCCAGGATCCCACCTTCGACGTCCGGGGAACCTTGGCCTGGATCCCGGCGCCCGACTGGCGGCTCGAAGCCCACGCCGGAACCTACACGCAGTACATGACCAGCTTGCGGTTCGACGAGGCGGAACAACCCAACGAGTTCTGGTATCCGCTGCTGCCGCCGGCCGAACCTTCGCGACAATTTCTGCTTGCCCTCGGTGCGAGCCGCGCGCGTCTGCCGCTGGGGCTCCTGGCGCGGCTGGACGTGTACGGCAAGCAGATGCGCGACATTCCCTATTTCTTCCCCAACTCGGGGACCGTGCGGGAGGCCCAGGACCAAGGAGACTGGTTCAACCGGAACCTGGTCATGCTGCGCGGTTGGGCGGCCGGGGCCGAAGCGTCGCTGACGCGCGAGGCGGGGCCGGTGGCGGGATCGGTCTCGTACGCCTGGGGGATGTCGGTCGTGAAACAGCCCGCTTTCGATGGGCCCGACGGACGTGTGGAGTTCGCTCCACGCTGGGCGCCGTGGGACCAGCGGCATCGGTTCAAGGCCGACCTGTCGGCCGAGTGGCTGGGACGCGGTGCCGGAATCCGGCGCACCGCCAAGGATCGGTCCCTGCGGTCGTCGGCGAGCCTGTCGTGGAGCACGGGCATGGCCTGGACCGAGCCGGTGGGTTGGGTGAAGGGCGCCGCGCCGTTGCAGGAGAGCGACGGCGAGGGCGGTTGGGGCGACGGCGAGTCCAGTTGGATGCGATGGGGCGACGCCAGTGCGGGACACCGGCCCGACTATTTCCGTTTGGACCTGGTTCCGCTGGATTTTCGCGCCGGAGCCGACCGCTGGTATTGGAGCATGCTCAACGTGACCAACCACCGCAACGTGATCCTGCGGTCCTGGGACACCAAGGTCGCGCCGCCCGAGCGCGACGACGTGAACGGCTACGGGTTCTTCCCCGTCATGTTCGGTTACGAAAGGCGGTTCTGAGCCATGTCCCGAGCAAAAAGGTTCGCGTTGGGTGTTGCGCTCGCGGGCGTGTTGCAATCCTGCGACGGTCCGTGGAACATGATGCCGCCAAGCTCTCCTACGCCCCCCGATCTGCAGGTGTCGCTGACGCTGGTGTCGGGGCGTCGGTTCGACACGCTGCGCGTGCAGCCGCCCCGGCCCCTGGACGGCGCCGTCCTCGGCCGGGATTGGATGGACATCGATCGGTCGTCGGCGGTCCTCAGGGCGAGGGGGACGACGGATTCCGTCGTATATCGGCCGATGCCGTCGGACCGCACCCTGTGGGTCGCGTCGGATTCCGTCTCCCGGGTGCCGCCCGCGACCGTGTGGGACCTGGACCTCGTGGTGGTCTGGAACGACGCTTCGGGGGAGCGCCGCGACAGTGTCTCCGGGACGGCGCGCGTCCCGGCCGATTGCGGGATCGAGGGGCCTGTGCTGGTTCCCGCTCCGCTTTTGGATTCGGTGGCGGCCTCCGATCCCCGGTCGGGCGGAGGGGCGCTGGAAGAATCGGCGCGCGACAGCCTGCGCCGGGGCCTGCTCCCGTGGCGGGAATTGACGGAAGGCGACACGATGTGGTTTCCGCATTCGGAGGAGCCGTTCGCGAACCGCGAAGGCGTCGTGGTCCCACTGGCCCTGCAACGGTTGGACATGGGGCTGCGCAGGGACGCCTCGCTCTGGGGCGGGGTCTGGGCCGAGATGGAGTTCGGTCCGGACGCCCGCCGGATCGTGTCGGCGCGGGCGCGGCGCGAGGAGCCGGAGGACGCCGAGGACCCGGAAGAGTTGAAGGTGGTCGGGAACCGCAAGATCCTGGAATCCAAGCTGGCCGATCGCGACAGATCGCGTCCCGCCTGGCCCGACCGGTGGGAACTGGAAGCCGACCTGATCGACCGCACCGGAGCGGTGGTGCTGCGCGTGTTCTTCCCGGAGCCGGGGCTGCTGGAATGGCGGCGCGGGTTCCGGTCCACGAACCGGGCCAACGGTCTGCCGCGGCCCAAGCTGACCGGCGCCCAGGGCTTCGTGGCCGGGGCGTGTGTGGATAGCCTGTCGTTCACGGTGCGAGCGACGCGAGACACTCTGTAGGTTTTGGCGAACGAGCTAAATTGGCCGCTTCCGCAGCGAACCGCAGGAGACGCACGACGTGGCCAAGACCGGAGAAGAAACGCCGCTGATGAAGCAGTACCTCGCCACCAAGGCGAGGGTGGGCGACGCCATCCTGCTTTATCGCATGGGCGACTTCTACGAGACCTTCGGGCAGGACGCGGTGGACGCCTCGCGGATCCTGGGGATCACCCTCACCGCCCGCGGCGGTGCCGACAAGACGCCGCTGGCGGGGTTCCCGTACCACCAGATCGAGCGCTACCTGCCCCGGCTGGTGAACGCGGGGCGCAAGGTGGCGGTTTGCGAGCAGACCGAAGATCCCGCCCTGGCCAAGGGGATCGTCAAGCGCGACGTGACGGAAATCGTCAGCCGCGGCACGGCGCTGTCCGACGCCTGCCTGGACGAACGTTCCGACAACCTCCTGGCCGCGCTCCTGCCCGGCGACAAGGGTGGCGATTGGGGATTGGCGGCCATGGATCTCACCACGGGCCGGTTCGAGGCCCTGCAAGGTCCGCGCGACATGGTGCTGGCCGAGCTGGAGACCATGGGGCCGGTGGAGGTGGTCTGGCCCGAAACGTTGTCCTGCGCGCCGCGCGAACTGCAGGACCTGGAGGGCGGGTGGGCCTTGTCGGCCGGGTTCTTCCCGGGATTCCCCGCCGCGCAACGGTCGTTGAACGAACATTTCGGCACCGTCACGCTGGAAGGGTTCGGGTGGGGCGACGACGAACCGGCCCTGCGCGCCGCCGCCGCCGCGCTGCGCTACGGCGCCGACGAAGGGCGCCGGCTCATGACCCACGTGCGGGGCCTTTGGCCGCGCGGACGCGACGCGCATCTGTCGATGGACGGGTCAACGTTGCGCAACCTGGAGATCCTGCGCCCGCTGCACGACGACGACAAGGCCGCCTGCCTGGCCGGACTTCTGGACCGATGCCGCACCGCCATGGGGTCGCGCCAGCTTCGTCGTTGGCTTTCCCAGCCGCTGTTGGATCTGCCCCGGATCGGTGAACGCCAGCAGGCGGTCGAGGCGTTGCGCTCCAACCGTCCTCGCCTGGACGAACTCCAGCGCGAACTCGCGTCCATCCCCGACCTGGAACGGCTTTCGGGCAAGATCGCCACGCTTCGCGTGAACGCCCGCGATCTGGTGGGCGCCGCGCGAGGACTGGGCGCGGCCGAACGTGTCGGTCGGATCCTGAACGCCACGGGCGACGGACTGCTGGCGCGCCTGGCCGGGTCCACGGAAGGCCTGTCGCGCCTGGCCGAACCCATCGAGGCGCTGCTGGTGGAATCGCCTCCCCTTTCCGTCAAGGACGGCGGATTGATCAGGCCGGGCGCCGACGCGAGGATCGCCGAACTGGAATCCGGCGCCAGCGAAGGACGCCAGGCGTTGGCCGCGCTGCAGCAGACGGAGCGCGACCGCACCGGGATCTCCACCCTCAAGGTCGGCTACAACCGGGTGTTCGGGTACTACATCGAGATCACCAAGGCCCACGCCGACCGGATTCCGTCCGACTACCAGCGCATCCAGACCCTCACGGGGGCCGAACGCTACACCACCCCCGACATGAAGCGTTGGGAGGAACAGGTGCTGGGCGCCGACGAGAAGATCAAGGAGCGCGAATACGAACTGTTCTGCGCCTTGCGCGACGAACTGGCTTCGCACTTGCCGCGCCTGCAGAAGGTGGCCACCGACATCGCCTCGTGCGACACCCTGGCGAGCTTCGCCGAACGGGCGGAAGAATACCGCTGGACCCGTCCCGATTTCCACGAAGGCTCGCGCCTGGACCTGCGGGGATTGCGCCACCCCGTGCTGGAAAGCCTGCATCCCGACGTCCCGTTCGTGGCCAACGACGTGCTGCTGGACTGCGAAGGCCCCCAGATCCAGCTGGTCACCGGCCCCAACATGGGTGGTAAATCCACCTACCTGCGCATGACGGGGCTTGCCGTGGTCATGGCCCACGCCGGATGCCCCGTGGCCGCCGACCAGGCCAGGATCCCGCTGGTGGACCGCGTGTTCACGCGCGTGGGCGCCGCCGACCGCCTGTCGCGCGGGCAATCGACATTCCTTGTCGAGATGATCGAAACGGCGAACATCCTGCACAACGCCACGCCGCGCAGCCTGGTCCTGCTCGACGAGGTGGGCCGCGGCACCAGCACCTTCGACGGGCTTTCGCTGGCCTGGGCGATCGCCGAAAGCCTCCACGAAAACCCCGCCATCGCCGCCAAGACGCTGTTCGCCACCCACTACCACGAGCTCACGGTGCTGTCGGAACGGCTCCCGCGCCTGGAAAATCTGCAGGTCGTGGTGCGCGAGCACGAAGGCCGGATCGTGTTCCTGCATCGCGTGGTGCCCGGAGCCTGCGACGGATCGTACGGACTGCACGTGGCGCGCATGGCGGGCGTGCCGGAAGACGTCCTGGACCGCGCCAAGGCCATTCTTTTGCAGCTGGAGGCCCAGGAACTGCAGATCGGCCGAAAGAAGTCGCCGCCACCGGCCGCGCCGAAGGTGCAGCTGTCGCTGTTCGCCGGCGACCCGGGGCAGGAAGAGGTGGCGAACATGGTCCGCGAGGCGGATCCTGTCCGCATGACCCCGCTGGAAGCCTTGCTTTTCGTGCAGAAACTGAAGGACCGGTTGGATTGAGACGGGATTCGTCCACAACACCGGTGGCGATCCGGCCAGGAATATCTTACACTTCTGGTATAAACGCAAGTCGCGATGGGTCAACGAGTTGCGGTGCCCTGTCGACGTTGGGAGGCTTCATGAATCGCTCCAGGATCTCGCGCATTTTCCTGGTCGCCGTCGCGGGTGCGTTCGCCGCGGGCACCACCCACGTCGTGGTCAAGGGCGACACGCTCTGGGATATCACCGGCAAATACCTTGGAAACCCCTTCACCTGGCCCACGGTCTGGCAGAAGAATCCGCAGATCAAGGACGCCCACTGGATCTATCCGGGCGATGTCGTGAACATCGACGGCAATGGCGACGGCTCGGGAACCGGTGACGCCGCTCCCGTGGCGGACCCGGGCGCAGGCAATTTCCAGCAGGGCAGCGATCCGCTGGCCGGATTCGCCGAGAACCCCGACAACCAGAAGATGGCGCCTCTGGACACGGCAGCCGCCGCGTTGGAACTGGTCATCCCTCCCACGCAAAGCGTCTTGAGCCTCGAATCGGTCCTGAACGCTCCGGTCCTGTACCCGGCCGACGAACCGATTCCCGCGCCGCAGTCGGAAATCGTCTACGACGACGAGTACGGGACCCACCAGCTCATGCCTGGATTCACCATCGAAATCAAGCTGGGCTCGGATCAGGGAATCAAGTTGGGCGAGCGGATGGCGATCGTGGAGCGCGACGACAAGGTCGCGACCAACGTCATGCCCAACACCCGTGGTCGCCTGGAAGAGACGCGTGCCTTGGCCGATGTGATCGAGGTCCGCAAGAAGACCTCGTTGCTGAGGCTGGTATCCGTGTTCGGACCGGTCGGGATCGGCGCGAAGGTGCGTCGCTACGAGCCGCCCGCCGTCGTTTCCGTCACGGCCTTCGAAGACTTCAAGGAAGTCGAGCCGGCCACGGTGATCGTCAACGACCGCCTGGGTCGCGTCCAGATGCCCGGCACCGCCGTGATCGTCAATCGCGGCGAAGTCGACGGAATCGGCCAGGGCGACATCTACGAGTTCATGGATGGAACCCAGGACCGGGGCTTGGCGGCCATGCGCGGCTACGGACTGGTCGTCCGGACCACACGCACCACTTCCACCATCCAAATCGTCGGAGCCACTCCGAAGGCGATCCTCATTGGCGACAAGGCCTGGCGAGTCCGGCGTTCCGTCCGGGGCTGACCGCCGCCTTCTGCGGAGGTTGCTGGCGGCCCATGGCGAGATCCGTCCGATGGTTTCGGGGATCATCGCCGCGGGTCTCGCTTTCCTGATCCTGGTCCTGGTCCTGGAACTCGTCCTGATCCTGCTGTCGTTGGCGGGAGTCGACGTGTTCGAGTACCTTCTGGGGTCTTCGGTGCTCTCGTGGCTTGCCCACCGGCTCTACCTCTAGGACGCCTCGTTCCATGAGCGAACCCACCATCCTTCTGCTCGACACGGATCCGCGACCGGTTCCGCTGTTGGCGCATCGCCTCGGAGCCAAGGTGGTGGCTTGTCGCACCGTGGAAGACGCGTTGTCGCGCGCCCGGGACGGCGACATCTCGATGGCCATCGGGGAAGCCGCGTTCGCCGGGGATTTCGACGGGCTGGACGCCTTGGGCGAACTCCAGGCCCGCGGGATTCCATCGATCCTGTGGACTTCGCGCAACATCGACGAGCTGGTGGGCCCCGCCCGCCAGGCGGGGATCGGCGTCCTGTCGGCCAAGACGACGCCGCTTCTCCTGGACGAACTCGCCCTTGCCTGGACGCTCCACACCAAAGGGTGGGAACCCGGGCTTTCCAAGTTCCTGGGGCCCGCGTCGGAGTCGCTGGGCACCGAAGGCGCCGTGGCGCTGGACCAGATCTCGCAGCTGTGCCGCAGGATCCAATCGGGGCTGGAAGGCGTGCTGGGTTCCAGCCGCAGGCTCCGGCTGGTGCTGGACGAAATGCTTTCCAACGCGATCCACCATTCGCCGCTGGGCACGGCCACGGTGAGCTGGGGACGCGATGCGACAAAACATGTCTTTTCCGTGCGCGACCAGTCGGGTGCGCTGCATCCGGGCGAGACCTTGCGCTTGCTGGACCGCCACATCCGCGGCGAAGGACTTCTGGATTCCCGAGGCCGGGGTCTGCACCTTTCGCGCATCTACGCCGACAGGCTCTACGTGAACGTCGTGCCGGGCCGGATCACCGAGGTCGCGGCGGTGTTCTGGAACCAGTCGGGAGCCCACCAGGGGTTCAAGCCCGTCTGGATGCTGCGCACGAACCTGGCCAGGGAGGCCTGAACTTTGGACATCGCCGATTCCACCTGGGTCAAGGATGGAGCACCCTACGACCGCAGCCGCTCCGTGGGCGTCGTGGAGACCCGCGTCGCCAAGCTCGCGCTGGGCCCCGACGGATTCCGCACCGAAAGCGGCGAGTCGATCCCCGAGATCGAAGTCGCCTACGAGACCTACGGCACGCTCGCGCCCGACGGTGGCAACGCGATCCTGGTGACCACGCCGTTGACCGCCAACTGCCACGTGGCGGGGTTCCACGGGAGCTTCGAGAACGCCAAGTCCAAGGGGTGGTGGGACGACATGGTGGGGCCCGGCAAGACGGTGGACACGCGCCGCTGGTTCGTGGTCTGCGCGTCCATGCTGGGCGGGTGTTCCGGGACCACGGGCCCCATGTCCGTCAATCCGTCCACCGGCAAGCCCTGGGGCTACGACTTCCCCGACATCACCATCGGCGACATGGTGGAAGTGCAGAGGCTTTTGCTGGACCAGCTCGGCGTGAAGAACCTCTACGCGGTGGTCGGCGGTTCCATGGGAGGCATGCAGGCGCTGGAATGGAGCCTGCGCCACCCCGATCGCGTGGAGCGCTGCGTGTGCGTGGCGGCGGCCCCCAGCCTTTCGGCCCAGGCGTTGGCGTTCGACATCCTGGGGCGCAACGCGATCCTCAACGACAAGGGTTGGGAGCACGGGCAATACGCTTCGGGCCAAGGTCCGGTGGAAGGCTTGTCGCTGGCGCGCAAGATCGCGCACATCACCTACCTGTCGGCAGAAGGCATGGCCGGCAAGTTCGGACGCCGCCAGCGGGAAAACGACGCTCCCGAGCGCTTCCACACCGCCTTCGAGGTGGAAAAGTACCTGGAGCACCAGGGCACCAAGTTCGTCCAGCGCTTCGACGCCAACGCCTACCTGTTCATCACCCAGGCCATGGACGGGTTCGATCTGGCGCGCAGCTACGGGGCCACTCCCGATCCCGATCGCCAAACCCTCGCGGCCCTCCCCGACGAGGCCGCGCGCGGGGCCGCCAAGGAGGCCGCCGCCAAGACGCGCCTGCAGGAGGCGTTCTCGCGCAGCCGCTGCCGATTCCTGGTGGTGGCGCTTTCCAGCGACTGGTTGTTCCCGGCGTCGGAATCGTGGCAGGTGGCCGAGGTGCTCCTGCAGCTGGGCAAGCCCGTGAGCTTCTGCGAACTGGCCAGCCCGCACGGGCACGACGGGTTCCTGCTGGAGGTCGACCAGCTCGACCGGGTGCTCACGGCGTTCCTTTCGCAGCGCGGCGCCGCGACGGAATCCGGTCGCGCACCGGCCGACCCGCCGAGCTGGGAGTTCGACGAGGACAAGGCGGTCATCGCGGGGATGGTCCGTCCGGGTTCGCGGGTGCTGGACATCGGGTGCGGCGACGGCCGCCTGCTGGACCACCTGATCCGCGACAGGAACTGCACCGGCGAAGGGTTGGACATCGACCTGGACGCCGTGATCGGGTCGCTGGGACGGGAATTGTCGGTGCTGCAGGGCGACGCGGTCGACGCGCTGTCGAGGCTCCCCGACGGCGCCTGGGACCACGTGGTGCTCAACCAGACCCTGCAGGTCGTGGCGCGGCCCCCGGAACTCCTGCGCGAGATCCTGCGCGTGGGGCGCGAGGCCATCGTGAGCTTCCCCAACTTCGCGGTCTGGAACTCCCGGCTGTCCGTGCTGCTTTCGGGGCGCATGCCCAAGACCCGGGACCTGCCGTTCGAGTGGTACGAGACCCCCAACCTGCATCCGTTCACGCTCGACGATTTCCAGGCCTACTGCCGCGAGAACCGCATCGAGATCCTGGAGATCCGCGAGCAGGCCGATTCGTTCGTGGGAAGGCTGCTGCTGAAGGCCGGCCTTCGCAACCTGGGCGCCGACCGCGCCATCGTGCGCATCGCGCGCAAGGACGGAAAATGACGCTCGCTCCCAAGACCCCCTCCGACACGCGGGTGACCAGCCACGCGCTCATGCTGCCCGAACACGCCAACCACATGGGACACGTGCACGGCGGCTGGATCATGAAGCTGGTCGACGAGAACGGCGGCCTGGCCGCCACGCGCCATTCGCGGCGCACCGTGGTGACCGTCGCGGTGGAAGGCATGGTGTTCCACCGGCCCGTGGTCGTGGGCAGCGTGCTGCAGTTCGACGCCAGGCTGGTCTGGGCGGGGCGCACCTCCATGGAAGTGGAGGTGAAGGTGAGCCACGAAGACCCCATCGCCGACACGCTGGAGCTGGTCCACACGGCCAGGATGGTGTACGTGGCGCTGGGTGCCGACCATCGACCGGCGCCGGTGCCGCCGCTTCGGACCACCACGCCCGAAGAGGACGCCCTGTACCAGGAAGCCCAGGAACGGAAGGCCGCCCGAACCGGGAAATGAACCGCTTGGCGGCGGCTTCGGGGGATCGGACCCGAAGAGATTGACCCCCTGCCGGCGAGCGTGGTATCATCGGGTTTCCGCGAAGGAGCGTCGATGAGCATCCTGGTCGTCGAAGACAACCCAATCAGCCTCAGGACGCTGGAAATGCTCCTGCATTCCCACGGACTGGAAACCGTCCAGGCCAAGACCGGGAAACAGGCGCTGGAAAAACTTGCCGTGCGCAAGGACATCCAGCTCGTGCTTTCGGATCTGATGATGCCCGAGATGGATGGCTACCAGCTGCTGGAGGCGATGGCGCGCGACGAGAGCCTGAAGCTGATCCCCGTGATCATCATGACGAGCATCTCTGACGCCGAAACGGTGAGGAAGGTCGTCGGCTTGGGGTGCAAGCACTACCTCGTGAAACCCATCCGGGAAGAGACCCTGCTGCCCAAGGTGAGGCAGTACATGATCGAGTCGCCGGGAAGCGACCAGCCGCTGCGCTCCAAGTTCCAGATCCTGGAAGAGACGGGACTGAGCCAGGAGAAGTACGAGGAGCTGTTCGACACGTTCCGTGCGCTGGTCCAGGAGGCGGTGGCGGTCTTCGGGAACGGTCCCGATCCCGCATCCAAGGAGGATGCCGCCGGGAAGGCGGCCATGGCGCTTCGCGAAGGCGCCCAGGTGCTGGCGCAGGGCGCGCTGCCCGCCTTGCTGGAGGCCTTCAGGGCCCAGGGAAGCTGCGATTGGCAGGCGTTCCGGCAGGCGTTGGCGTCGACCGCCAAGGCGATGTCGGCGGCGACGGAAAAGCGGGATCGGCTGCGCGAGAAGCTCGCGGCCCGGACGGAATCCGTCTCGTCGGGAGCGTGACATGGTCGGAGGCGGCCTGAGATGGAGGACCTTGGCTCTGCCGGCCTCCTTGTTCGCGACGCTCGCCGTGCTGGCCTGCGCGCTGGGAATCGAGCGGATCCGTTCCGGGTTCGACGAACTGGAATCGGAGGAGTTCTCGCGGGTGGTCCGTCGCTCGATCCGGGCGATCGAGCGGATCGCCGCCACCGAGCAGATGAAGACCCGGGATTGGGCGGAGTGGGACGCCGCGGCCCGGTGGCTGGCGGAGGGTGGAGCGGACTTCGAGAAGTCCAATCTGGGCGACTCCACGCTTTCGATCCTGGGCGAGGATCTCCTGGTCTACTGGGACACGTCGCTTTCCGTCAGGGGCGCGCTTCCCGCGTCGGTCGTCCGAGGCGACGATCTCGAGTCCAGGTTGCGGGAACAGATCTCCCAGGGGAGGTATCCCTGGACGGGGCTCATGGGAACGGATTCCGGACTCGTGTTCGCGTCCATCCGCGAGGTCAGGAATTCCGACGGATTCGGTCCGCGGCGCGGTTGGCTCGCCATGGCTCGCGAGGTGGACCGCGAACTGCTGGACGGACTGGCCACCGACATCCAGTGCGACGTCTGGATCGATTCCGCGGCCGATCTCCGGGGGGCTCCCTTCGGCGTCGAGCTCGTGCATCGCGACAGCGTGGTGCTCCGGGTGCGGCTGGAACCCGTCGATGGAGGCGACGTCTTCCTGGCGTTGGGGCTCGGACGTCCGCTGTACGCGCTGGGCGACAAGGCCTCGTTCGACTTCCTGTTCCACTTCGCCGGCGCGTCGGTGTCGTTCGTGGTGCTCGCCTTGTTCCTGCTGGAGCGCATGGTGCTGTTCCGGCTCATGCGCCTGACCCGCGGCGTCCAGAGGATCCGGGAGGAGGGCATCACCGCCCCGGCCGTCGGCGATCCCAAGGACGACGAGATCGGGATGCTGTCCAGGCGCATCGACGAGATGGTCGCGGCCATGCGTTCCACCCAGGCCGACCTCGCCACGGCCCTGGAACGGGCGAACGCCGCCGAACGCGCCCGCGTGAACTTCCTGGCCTCCATGACCCACGAGCTGCGCACGCCGCTCAACGGCGTGATCGGTTTGACGGAATTCGTCTTGAAGTCCGACCACGACGCCGAGACCCGCGAAGCCCTGGAACTTTCGCGCGGGGCGGCGCTGGGGCTTCTGGAGACCATCAACGGCGTGCTGGAATACGCGCGCCTGGAAAAGGGCGTCGTGGAACTGGTGCCCGACGAGGTCGATCTGGAATCCGCGGTGGTGGATCCTCTGCGGGTGCTTTCGCAGGTGGCGGTCAAGAAAAACGTCCGGCTGGACGTGTGGATCGATCCGGCGCTCCCGTCGCTGGTGCGCCTGGACGCGGCGCGACTTCGGCAGGTGCTCAACAACCTCGTGGGCAACGCGATCAAGTTCACCCAGGTCGGCGGCGTGGATGTTTCGCTCGGCCTGGTTTCGCAGCGGGACGGACGCGCGCGGATCCGGCTCGAGGTCGTGGACACCGGCGCCGGGATCCCGCCCGATCGCCTGGAGGCGATCTTCGAGCCGTTCGAGCAGGCGACGTCCGAGACCGCGGTGCGCTACGGCGGAACGGGGCTTGGTCTGACCATCGCGAGCCGGATCGTGCGGGCCGCCGGATCGGAGATCCAGGTGGAAAGCCGACTTGGCGAAGGCTCCCGGTTCCATTTCGAGTTCGAAGCGCCGGTCGTGGATCGCAAGCCGATCGTGGGCGCCCTCGCGACCCGCCGCAACATCCGGATCCGACTCCTGCTCTGCGACGCGAGGCTGCGCGAATTCGTGCAGAAGATCCTGTGGCAGATGAACCTGGTCGGCGAGGTGGTGGAACCGGGATCGGGCCGGCACGCCTACGGCACCAGCCATGTGGTGGTCCTGGACTCGGCGGCCCTGATGGAGCGGAACGAACTCGGCCTCCTGCCGCCGGCCGCGAATCTTCTGGTGCTCTCCGAACCCGAACACGTCCGGGATCTGCGCATCCATCTGGTGGCGTTCCGCGCCGAGGTGGTCGCGCTTCCGGCGGGACCGGCCGCGATCGCCAAGGGCATCGAGACGCTCGCGATCCCCAAGGCGAGGGTCGCGGTCGCGGTGACGGGAATCGTCCTGCGGGGGATGGTCACGAGCATGGTCGAACGCCTGGGCCTGGTGCCGGTGGAGGTTCGGGATCCTCGCGAAGCCATCGCCCATGTCGACGCCGGGGAGTGCGACCTAGTGGTCGTGGACCTGGACGACGACGCATGGAAGCCCCTGATCAAGCGGTGCGGGGTGGTGGTCCCGGTGGTGGGGCTGGCCGACGACCCCGGCGATTCGGGGGTCGAGACGATCGTGGCGAAACCCGTGCAGGCGCAACGGCTACTAAAGGCGATCGAAACGGCCCTCGCGGATGCGCCCGAAGGCAGCGATTCGAAGTTCTGGCCGGATTCGTCCGGAGCCGACACGGTACCGAGGGATTGACCGAATGCGTTGGTTTGGTTTAGATAGGGCGGATGTTCGACGAACTCGCCAAAAACATGACCACTGCGGCCTGGATCGTGGCCGCACCGTTCTGGGTCCTCAACATCGTCCTGGGTTGGCTTGGATGGGTGCTTTGGCAGATCTGGAAAGGCGACCGCTGAAGCGCCCGCTCGCGTTCGCCGCCGCCCTGGTGTTCCTGGGAGGGTGCGCGGGCGTCTTCCATTCCAACGCCAAGCCCGTACCGGAGGGATTGGTGGCCAAGCACGGCAAGCTCCGGGTGATCGGACGGCAATTGTCCGACGCGTCGGGCGTGCCCGTGCAGTTGCGGGGCGTGTCGTTCTTCTGGATCAACTGGCACGAGGAGAATCTCAAGAGCTCGGCCGTGGCGTTCATGGTCGACAAGATGGGCGCCACCGTGGTGCGCATCCCCGTGCCCGCCTTCGAATACGCCAAGGGCGGGGCTTCGTGGGACGCGCGCATGCGCATGATCGCCGGATGGGCCCGCGACAACGGCGTCTACGTGATCGTCGACTGGCACATGGAGGACGACCCCAACAAGTACCTGGAGGAGGCTTCCGGATTCTGGGAGAAGACCTCCCGTTATTTCGCGGGCGATCCCCACGTGATCTACGAGATCTGCAACGAACCCAAGTTCGTCGGCTGGGACGAAATCAAGTCCTACGCCAAGACCATCATCCCGATCATCCGCCGCAACGATTCGTCCACGGTGATCGTGGTGGGCACGCCCGAATGGTCGCGGCGCACCATCAAGGCCGCCGAAGACCCGTTGACGGTGGATGCCGCCGGCGACAGCGTCCGCAACGTCATGTACGCCTACCACGGCTACGCGGCCACCCACGGCATGGCCGACGACCTCAAGGGCGTGCTGGAGAAGGTGCCCGTGTTCGCCACCGAATGGAGCGTCACCGAGGCGTCGGGAAACGGCAGGATCGACTGGGCCAGGTCGCGCCGGTTCGTGGAGTTCCTGAACACGAGCCCCCACCAGAAAGTGTCGTACACGCAGTGGTCGTGGGTGGACAAGAACGAGAAATCGGCGATGCTGCGCCCCGGGACGGGCGGGCTTTCGTGGGAGCTTTCCGAGGTGGGCGACACCGCCGCGGTCTGGATCAAGGAACCGGGCCGCACGGCCTACCCGGACTTCGTTCCCCTGGATCCGTGACCCCGGTTCAGTCCTCGTCTTCCACGGGGCCGACGTTTTCCACCTTGCGTCCGTCGTATTCCACCGTGCTCGCGCTGTCGGGACCGATCCGCACCGGGATGTCGGCCAGCACCGTGGACATGGTCTTGGACCAGATCCTGACCGTCTGCGTCCCGACCGGGACCTCCTGGAAGCTCGCGACCACCTGCGGGGTTCCGATCGCGGGCAACGTGTCCCAGAGGTCCAGACCGTAGAGCTCGACCCTGCCGCCGCGGGTGGAATCCGACATGCGGATCTGGCACTGGAGGCCTCCCAGCGCGGCGAGGGTTCCGGTGGGAAGTGCCAGTGCGGTGTCCCGCGCCACCTTGACGGTGCGGCTCCAGCCCTTCTTGGCTTTTTTGGCTTCCAGCCGGTAGGTGCCCGGAGGCACGCCCACGAATTCGAATCGGCCCTCGGCGTCGGATTTGACGGTGCGGATCCGCGTCGTGTCGGTGGGCTGGGAAGGCGTCCATCCCAGCGGCCGGATATGGATTTCCGTTCCGGTGGGCAGCGAAGTGTCGCCGGTGGCGATCCTTCCCGACACGATGGAGTTGCCGGTCTGGCTGCCGGTGCCGGTTTCGCGGTCGAGCGCGCACGAACCCAAGGCGAACGCGACCAGGCAAAGGAGCTTCTTCATGCCGCCACCTCCTTGCGCGAGAGGGGGAACAGCTGGATGTTCAACTGGGCGATCGTTTCGGATCCGCGCGGGTCTTCCACCACCATGGCGAGGATCTCCTCCTTGAAGATCCGGATCCGTTCCTTGATCCGGTCGTAGCATTCGGCCGACAACCCCAGGGTGAGGCCTCCGACTTCGCGTTGGGACGGTTCGAACCGATCGGGCGCCGTGAGCGCCAAGCCGATCATCTCCTGGTTGAAGTGCCGCACCAGCTGGTTGGGCGTTTCGTATTCCGTGCTGACGGCGGGTTCGGCCGGGCGCAACCGACCGCGATCGTCGCGTTGCAGGAGTCCCGTGCGCATCAACAGGGCCAGGGCGTCCTTGGCTTGCCGGACCGAGATGGGTGGTTCCAGCCGGTGGGCGATCCATTCGGGATCTTCCTGGAAGTCCTCCAGCGCCGTCAATTCCCGAATGGAAGCGTGGTACCAGGTGGTCCACAGGGCGTATTTCTCGGGAGGCAGGAACTTGAGGAACATCTTGCGCCGGACCTTGGCCATTTCGGCGAAGGCGTGGTTCTTTTCCGCGACGTTGCGGGCGTTCCCGAACCGCGCCAGCAGGGCCAGGTAGGACGATTCGGGATCGGACAGCCCCAAGGCCGGGGTGAACTTCACGACGGTGTCGGCGGTCAGGCGCCGGCGTCCTTCGATGATGTCCTTGAGAAGGCTCGGGGCGGTGCCCGCCTTCATGGCGAAGGAACGGAATGACGCGATGCGCGACGAACGCTTCTTCCAGCTCCACCAATCCTTGAGGAACTGGCGGTAGTCCGCGTAGCGGAAGATATCCGGGCCGGTCTTCTCCATGGATACATCATACGATCGCCAAAGCCACCGCGCCGCCCGTTGCCGTGAACTCGTGGAAGGCGATCCGCGAACGGTAGCAGGCTTCGGAGCCTTTCGCGATCGAGGATTGTCGGAGATGCAAGGCGCGAACGATTTGTTTTTGCGAACGGGCTCGGGAGGCTTTTCACCCCTCCCAGCGGCCGTCCAGCAGGATCTCGCCTTCCACGCACACCACCCGCACGTCGGGTTCCTCGTCGACCAGGAACGATTCCAGGTCGTCGTCGGGCACATCCGCGGTCTCCACCGCGATCCAGTCGGCCGAAAGGCCCGCCTGCAGGCGACCGGCCGGCACGCCAAGGGCGCGCGCGCCGCCTTCGGTGGCCCACGACAGGATCCGTCCCGGGTCCAGGTCGGGGTGCTCCTGGTGCAGGACGGCCATCTCGCGCCAGAGCGACAAGGTGGGGGCCGACGCGAGCGAGTCGGTTCCCAGGCACACGGGGATCTTGTGGCGCGCCAGGTCGGCCAGGGGGATGGACGGATGCAGGAAGAACCCGCGGCTGGAAGGGCACAGGCACACCGCCGCGCCCATGCGCGACAACCGCTGGACCTGTCCCGGCGACAGCGCGTAGCCGTGCACGGCCAGGAACGACGGAACCTGTCCCACGAACCGCTCGAACCGCTCCAGCGGGTCCTCGCCCACCAGGATGTCGTGGTCGGGACAGATTTCGTCCACGAATCC
Organism: Fibrobacterota bacterium; assembly: GCA_029557215.1. Lineage (GTDB taxonomy): Bacteria > Fibrobacterota > Fibrobacteria > UBA5070 > UBA5070 > UBA5070. The sequence continues at coordinate 54,871 of JAKPQQ010000215.1, read as the reverse complement.
CTTGAGCTTGCCCATGCCCAGCTGGTAGAGGTCGGCCTCCTCGGAGCTTTCCACCATGTGGATGCTCGTGAACCCCTGGCGGCCGGCCAGCGCGCCCATTCCTTTCAGGAGCGGACCCGAGCACGAATAAAGGGCGTGCGGCACCGCCAGCGGGCTGATCCGTCCGCGCGGACCCGCTTCCAGGTAGGCTTCGGCCCGCTCCAGGACGCTCGCGGCCTTCCGGCGATCCAGGCCCAGGCATTCCAGCGCGGCCAGCGACCGGGGGCCGTTCCCGGGAAGGATCTCGCCCGGGAGCCCGGTGTTGGACACGTCCAGGAAGGTGGTGGTGCCGTGGTGCAGCATCTCGATCGCGCCCAGGCGGATCGCCTGGACCATGGCGTGACGGAATTCGTCCTTGCCCATGGCGGCTTCGTCCTCGATCTGGAATCGGCGCAGGTCGCGCACCCAGGATGCGAACCCCAGCCGGGCGTTGGTCCGGTCGCGCAGCCAACCCAGTTCCAGGTGCACGTGCGCGTTCACCAGGCCCGGCATCAGGAGGGTGCGGCCGCAGTCCAGCACCGTTTCGCCCAGCGGGCGTCCCTGGCGCAGCTTGCGGACCGGGCCCACGTCCTGGATCTTCCCGTTTTCCGTCCGCAGTCCCCAGCCTTCCTCGATGCGGCCGGGGCCCAGCCACATGCGTTCGGCCTGGACGATCACGCCCACGGCACCGATCCGGACCCGAACCCCAGGGCGGCGGCCTTGCGCGCGAAGAGGTCGGCGCCGGCGTGGAAACGCTCGTCGAGCGGGTAGTGGATGTTCTCCTGGAAATAGGCGCGGGCGGTTTCCGGCGCCACCACCGCCTGCGACTCGACGATTTCCGTCAAGTCCGCCATGTTGGCCCGCCAGGCCTCCAGCAGCGCGACCCTTGTTTCCTGCAGCAGGATCGGGTCCTGCGAAAGCCGTCTTCCAGCGATCCACCCCGCGAAGACCATGGGGAGGCCGGTGAGCCGCTTCCAGGCCAGGGCGAGGTCGGTCCCTTCGCGGTCCGGGTCGTGCGCGAAGGCGGGGTCGCCGATCACCACGCGGGCCTGGGCGTCGTCGGCGATTTCCGGCGCGGCGCCCGAGGCTTCCTCGACCACGATCCGCGCCAGGATGTTGGAGGTGCGCGAGGCGGGATCCAGCCGCAGGCGACGGATCTTGTCCAGAGGGCCGGGGTGCAGGACCAGCACGGTGCGGACCGCTCCGTCGGCGGCCACGCCGAGATCCGGCAGCACCCGCCAATCGGGGCGTTCCAGCGCGGCCCCGATCGAAAGGACGGCCAGGTCGCATTCGCCGGAATCCAGCCAATGCGCCAGTTTGGAAGGCACCGCGCTGCGGATGTCGGGAAGCCCGTGCACGAGGGGGGCCGCGTTGAGATAGGGCACGGAAGCGATCCGCACCTTGGAAAGCGGGGTGTCCGGGTTCAGCCTCCGCTCCACGACGTGGTCTCGCGCACGGGAGGAGGATCGGGCGGTTCGGGCCATTCCTCGGGAGGCTCCGGGATCCGGTCGTAGTCGTCCAGTTCGTCGCTGGAACGCGCCAGGAAGCCGGCGTCCACCAACAGCGCCACCGCCTTGCCCAGCAACGCGGGGGATTCGAGTCCCCAGTGCTCCAGGACGTCGCGGGTCAGAACCCCGAACCGTTCCTGGACGGTATGGAAAAACCCCATCGCCACGTGTTCGGCTCCCAGGTGCGGACCGTCGCCCGCCAGCGATCGGCGCATGGACAGACCGTGGATCACCGCCAGCAACAGGCGCAGGCCTTCTTCGCCAAAGCCGTTTTCGCGTGCCAGGGGCACCAGGGATGGAGCGTTTTCCGCCATCAGAGGCTGAAATGTTCGGCGGTGTTGGTGCCCGACTGGATGTCGAGCGAACGCGACCGGGAAAGCACTCCGGAACGCACGGTCACTTTTTGCGAACCCACGGGGAGTTCGACCATGCGCGGTGTCTTGCCCACCACCTTTCCGGCGACCACGATTTCCGCGTTGGTGGGCGCGCTGGTGAGGTAGATCTTCCCGACTCCGCTTCCGCCGCCGTCGGGCACGAGTTGGACGTTGATCGTGCCGCGGGTTTCTTCCGGGTCCACGGCCTTGGTCTGCTTGCGGTAGCCGGCCAGATTGAATTCCAGCTGTCCCCTGCGGCGGACGGTGACCTCGCAAGGGGTCTTGCACGTCTTGGATCCGTCCAGGAACAGCGTCGCACCCGAAGGGCGCGAAGTCACGAAGACCTTGATCGGAGAGTGTTCCTCCTCGGGAGCCGGGGCGGGTGCCACCGGCGCCGGAGGAGGCTTTTTCGTCTCCTTGCTCGCGGTCTTCTTCGGTTCCGGTTTGGATTTTTTTGGCTCTGGCTTCTGGACGACCTTTTCTTCGACAGGCTCCGGCGCTGCCACTTCTTCGGCGGTTTCGGCGACCGGAGCTTCTTCGGCGGGAGGCGGCGGTGCGGCCTCCACCGAGGAGGAATCGGTGGAGGTGGTTCCTGGAGGAACATCCGTCGCGTTCTTCTTGGCCCCGCCCAGGAAGAAAATCCCCAACCCGATGATCGCGACCACCGCGAGCGCGATGAGCGCCAACAGCAGCGGACTCCTGCGGGACGGTTCCTCGGCATCGAGATCGTCGAGATCCACGAAGGAGGATGGAGGTTTGGTTGCCGGAGGAGGACGCTTCGAGCCCTGTCGAGGGGATGGATCGTTCCAAGCGGTTCCGCCGACCGGGGAATCCTTGGGCGATGACCTCTTTGGGCTGGACTTGGGAGACGCCGCCGGTGATGGCGTGATCCAGCTGTCCTGGGCGGCGGTGGGTTCGGCCGCGCGCGCGGGAGACGGCGCAGGATGATGCTGCGTCGATCGCGGGGCGGGTTTTTCTGCCACCGGCGATTGCGTGATCCAACTGTCCAGAGGCGATGCCGCCGGTTTGGGTGCCGGTGTCGGCACGGGAGCGGGCTTTGGCGTGAACCCCGATTTGGGAGCCGGTCTGGCGGATGCCGGCGACTGCGAAATCCAGCTGTCCTGGGCCGAGGGGTTGGATCGGGGAGCGGGAGGCGCCGATCTGGGCGAGGGGGGTGGGGCGCTCGAGGGTTGCGAGATCCAGCTATCCGTCGCCGAAGCTTGCGAACGCGGAGCGGGTTGTGGCGGCGCGGGCCTGGGTGCCGGTGCCGGCGCGGGTGTTCCGTTGTCGAACCAGCTTCCCAGATCGGGTTGCTGTTGGGTGGGGAGCGAGGTGTGTGTGTGGCTCGCCGCAGCCGAGTGGACCGAAGTGCTGGAGGCCGCCGCCCGTGGAGCGGGAGGGGCAGGGGGAGGCTGGGTCGCGGGCTGTCCACCGAACCAGCTGTCCATCGCCGAGGCTCCGGAACGCGCGGCCGCGGGCGGAGGGACCGGAATCTGGTGGGCTCCCGACGAAGCCGGCGATGCCTGGCGACGAGCTTCCGGTGCCTGCGTCGGCATGACCATGGTCGGATCGGACCACGCCGCGTCTTTGGGCGCGGGAGGCGGGTTCGGGGCCGGCGGAGGCGCGTGGTCGTAGAAGATCGCCGAACGGATGTCCTGATCGGGAGGCAGTGGCTGGAACGGAGGCGGCTGCCAAGGATCGCTGACGGAGGAACGAGGATTGACGCCGGACGCGGACCCCGGTGAGCCGGCCGACGAGTGGGCGCTGGGGACGTCGTGGTAGGACGAGCGTGGGTCGTTCAGGAACGGCGATTCGGCCTGGCTGGCTTGCCGGTTCTGCGGAGCTTGGGGCTGTGCCGGGTGCGGCTGCTGTCCGGATGTCCACGGAGATGCTTGCGCCGGCGGTGGGGCGTAGGTCTGCGGGGGTGGCTGGTAGGCTTGGGGCGGAGGCGCGTACCCGCGAGGTGCCGGAGGAGGCGTGGATGGCGTGTCGACCGGATGGATCGCCGAATCGTCCCATCGGAATTCGGCGGAAAATTGCGATGGCGCGTCTTGGAGCGGAGGCTGGCCGGGAGCGACCTTGGGAAGGAAGCTCGAGCTGTCGGCGGCGATCTCCTGCGCGACCATCTGCGAAGCCGAAGGCGAGGGCGGCTCTTGCTGCGAGGTCAGGGAGAGCAACCAGGCGTCGGTGGAATAACCGTCGTGCTGGGAGCTGTCCGGAATATGGAACACCGTGGCTTCGCTGGCCGACTTGGGTTGCGCGGGCGCGGGAGGGGGCGTTCTTCCCGGTCGGGGAGGAGGCGAATGCTCGAACGACGACGAATCCTGCGACAACGCCCGCAAGGTGGACGATTCGCTGGGGAGCACCGGCAGCTGCGGAGGCAGCTGGAAATCGGGCCCGACGGGATCCTGGTCGAGCCCTCGTCCGCCTCGGCGACGGGATTTGACTTCCACGCGCGATCCGACGCGTCGGCGCGGGATGCGTTGGCTGGCGCTCGCCGCGTCCCGCAGGTCGCCCGGATTCTTGGGGGCCAAGGTGGTCGGCGAGACCATCTGCGAGGCGGTGGCCGCGGAAAGCAGTTCGGCCGGTCGCGTCCAGGCCGACGACTGGCGCATGAGTTCGCGGGAATCGCTCTGCAGTTCGGCTTCCGAACGGTAGAGCCGCATGATGTTTTCCAGCCCGGCCCGCACCAGGATGTCGTAGACCTTGGGGTGCGGCACCAGGATGCCCATCCGGCCGCTGCTTTCCAGCATGCGCCGGTTCAGGGCGACAAGAGCGTTGATGGAGTCCGAGTACAGGTATTCCACGCCGCCAAGATCGATGATGATGCGCCGGGAACCCCTCTCGACGAGTCGGAGGGTTTCCTGGCGGAGGCGGCCTGCGTCGAAGACTTCATCGGCCACCAGTTGGACGGAGAGGACTTCGAAGACCCCGACAGCGCGAGTCTCGAACCTCATAAGCATTCCGTCCTATGCGCTCGGCGGGGGTCGAACCCACAACCTTCGCCTTCGGAGGGCGACGCGCTATCCAATTGCGCCACGAGCGCGGGAGAAAGGCAAACATAACAACAATTGCTCGTCATTCCCAATGTCCTTTCTCGTAGTATTTCAGGTGCGCTTGGAACGCTTCGACTGGATGCTTCAAGAACCGCGCTGCGTTGGAGGCGAACCAAGCCGGATCGTCGGTGGTGGCGAATCTGCGCCGACCTTCCTTGCCAAGCCGGACATCCATCTCGGGATGCCTGCGAAGCCAGTCCGCCAGACGCTCCGCCACCAACCCTCCTTGGGCAAGCACTTCGATCCCGGGAGGTACGATGCGCCGGATTCCGTCCAGAAGCAGTGGGTAATGAGTACAACCTAGCAAGATTCTCCGAGGTGGATCGGGGCGCTCCAGCAGGGGATCCAGATAACGATGCAGGAACCATTCGGTGCCGGGACCTTCTGTTTCTCCGGCCTCCACCAGCGGGACCCACAAGGGGCAGGATTGCTGGATCAGGCGCAGGCGCGGAGCGAGTTTGCGCAGTTCGATCCCGTAGGCGTCGGAAGAAATGGTCGTTTCCGTTCCCAGCACGGCGACGATGCCGTCGATCTGGGACGGTGGTGTCAGGCCCGGGATCGTTCCGGGAGGAAGGCCGGCCAGGGCTTCGGCGGATGGACGGACCACTCCCAGAACGCGTCGATCGGCGCGGTGCCGGGGCAGATGCTTGAGTTGGATGGTCCGCAGGGCCCGGGCCGAAGCCGTGTTGCAGGCCAGGACCACCAGCGGGCACCCTTGCTCGAACAGCCATTCCACGGCTTCCAGGGTGAATCTCTGGACGACTTCCGGACTGCGCGCACCGTAAGGCGCTCGAGCGTTGTCGGAAAGGTACAGGAAATCGTGCCTCGGCAGACGCTCGATCAGAGCGTCCAACACCGTCAGACCCCCGAAGCCGGAATCGAAGACACCTATCATCGCTATCCAATGTAACGACTGGGGCGCCGATTCCGACGGACGTTCGGAGCTTCTGTTTGTACCATGTAGGTGGTGATCTTCCTGCTCACCATCCTCGCCTGGGTTTCGGGCGAAGTCCGGCGTTGCGCGTTGCCGGACATCGTCGACCGGATGCCGCGACTTCAGCAACTCCGTAGCGCATCGCTTCTGGCTCCAAGACAAGCGGCGGCGGTCGTCGAGTCCTACCAGACCGAGCATTTCGTGATCTGGTGGACCACCAGGTCGACGGGAACGGAAGCGGTCCACAACATCCAAGGAAGCGCGGCGCTCCCGCTCAAGACCCAGGATGGCGTGACCGACGACAGCATTCCCGGGATCGTCCGCGTGGCGGCGGATGCGTTGGAGCATTCCTGGCGGGTCTTCGTGGATACCCTGGGGTACCTTCCACCCAAGGCTTCGGCGAATTCCTACCACTGGACCAAAGCCGTCCCGCCGGGGAAGTACCCGGTGGAGTTCCTGGACGTGGCCGCCGCGTTGAACCTGACCGGCAAATATTTCGGGATCGCGTATCCGGATGGCTGGCAAGGTCGGAGCCTTCTGGCGTTGGCGGCGAACCTGACGACCTTCGGACCCTGGAGGCCCTCGCTGGTTCGGGACCTCGATGGGGCGACCATCCGACTCGACTACGGTGTCGATTGGGCCGAGGCCACTCGAGCCACCTGCGCCCACGAGTTGTTCCACGCCGTCCAGTTCAACTACGAAGTCCATCTCGATCGCCACGGATTCCACGAGGCATCGGCGGTCGCCCTGGAAAACAGGGTCGCGCCGGAAAGTCGCGACTATCTGCAGTTTTCGTCCGCGTTGTCCCGCGTCGGCAGCTTGTCGCCCTTTCCGACCGGAATCAAGGAACAGGGGTACCCCCACGGGTGGTTCGTCCGCGGAATGATGACGGATCTTGGCGACGGGGTGGTTCGCGAGCTTTGGGAATCGCGCAAGGTCGAGGCTTCGCAACCGCCGAATTTCCTCGCGAGCCTGCGCAACGTGCTGGCGCTTCGCGGGGGAAGCTTCGATTCGCAGCTGGTCCGCAACGCAATGCGGTTGGCCTTGACGGGCAAGCGTTCGACCTGGAGGCCTGCCGGGTTTTCGCCGTATCCGGATGCCGCGCAATTCCCGATCCTGTCGGAGATCCTGACCAAGCAGGATGCCACGACGGAGTTGCCTCTGCCGCTCGGGGGATTCCAGATCCTGGTGGACACCCTCCGCCCGAGGGAGGATCGGCTGCTCGTGTGGATTCCCGATCCAGGCGCCGTCATGGGGTGGGCCAGGACCTCGCCTCTGGGGAACTTCGTTTCCTGGCATACCGGTTCTGTGCGTTATTCTGCCGCCGATGCGACCCGTTCCGCCTGGGCCTTCGCCAATCCAGGGAATCCGGTGGCCTTGCGCGCCCAGTCCAGCGACGAATCTTCGCGGTCCTACTGGAGCCAGATCGCCGCGCCGGTGCGCGTTCCCGCGCATGCGGGCCAGGGATGGACGTGGAGCTCGCCGGCGGGCCCGGTCCTGATGGGAGAGTCGCGGACCGAAGCCGCGGCGACACCGTTGTTGCATCTGGATGTCTGGAAGCCATCCGCGTCCAAGGATCCGTTCGGAGCATCGGTGGCGGGTGCCGCGGGAGGCCATGCCATCGTGCTGGAAGACGCCGATCGCGTCCTGGTCCTGAAGAACGCCGCTTTGCGCATGCAGGGGATGGGCGCATCCAACGCGTTCATCGGGACCGGCGACGGAAAATGGACTCCCGTGGCCGTTTCCGAGTCGGATGGATCGACCACCATCGCCTTGGGCGAGCTGGATCTGTCCCGGCCGGTGAGGGTGCTGTTCGGCAGCGCGGTCGCACCGCGGGCCAAGGTGCTCGAACCGCGGCCCAATCCTTCCCGGCAAGGCGAAGCGATCCGTTTTCCCGTGTCGGGGATCAAGGGTTCCGAGCGGCTGGACATCCTGGCATCCGACGGCGGCCTGGTACGGGAAATCGTCCCGCAGGTGGGCGAAACGGAAGTCGTCTGGGATCTGCGCAACCGCGAAAACAGGATGGTGCGACCGGGTGTGTACATGTACGTCTGGCGCGGCACCGCAGGCGTCACCCGCGGAAGGCTCCTGATCGCCGACTAGCGGTGGCAGAGCAGGGCCTGTGAACCGGCTCCCGCCCTGGTAGGGCGGGCGGGGGGGTGGGTTGGAGCAAGCGAAGGCTGGGGGATGGTCAAGAGACTACCTTTCAGCGGCTTATGAATCGACCCGAACCAGCGCGGATCCGCAACTTCTGCATCATCGCCCACATCGACCACGGCAAGTCGACGTTGGCCGACCGACTGCTCGAAAACACGGGCACGGTGCAAAAACGCGACATGCAGGCCCAGCTGTTGGACAGCATGGATCTGGAGCGCGAACGCGGCATCACGATCAAGTCCAAGGCGATCCGCCTGGTGCACGAGCACAAGGGCGAGACGTTCTACCTGAACCTCATCGACACGCCGGGCCACGTGGACTTCACCTACGAAGTCTCGCGCAGCCTGCGGGCGTGCGAAGGCGCCATCCTGGTGGTGGATGCCACCCAGGGAATCCAGGCCCAGACGATCTCCAATCTGTATCTGGCCATGGGCGCGGATCTCGAGATCCTGCCCATCCTGAACAAGATCGACCTGCCTTCCGCGCAGCCCGACCTCTTCGCCAAGCAGGTCGGCGAGCTGATCGGATTCGATCCCGACGAGATCCCCCGGGTCTCGGCCAAGGCCGGCATCGGGATCACCGAGCTGCTGGAAAAGATCGTCGAGTTCTTCCCGGCCCCCAAGGCCGAGCGCGAGAAGCCCCTTCGCGCCTTCGTGTTCGATTCGGTCTACGACAGCTACCGCGGCGGCATCGCCTACGTGCGCGTGGTGGAAGGCACGCTCAAGAAGGGCATGAAGCTTCGCTACATGCGTTCCGGCGGGGAATACGACGCCATCGAGATCGGCATCCTCACGCGCACCCGCGTGCCGTGCGACGAACTGTCGGCCGGCGAGGTCGGCTACCTGGTGGGCAACGTCCGGAATCTGTCGGACATCAAGACCGGCGACACCCTCACCGACATGGCGCGTCCGGCAGAAGAGCCCCTTCCCGGCTACCGCGAGGTCAAGCCGATGGTGTTCGCCGGATTGTACCCGGTGGACCCGGACGACTACTCCGAGCTGCGCGAATCGCTGGAAAAGCTCCAGCTCAACGACAGCGCCATCTCCTTCGTTCCCGAAAGCTCGGGGGCGCTCGGATTCGGATTCCGCTGCGGCTTCCTGGGACTCTTGCACATGGAAGTCGTGCAGGAGCGGTTGGATCGCGAATTCAACATGAACATCATCACCACCGCTCCCGGCGTGGAATACCACGTGACCAAGACCGACGGAACGATGGTCGAGGTGGACAACCCCTCGCAGCTGCCGCCCCCGAACGCGATCGACTCGCTGGCCGAACCCTGGATCAAGGCGCAGATCTTCACGCCGGCCGAATACATCGGGAACATCCACAAGCTCTGCAACGAGAAGCGCGGCGTCTACCTGAACACCAACTACATCTCGGAAGAACAGGTGACGCTGGAGTTCGAACTTCCCATGGGCGAAGTCATGTTCGACTTCTTCGACCGCCTCAAGAGCGCGACCAAGGGATACGCTTCCCTGGACTACGAACCCATCGGCTACCGCGAGGGCGACCTCAACCGCCTGGACATCCTTCTCAACGGCGATCCGGTCGACGCGTTCAGCGTGATCATCCATCGCGAGAAGGCCTTCAGCTACGGCCTGGCGCTCTGCGAGAAGCTCAAGGAGCTGATCCCGCGCCAGCAGTTCGACATCGCCGTGCAGGCGGCGCTGGCCAACAAGATCATCGCGCGCACCACCGTGAAGGCGCTGCGCAAGGACGTGACCGCCAAGTGCTACGGCGGCGACATCAGCCGCAAGCGCAAGCTGCTGGAGAAGCAGAAGGAAGGCAAGAAGCGGATGAAGTCCATCGGATCGGTGGAAGTCCCGCAGGAAGCGTTCCTGGCCGTGTTGGATATGGGTGGGGACTGACCAAAGGCGCTGCGCCAGGACGTAACGTCCAAGTGCTACGGCGGCGACACCTGACAGGTCTCTCGCGGCGCATCCTTTGTCATCGGATCGCTTGCCGTACCAAAACGTACGGCGGCGGATCCTCTTCCCTTCGGCTGCATCCACGATAGACCCGTCAGGCAAGTCTCGCGCAAGCGCAAGCTGCTGGAGAAGCAGAAGGAAGGCAAGAAGCGGATGAAGTCCATCGGATCGGTGGAAGTCCCGCAGGAAGCGTTCCTGGCCGTGTTGGATATGGGTGGGACAGCTGATCTGACGCATCGTTGGGGCGCCAACCCTGGCGGGGCCGCCCTCCTCCGGGCTTCCCTCCGGTCGGTGCCGCATCCGTCCACGGGCGATTCGTGAATCGCCCCTACACGGATGTGCGGCACCCGCCGCCGGGCGACCCGCAACGCCTTCGATCGCGTGCGCACCTGGAATCGCCGTCTCAACCAGCGAGCCAACCAGCGAGTCGAGCAGCACCCGGTGCCCGAGTGCAGCACGGGCAGGCGCCCATGTAGGTGCCAATCGCAGAACCTAGATTGAACCCATGACCACCTCGTCGAAGGAATTCAACACCACGGGTCCGTGCCGTCCGGAGATGCACTATATGCTTCCTCCCGAAGCGCGTCTCCCCAAGGCCGACTTGCAGCGGCTGATCGACAAGGAGCTCTATTGGGTTCTGCACGCGCCGCGCCAGACGGGCAAGACGAGCTTTCTGATGTCGTGGATGCGCACCCTCAACGCTTCGGAACAGGTGGTGGCCTGCTACGTGAGCGTCGAGGCGTGCCAGGGGATCGAGGATTTGTCGCTGGCTATGCCTGCGATCTGTAGCGCGATCCGCAACTATGCGGGTGATTTTTGCGTACCGGTTCCATCGAAATCCCCAGCTGGCTCCGACCCCGCCATCCAGCTGACGGCGACGATCAAGGAGTGGGCCGAGCTGTGCGCCCCCAAGCCGTTGGTGATCCTGTTCGACGAGGTGGACACCCTTTCCGGCCCCACCTTGATCAGCTTCCTGCGCCAGTTGAGCGGAGGGTTCGCCAGCCGCGGCGTGGGGCGCTTTCCCACGAGCGTCGCGTTGGTGGGAATGCGGGATCTCAAGGATTATCTGGTCCACAGCAAGGATGGCGTCGCGCTCAATCCGGGATCGCCCTTCAACATCAAGAAGGAGTCCTACACCCTTCGGAACTTCACCGAAGCGGAAGTCCGCGAATTGCTTGGGCAACACACGGAGGCGACAGGACAGATTTTTACCGACGAGGCCCTGTCCGAGGTGTTTCGCCTCACCGGTGGCCAGCCTTGGCTGGTGAATACCCTTGCCGACCTGAGCGTCACGAAGCTTGTCCTCGACGGTTCCCCCGTTACTGCCGACCACATCGAGGCGGCCAAGGAAGTGCTCATCAAGAGCCGGGCGGTGCATATCGACAGCCTGGCCGAGCGGCTGCGCGACCCGAAGGTGAAGCACGTGGTGCAGCCCATCCTGGCCGGGGCATCGGATCCTACCATGGCAGAAGGGGACGAATTCCGTCTGTGCCTGGATCTGGGATTGGTCACGCTCGAAGACGGCGTTCCGTGCATCGCCAACCCCATCTACCGCGAGGTTCTCATCCGCACCCTGAACTACGGGCAGCAATTGGCGATCCCGGCCCCCGAGTTCAAGTGGCGGAAGGACGACGGCGATCTGGACATGGAAACCCTCTTCGACGAGTTCGCGGACTTCTGGCGTCGCAATGGCGATCTGTGGGAGCAGAAGTCCGACTATACGGAAGTGTTCCCTCACCTGCTGCTGATGGCCTTCTTCCAGCGTGTTTTGAACGGAGGCGCGAAGCTCACGCGCGAGGCGGCGGTGGGACGCGAGCGGATCGACATGCTGATCGAGTGGAAGGGCTTCAAGCACATCATCGAGATCAAGCTGGTGCACCTCCGCGATGGCCGTGCGACCACTCTGGAGAAGGGTTTGAAGCAGATCGCGCGCTACGCCGACAAGGTGGGTCGCGACGCGACGCAGACGCTGGCGATCTTCGATCGCACCCCGGCGGGTCGGGAGATGCCGTGGGAAGAGCGCTTGCTCCGCGAGCAACACGGCGACGTGGTGGTGCGCTGGCTGTAGCCGAGCCCGCTGCGCGGCTGGTTGCCTCCAACAATCCGTCCCCGGCTCCGGTTTGCATCTTGCCACCCATGACCCACAAATCCGTCCCTCTCCCTCCCGCCCCGTCGGGATCGCCGCGCGAGGCCGTGTTGGCCGCCGCGCCGGTGGTGCTCGCGGCCCTGGAAGCCTACCGCAAGGCGCGCCGCGGCGAACGCGGAGGGCTTGAAGTCCGCGACGACGAGATCGAATGGACGGATTCCGTCCACGGACGCCTGAAGCTGCGCTGGCGCGAGGAGCAGGACTTCGCGTGCAGCCTCGAGCGGCGCGGGGAGGGGCTTTCCGCCACGGTGGGATTCCGTCTGGAGCCCGGTGCGGTGGTGTTGGAGATGCTCGACGAATCGGCGCTCGTGGAGCGGGTCGACGAAATCTGACCTTTGGTGGTCAGATCAGGCCGTGTTCCAGGCTGTAGCGCACGATTTCCATGTTCCCCGTGAACCCCGTCTTGCGCAGGATCCGTTCGCGCAGGGTCGACACGGTCTTCGGGGAAATGCCCATGAGGGTGGCCGTGTCGGACAGGCTGCGGCCCGATCCCAGCAGGCGGAACACTTCGAACTCCCGGTTGGACAGCGTCTCGTGGAGCGGGAGATCGCTGGATCCCACCGATTGCGCGAGCCGCTCGGCCGAAATCGCGGTCAGGTAGCGCTTGCCCGAATGCAGGGTCTTCACGGCCTTCACGATCTCGCCGGAATCGGCCGTCTTGGGCAGATATCCTTGGGCGCCCAGCTTCAGGGCGCGCAGGGCGAAGTTTTCTTCCGGGTGCATGCTGACCACCAGGATCGGCAATTTGCTGCCCGATTCGCGCAGTTCGGACACCACCTCCAGGCCGCTCTTGCGCGGGAGCGAGATGTCGATCAGGAGGACGTCGAACCTCGTGGAACCGACCAGGTCCAGGCATTCCTCCCCGGAGCCGGCTTCCACGACCCTGGCGCCGTCCTGCTCCAGGATGTGCCGCATCCCTCTGCGGACCACCGCGTGGTCGTCGGCGACGAGGATGTCGAGGTTTTCCAATGGAAGTCCGGTCATGCGACGGTCTCCTTTTCGCGGGGCGCCGCGATCCGGACCGTGGTGCCTCGACCGGGGGCGGATTCCACACGGACGCCGCCTCCGATCGTCTCCAGGCGCGCGGCCATGCCGGGGATGCCGTTGCCAAGACGGATCTTGTCAAGAGAGAACCCGCCCCCGTCGTCGGCCAGGACGATTTCCAGGTCGTCACCGGACACGCGGACCGAGATCCTCGCGGTGGCGGCTCCGGAGTGCCGGGCGACGTTGGTCAGGGCTTCCTGCAGGGTCCGGAGGATCGCGATGGAGGCCGCGCTGGAAAGCCGCGCGCCGCCGACGGACGAATCGACCAGGGAGACGAGCTCGATTCCCGCGCACGACAGGAACCGTTCGTGCCGCCCCAGCATTTCCAGGAGCGCCGGGAGGAACTCCCTCGGCGGCGCCCCCAGGATGGAGATCCCGGTGCGGAGCTCGCCGAGCGCCTGCCTGGCTTCGGATTCGATGATGGACAGTTTCTGGACCAGCGAATCGGGGTCGGCGCCCGCTCGGGTGCTGGCCAGGAGGGACAGCCCGAACAGGCGCGATCCGATCCCGTCGTGGATCTCGCGAAGCACGGCCTCGCGCTGCTCCTTGTGTTCGCGCTCCTTGACTTCGCGTTCCTCCTGGAGGGCCTGCGACCGCAGGACGGGCTCCAGGGTGCGGATCAGGACGCTGGCCGTTTCCAGATCCGACCTCCGCCACGCCTTCCCTTGTCTTGGCTGCAGCACGAGGGCTTCCAGGCCGCGTGGACCTTCCACCGGGATCCACGCCGCGGCGAGCATGCCGGGAGGACAGCCGGGAAGGTCGATGCCGAGCGTTCCGGAATGGTGGGGACGCAGCGTCTCGAACAGTTCGCGCGGCAGATCCTCGATGCTGGTGGACCACAGGACCTCTTCCGGGTGCAGGGAGCTGGCGAGCGCTCCCTGCACCGCGCCCCTGGGGTCGATGCCGGAAGACGTCCTGGTCAGGAACTCCTTGACGGTAAGTTCGAACGGAGGCCGCAGGCGGCCCGAGATCCGCGCGAGGCCTCTCAGCAGGATGTCGCGCAGGGGCGCGTACAGGAGCACCAGCAAGGCAACCTGCAGCGCCAGGAGGGATTGCTGCAGATGGCGCGATTCGGGCCACAGTCCGATGGTCCATCGCCATGCCGCCAGTTCCAGCGCCGAAAGCCCGACCACCAGCGCGAAGTGGACCGTCACCCAGTCGAGGATGCGCCCGACCTCCAGAAGGCGGTACCGGGTGATGGAGAACGCGACGCCGATCGGCGCGAGCGCGAAGAACAGCATGGTGACGTTTTCCGGCAAACGCGGGCCGCCCACGAAGACGGGCAGCGCCGAGAACGCGAGCCACGGAGACAATCCGCACAGGAACGCCAAGGCGATCCACTGCAGCTGCGGTTTGGCGATCGGGTCCTTGTTCGACGCCAGGCGGTACAGCGTGACGGCCATGAACAGCGCCACGAACAGGGACGGGAGGAGATAGGGCAGGAGGCTCGGCGAATCGGGGATCCTGGCCATGTGGCATGCGACGGAAACCGTCGCGAGCGCGCAGGGAATCCTGGACAGCCAGGCGCGGCGGGCCAACGGTCGAAGCCAGGACGGGAACGCGAGGGAGAAGTTCAACGCCAGGCAGGTCGCGACGTGGGCGAAGACCACGTTCGCCAGACCGAGAAGATGCGAATCGCCGCCGACCACCACCTCCCGGGCGGCGATGGGAGCCAGCGCGACAAGAGTCGCGCAGGTGGAAATCCCCACCAGGTAGGTGAGCGTGGTGACGCGATCCTTGCGCTTGCGGAACAGCAGGAATCCCAGCAGCGCGAACGACCATCCGCATGCCAGCAGCGGAAGCGCCGCGCGCATCGCGCCCGGGATCCCGAACCTCGCCGATTCCAGGATCGCGGTGCTCGGTAGGCCGTAGCGTCGGATTCCGACGGATATCGTCGGGCGGTTCCAGGCGGAATCGAATCGTCGCTGCAGGAGATGGAACGAGTCGAGCCGCGTCCAAGTTTCCAGCAGATCGGGTTCTTCCGCCCAGAACCATTCGGGGATCGGGGTCCCGTCGATCTCGGCGATCGAATCGCCCGGTTGGATGCCCGCCTTGTGCAAGGGCGATCCGATCTTCACGGATTGGATCGTGCCGGCGCCGTTCGGTCGTCCACCCCAGCGCGGCGATTCGGCGAGGTTGCTGGTGGACCACATGGTCAGCAGCAGCAAGGCGACCAACGGCAGCCCTTGCGCGAAGGACAAGAATTGGCTCCATGCGGTCGGTGCCGGAAACTCGACTGTGGAATTTGTTTTCAAGATGTGCTTAAACATAGAGCTTTGGAAGAAACCGTTTGGCCGAATCCGAGGGCATGAAACATCGCATCGACACGTGTCCGGGCGGAGCCTTGGTCGCGGCACGGTCGGTTGGACCGGAAACGAAAAAGGCGACCGGAAGGTCGCCCAAGGAAGATCCGACGGAGGAGCGGATCAGTTGCCGTGGAGCTGGAAGAGCGCCGAACCCGCGGCTTCGATGCCGGTGGTGTTCGGGTTGTTGTCGAGCATCTGCCAGCCCGGGCAGGAGCTTCCCGAACAGACGGTTCCGGTGAAGCGCCAGACCTTGCCGTCGGCGTGGAGCTGGTACAGGCTGGTGCCGGAACCGGCTGTGAGGGCCACCGTGGCGGGGTTGTTGTCGAGCATGGTCCAACCCGATCCGTTGTGGCGCCAGATCTGGCCGTTGGACTTCAGCTCGTAGAGGTATCCGCCGCCCGCGACGATGTCGCGGTTGTTGGTCGCCGTGCTGAGCGTGGTCCAGGCGCCGGCGGAGTAGCGGGCCACCAGGCCCGAGTTCTCGATGCGGTAGAGCCTGGCGCCGTCGGCGGCGATGGCCTTGTTCCCGGTGCCGGAGTGGATCAAGGTCCAACCGGGGCAGCTCGATCCGCTGCAGACCGTGCCGGTGAACCTCCAGATCGCGCCGGTCTGGTGCAGCTGGTAGAGGTTGCCTCCCGAGGCGGCGATCGCCTTGCCGTTGGGGTTGTTGTCGAGCATCTGCCAGGAACTGCCGTTGTAGCGCCAGATTTCGCCGTTTCGCAGGATGCGGTACAGGTTGGTTCCGTCGGCGGCGATCGCCACGTTGGTGGATGTGCTGTTGAGCAGGGTCCAGCCGGTGCAGGAGCTTCCCGAGCAAGGGACTCCGGTGTACCGGTAGATCGCCCCGTTGTTGCGCAGTTGGTAGGTGTAGGACGTGCTCGCGGCCATGGCCACGATGTTCGGATTGTTGTCCATCATCTGCCATCCCGGACAGGAGCCGCCCGTGCAGGGGGTTCCCGTGTAGCGCCACATGCCGGGCACGGAGACGCGGAAGCTCGCCAGGATCGGGGCGGTGGTGTTCAGGACGCGCGCGTTGTCCTGGCGATCGACGGTGCCCATGGCCACGCCGCCGTAAGTGACGCGGGGATTGGACCAGTAGTTGATCCGCGGGCAGGAAGGCGAGCAGTTGTAGGACATGACCGTGCGCCATGTGGGCTGGCGGAACCCGTGGCCGTAGGCGAACGGGGTGAGTGCCGGGGAGTCCTCGATGTTGTGGAGGGCGCCGTACAGGTGGCCGATCTCGTGCGCGAAGGTGTAGACGCTGGTGGCGCAGTTGTAGTCGACCACCGCGAAGGCGCTGGTGGCCGAGGCCATCACGTAGGCCACACCGCAGGCGCCGGTGCCTCCCATGTCGGCCAGCAGGACAGAGATGTCGGCCGACCAGGAGTTGCGCAGGGTGTGGATGTTGTCCATGTTCCCGTCGGTGGTGCCGCGGAAGTCGGACAGCATCTGGCTGTAGGTCTTGCCGGTTTCGCGGTAGGTCATGCGGACCCTTCCGGCGAGCTGGAGCCGCGCCTTGACCTGGCTGTTCCTGTAGCTCTGGTTGGTGAGCGAAACGGCCTGGTTGATCCGGTTCGCCACCGCGGTGGCGCCGCCGAGAAGGCTGTCGACACGGGCCGTGTAGGCGACCGCGACGCGGACGATCGACGTGTCGGATCCCATCTGGCTGGTTCCGATCGCCATCAGCGCGTTGTCGATCTGGGTGCGGATGCGGGCGATGTCGTCCTGGTTGGCCACGGGTGTGCCGCTCTCCGGGAACTGCGACTGGTCGACTTCGATCAGGGCGTGGTTGCCAGGCCCGATCTGGCGGATCTGGTAGAGCTTGGTTCCATCCTGGATGGTGCCTTCGATCTCGTCTCCGTTGACGGAAATGACCGCTTCGCCGTCGATGCCTTCGAGCTTGCCGCACCAGGAGTAGCCGCCGTCCTTGTGCCGCTCGATGTGGTCGCGTTTGGCGCGGCGCATGGAATTGCCTTCGAGTCCGAACTCCAGGGTGCTGTCTTGGAGCGCGTCGACGTCGATCTTGACCATGCGTACGATCTTCTTGCCCAGCTCCTTGCGCAGGCTGGCGAGCCGCTTGGATTGCTGGGCCGATATCGAGGGCGCCCTCTCGTTCTCAGGTGCGAACAGCGGAGCGGCTTGCACACCTGCCGCCGCGGCCAGGGCGGCGGCCAATCCGAGGGATATTGCGGTTCGACGATTCCTATGCGATCCGATCATGGGAGCTCCTTCGTGCCGGAGGTGGGAAATTGGTGGGCATCCACGTCCGGCACGGCCGGGATGGCCCGGGAGCGCGACGTGCGGCGCGAAACGGTCCCGCATGGCAGCGGGGCCTTGTCGCGAACGATCCGCATGCCAGGTTCCGGTTCCAAAGATCGGGTGCGCGCGGCGCGATTGCCATCGGCGAAACCGGTCATTTCATGTCGGACGGATTCCTACGTCGGTGGTGCTCTACCTTTGCATGCCATGAAAACCATGGCGGTCGCGACGGGCAACAAACACAAGCTCCAGGAATTTTCGGAAATCCTCGCTCCCCTGGGTTGGCGCGTGGCGTCCATCCGCGATTGGCTTCCCGCCGTTCCCGAGCCGGAGGAGACCGAACCGGATTTTGTCGGGAACGCCGCGCTCAAATGCGGATTCGCGGTGGCCGCGTTGCGAACCGCCGACCTCGCTTCCATGCCCGACGCCGTGGCCGCCGACGATTCGGGTTTGGCGGTGAACGTCCTGGATGACGCGCCGGGCGTGTATTCGGCGCGGTTCGCCGAAATGGCGGGTGCCGGATCGGGCGATGCAGCCAACCGGTCCGAGCTGGTGCGCCGATTGGTCCACACCGGCATGAAGCCTGGCGACACCACCGCCGCCGCGTTCGCCTGCGCGATCCATTTCCAGGATTTGTCGGGTGCGCACCATCATTCGGCGCTCGCGTTCTGCGAAGGGCGGGTGGGGATCCAGGAGCGGGGCACCGGCGGGTTCGGCTACGATCCGCTCTTTTTTCCGGTGCTCCAGGACGAATCGGTGTCCGACAAGACCTTCGCGGAGCTTCCGTCGGAGACCAAGCATGCCCTCAGCCATCGCGGCAAGGCGCTGCGGATGTTGGCGACAGAACTTTCCGCATAGGACCGGCGACGGTTCCCGGGATCCTTGTCCGGCGCCGGGTCAGCCTCCGGTCGGAGGGTTCGCTCCGAAGCACTGGACGATTTCCGGCGGCAGCGGGCCGGTGCTCGTGACCACCAGGCGCCATCCCGCGCGCGTGAGGGCCATGTAGATCTTGCGCGTGGCCTCGTCGCGCGCCTGCGAGCGGGCTTCTTCGTCCAGTTCCGGAGATCCTTCCCGCTCGAAGATCCTCTGGGTTCCCGACAGGAACACCACGGGGCTTTCCAGGCCGGTGGCGGCGTTGAGCTGGCACACGCGCAGGGCCTGCGGCTTGGATCCGTCGCGGGCGTCGGCGATGCGATCGGCACCGATGCGCGATTCCAGCCGTTCGCGCAGTTCGGCGGCTCCGTTCCAGTCGTCGTGCAGCACCAGGATGTCGCGGGGGGCTCCGCCGCCGTCCAGGAAGCCGGCCACCTGGTCTTCGATCCAGGCGAACTCCGAACGGACGTCGGGGAAGCGGTACCACGTCGGAGCGGGACCGTCCCCCATCCCTTCCATCCGGGGGACCACGATGTCGGAATCCGTCGCCTCCGCGCGGGTGCTCCACACCCGCCAGGCGAGCTCCATGATGGCGCGCGTGGACCGGTGGCTGCGTTCCAGGCGCCGCGATCTGCCGTGGACGGAAAGCCCCACCGATTTCCACGAGGTCCCTTTGCGGAGGAACCCCTGGGTGGGATCGGCCGACAGGAACAGGTGGCCGCGTGGCGCGAGGAACGCTCGCAGGCAATCGAACCAGACCGGTGCGAAGAACTGCGCCTCGTCGACCAGGATCGCGTCGTAGCCCGCGAGTTCCTTGCCCTGGGCGCTTTCGCGGAACAACAACGGGAGCAGGTTCCAATCGGCGGCCTTCTCCTTGGCGCATTCGGTCCGGAACCGGTTCGCGGCGGTCCACATTCCGGCGCGGAGTTCTGCGTCCATCCGGAATCCGCGGCCCCGACGCGGCGATTTCGCGTAGGTGTCTTCGTCCTGGAATCCGTTGTCGAAGATCCAGGCGAGTTCCTCCTCCAGGTGCCGGCGCATCAGAAGCGGGCGTCGCAGGGTGGCGAGCGATTCGTCCAGGAGAGATCGCCGCAGCGAGGCCTGCAGGACGCGGGGGCGGTCTTCGCCCGGCCAGCGCTTGAGGCAGAATCCATGGAACGTCAGGATCTCCACCGACGCCGATCTTCCCGACAATTCCTGGAACCGCCGTCGGAGTTCCACCTGGAGCGGCTTGTTGCAGGTGAGCACCAGGATGCGGCTTTCGCGCCGGAGTTTGGACAGCAGCAGGGCCCGGTGCAAAAGGATCAGGGTCTTGCCGCTCCCGGCCACCCCTTGCACCACCAGGAGCCCGAAATCCCCGGCGGCCTGGCGACCATCCGCTCCCGGATCGAGGTCGGTCTTCAGGATTTCTTCCTGTTTCCAGGTCAAGAATCGCGGAACATCGGGTTCTGACGGATTCCGACGCATCGCGTGGCGTTTGTGCAGCACGGTTTCCGGGCAGAACAGGGAGCGGATCGTTCGCGAGCGTTCGGGATCGAGCGCTTGGCCCAGCTGCGCGTCGATCCAGTCGGTGAACGCGGCCGGTCGACAGATTTCGCGACCGGCGCGGGGCCACCCCCCGATGTTCTTGTCGAGCATGTCGGCGGGAATGTCCGGGAACAACACCGCGCCCGCGCCGGCGTCTTCGCCAAGGCGATCCTTGACGCGTTCCACGCGTGCGGATTCCGTCTCCGACGGCGGTCTCCATGCCTCCGCCGCCTCGAACAGGCCCGGGCCGCGCGCCTGGTCCTCGGTGGCGTCGGACACCACCAGATGGACGCATCGCCCGGTCTTTTCTTCCACCACCCAGAAATCGGGGAGGTCGGAACCTTCCCGCACCACGGGCGACCACGCGAAGAACCGCTCGGGCAGGGCTTGCACTAGCCTGTGCACCCTGGCGACCATGGGCGACACGCTGCAGCTGGGATGTTCCGGAAGAAGACGCGCCATCGTAGCCGAATCAACCTAGGAATCGCGGGTGGGCGCAGGTGCTCCTACGCGTCCACCAAGGTCGATTCGGCCAGCAGGGAACGCAGAAGGTTTACGCCTTCGCGAAGCCGCGGGTCGGCGGGGAACGCGTCGAGCACGCGGGGCGATCCGACCAGGATCAGTTTGCGTTTGGCGCGCGTCACGGCCACGTTTAGACGTTCGGGCTGGAAGTAGAACTCGGCCAGGCGCGTGACCCATGCGGGATCCGATGCCGTGAACGACACGATCACCACGTCGCGCTCCTGGCCCTGCATGCGCTCCACGGTATCGACCACGAGATCGCGCGAAGGAACCCGGTCCGGATCCGATTTCTGCAGGGCGATGCGGATGGCGTTGGCCTGGGCGCGAAACGGCGCGATGACCGCGATCTCCCTGGGCGCGACGCCGCAGCGCAGCAGCTCCTGCACGATTCCCGCCACGAGGTCGGCTTCTTCTTCCGATCTGCGTCGTGAATCGCGATGCGCCACTCGACAAAAAACGCGCGGGTGCGCGGGGTCGAGCAGTGCCTGGAACCGTTGGGGGGCTTGGCGGAGCATCAACGTCTCGTGCGCGAAAGCTTGGGACGGCTCCAGGGCGCCGCCGTAGAAGTGCCGACTGGGCCAATCGGCCAGCACCGGACCCAACCGCCAGGTTTCGGTGAGCATGGTGCTGTAGCCGCGCCCGGCCAGCATGCCAAAAATCGACGCCTTGGGGAGTTCGGGACCGCTCAGCGTGTGCATCACCGGAGGCAGTTGGCGGTGGTCGCCGAACAGGACCCACCGGTCGGCCTTGATCAGGGCCATGCATGCGTTGGGAACCGTGAGCTGCGAAGCCTCGTCGATGAGCGCGATGTCGAAATCCGCGCCTTCCAGGCGGGCGCCCGCGGCGGCGAACGGGGTGGCGCCGGCGACCAGTCCGTAGGTGAACCGCTTCCAGGGGCAGGATTTCCAATCCGGGAACGAAAATACCGCCGGGTGCTCGGGTGCCGATCCGCCGAACTTGGCGCACGGGACGTCGCGACCCCATCGCTTGCCGATGGCCACCAGCGCGTTGTCGATCGCCCGGTGCGTGAGCGAGGTCACCAGCACCCGTTTGCCCGCCTTCGCCAACAGACCGGCCAGTTCGGCCAGGACCCGGGTCTTGCCGGTTCCCGGAGGGCCTTGCACCAAGGCGCAGAGGTCGCTGGAATAGCCTTGGGCCAGGGCTTCGCATTGGTTCCAGTTCAGACCGGCCGATGCTCCCAGCGAGAGTGCTTGCCGATAAAGGTCATTGTCCAGATGTGGACGGATTCTGCCCAACAGCAGCGGGAGCACGCGATCCTGTCCGCGTCGGCTTTCCGACACCAGTTGGAGCGCGCCCATGACCGTGGCGCTCAGGTCCATCACACCCAGGTCCAGCACCCGCTCGCCGGGCAGCGAAGCGAGTTCGGCGGCGTACAGACCTTGTTCCCGAGGGCTCGCGTACAGGAGCAGATTGTCGGACGTGTCTTCTTCGACAAAGGCGGTGATGGCTCGCTCGGTCAGAGGATTCCCGAATCCCACCCGCACCAGATCGCCGACCCGGAACCGGCTCTTCTGTCCGGGGCAGTCGACCTCGATCCAACCATTGCCCTTGTGCTCGCACATGGCACCGGCGATCGCCAGGCCGTCTTCGATCCGGCGCTCCAGAGGTTTGGCCCAATCGCGGGTCACCTCCCGGCGGCCTTCTTCCGCTTCGCGCGCGACTTCCAGCCGCAACTTGCGCAACAGCGCGGCTTCGGGAGAAAGGACGTCGGAATCCGTCGGGTCGTCGGGCGCGTCGTCTTCCATGCGACCGGTTCAGGCCAAGGGGACGGATTTCAGCATCGTGTCTACCTGCTTGATGGGCGAACGGTAGCGGCCGGAATACGCGACGCCGTTGAGCAGGATCCGGTAGACGAGATCCAGGACCACCGAGGTTTTGCGCAGGGTGTCGTTGGCCTCCTTCAGGCTCGACGAATCGCCTTGGGATCCCATGTTGCGGATGTTCTCGTAGGTCTTGATGTGCAAGCTCTCCACCAGACCCAGGGCCTTCATCGCGGCGAGCACGTGCTTGGGCTGGAGGTTGCGCTGGTTGACCAGGGCCGACTTCAGCTTTTCCTTGATGCTCGGGTGCAGCCCCGCGTTGTCCACCAGGAAGATGCTTTCGTCGACATGCTGCAACGTGTCCTGGCCGATGCCGACCTTGCCCGGGAACCGCTTGAGCAGGTGTTCCACCGCGGCGCCCAAGACCAGACGGAAATTGACCAGATTCCTGCTGGCCTGCCGGATGTTCGACAGCGTGTCGATCTCGCTGCTGGAATGCTTTTGCGCGTTCGCTCCCACGAATTTCGCGATGGCGTCGAACATCTTGATGGCCGAGGCCCGGTCGCCTTGGGGCATGGGGGAAAATTCGTGATCCAGGAACAACGGGTCCCTGGCCGCGCGGACCACGCGCTTGCCGGCGGCTTGCGCCTCGATCCAGTTCACGTCGATCCCGGACAGGAATCGGACGACTTCCAGGATCTTGTTTTCGGGGTAAGGGATGCCGGTCTTGAGCTGGCTGCGCAAGATGCAGCGTCCGGTATCGGGTCCGGCCAGGATTTCCACGGTCCCGAAATCCGTCGTCTCGAAGGATTCCCCCAGGATGCCCAGTCCTGCCACCATCTGGTCGCGTCCGACGTTGAGCAGGAGTTCCAGGTGGTCGCTCGGGGGCTGGTCTCCGTAGGTCAGCAGATCGACCTTGGATTCGATGCGCAGACCGGATTCGAGGGCCTCGGGCCGCGTCGCGATC
Organism: Fibrobacterota bacterium; assembly: GCA_029557215.1. Lineage (GTDB taxonomy): Bacteria > Fibrobacterota > Fibrobacteria > UBA5070 > UBA5070 > UBA5070. The sequence continues at coordinate 31,471 of JAKPQQ010000215.1, read as the reverse complement.
AGGATGTCGTTGGCCTGCACGCGTTGTCCGTCCACCGTGAAGGCGGCGTAGAAGTAGCCGTCGTCGGAGATGGCGCCACCGGCCTTTTCGATCTGGTTGCACAGGGCGGCGAATTTTTCGAACAGCTTCGGGTCATGGTCCAGGCGGATGTCGATGGAAAGATCGTCGGCGATCTCCACCGCGGCCTCGAAGGAAATGGTCGCGGAGCGGTTGACGAAGGATGCTTTGGAGGCGCTGATCATCTGTTGTGTTACCCTGAACTCGTCGGAGGAAGTCTCGTGGAAGGCTGCACTGGCAAATAGAGCCAGCCCAATCCGTGGTGCGGTCGGTTATTTCTGGGCTGTCCAGATGAAATGGCGGCTGCCGCCCCCCTTGCCGCGGGCGCCGACCTGGTGTTCCTGGACCTTGAAACCCCGCTGGAGCAGGCGTTTGTGGAACGCGGGATCGGAATACGCCGACCAGATCGCGACCACGCCTTTGGGGCGCAGCGCCTTGGCCACGACACCCAGGCCTTCGGGCCAGTACAGCCAGGTGTTCTTGTCCTGGGTCATGCCGCTGGGGCCGTTGTCGACATCCAGCAGGATCGCGTCGAACCGGTTGGGGTTGGATCGCAGCACATCGGCCACGTCGGCGATGTCCACCGAGACGCGCAGGTCTTTCAAGGGAAAACCGGCGAACTCCCCGAGCAGGTCGCGATTCCATTCGTGCACGGCCGGGACGAGTTCCGCGACCTTCACCTTGGCGTCGGGGCCCACCATCCCAAGCGTGGCGGCGAGCGTGAAGCCCATCCCCAGGCCGCCCACCAGGACTTCGCCGTCAGCTTTTCCCTTGAGATGCGCGCAACCCAGCTCGGCCAGCGCCACCTCGGATCCGCTCTGGCGGGTGGTCATCAGCGGCACCCCATCGACCCAGATGGAGTATTCCTTGCCCTGCCTCTGCAGAGTCATCTGGGCCGTACTGCCCGGGACCGTCACGGTCTGGAGCAATTCGCGTTTGATCATTCCCTCAAAAGTACCCGCTTCGGGAGGGCTTCAGAGCTTGCTGGTGTATTTGAACAGCAGATCCACGAGTTGGGACATCGCGGGGTAGTTCAAACGGTCGTGGGTGTCCGCGGCGGTGTGGTAGGCGAAGTTTCGCAGGAAGGCCGTGTCGGTGAGCATGAAGGCGGGAAAGCCGAATTTCCAGTAGTTCATGTGGTCGGACCATTCCACACCTTCTGGCGCGTTCAGGGTGACGACGGGAATCGTCTTGGATTTGTCGGCGACGGCCTTGAATCCTTTCGTCAATCCCGCCGATTCCATGTTGGACACGGCGGCGTAGAAGTTGCCGAACTTGGGGTACCGATCGGATGGAACTCCCGGCGGGTACCGTTGTTCGAGCGAATCGCCGATATAGCCGATCATCTCCAGCGCGATCATCGCCTTGACGGTGAATCCGGAGTCCTTGAGCTTTTTCGCGTGGTGAAAACTGCCCATGTCCTCGGTGGCGTAGAACGGCGGTTCTTCCAAGGTGAATGCCACCAGACGGATGCTGCTGCGCGGTTTGTGTCCGGTTTCCGAATACGCGCGAGCCAGTTCGATCAACCCGGCGACACCGCTGGCGTTGTCGTCGGCTCCGGGTTGTTCTCCTGCGACGTCATAATGGGCTCCCACCACGACGAGATCCTTCGATTTCCCCGGGATCGTGCACTCGAGGTTCCTGTAGTTTCGTTTGTCGACGACGAAGACCTGTTCCGAGCAGGCGAATCCCGACGATTCGATCTGTTGTCGGACAAAGGAAGCGGTCCGGTTCAAGGACGCCGTGTCCAGCCAGTTTCGAGTCGGGATGGCCAGCTCCGTCACCAATTGCCGCAATCGCTCGGTCCGGGGCGGTTTCTCCGAGGAGCTGGACGACATACAGGTCGCGATCAGGACGGCGATGCATGGAATGGTCATGGCTGTTTCGTCTCCTTCTGGATTTTGCCGCGGAGGGCTCGCTCCAAGCCCGCACCCAACCCCACACCGACGGTGTAGGCGACAAGATCCGGCGCGTGGAAAGTGGAGCCAAGTATCAGGTGCCCGATCGTGGTGGAGCGGAGGGCGACAAGCCATGGAGCCTGGATAAATTGCGCGAATTCCACGATCCAGCTGGTGGCCAGCGCCAATGCGGCTACGCGCGCGATGCTTGCCTTCGGAAGGACCAGGCCCCACAGGAAGAAGACCATGGTCGCCCACAACGCATCGCCCGGATACTGACCAAGAAACGTCGGCAACAAGCCGGGAAATTTCCGCGAGGCCAATCCGACCGCGATGGTTGCCAGAATCAGCGCGATTTGGAGTCCAGGATGACGTCTGTGCGACGGTCGAGCGTGGATGGGCATTGATCGTATGAATTTAACCGTCGATGATCCGGACCAAGGGCCACTTGTCGGCGAAACGTTTATCCGAGATCCGTCTGCGGAATGTTTCGAGATCGATTCGAGTTGGATTCCGTCGGATCTTCATCTCGAAAAGATCTGCGAGTCCATGCGGAGCGATGACGGTCAAGGAATTGTCATCCTCCAAGCGCACACCGACGCAAGTGGCGAATTCCGGCCAGGAAGCCAACGCTTCCGAGAGGGAATGGAAAGGTTCGATAGGCTTGCCAAAACACTCTTCATACCAAAGATGCACGCCAGCTTGGTTGACCGCTTCCCAAGGGATGCCGGGGCAGGATCCCTCCAGCATGCTCCCCACCAGTCGATCTCGCTCGCAAGAAATGTCGGAAGGATCGAAATAGGCGAAATCGATGTCGCCAGGCTTTTTCGACGTGGTGTATCCGTGCAGATGGTCCCACACCAGATTCCGGATCGCACCCGCACCGATGCACCATTGCGGCAGATGCAATGATCGAGCTGCACTCATCGTTGCCATGATGAATCGAGAGTTTCGGACGATCTCTCGAAGGCGTTCTTCCAAAGGCGTCGGCATCAGGCCAGGAAAGAATGGAATCTTCGTCGCACTTGACAAGTGAATGGGCTTTGGCAGCGTCGGGATCTGGGGGCACAAAAAAAGGGCCGGTGCAACGATGTGCACCGACCCGTGGTGTTCAACAACAATTGACCCCTCCCTGACAGGGAGGGGAAAGGGGTGGGGGATGGTCCAGGATCAGATCAGGCGAAGCGCTTGGACGCGCGGGCCCAGTCCCAGATCTCGAACAGGGATTCCGCGTACTTCTGGCGGAGGTTGCGGTAATCGATGTAATAGGCGTGTTCCCAGACGTCGATGACAAGAAGCGGCTTGCCGGTGCTGGCGATGACGGCGTTGGAGGTCTTCTCGATGGCCAACGAGCCGTCGGGCAACTTCACGAGCCAGGTCCAGGCCGAGCCGAAGTTGCCCACCGAGTCGGCCACGAACTTCTTCTTGAATTCGTCGAACGATCCGAACGCCTTGTCGATCGCGGCGGCCAGTTCGGCCGAAGGCTTCGATCCACCCGGGGTCAGCGATTCCCAGTAGAAGGTGTGGTTCCAGACCTGGGCCGCGTTGTTGTAGATGCCGGTTTTCTTGGCTTCTGGCCACTTTTCCTTGGCGGCCAGGAGTTCCTCGAGGCTCAGGTTTTCCAGGCCGGTGCCTTCCAGCAGACCATTGAGATTGGTGGCGTAGGCGGCGTGGTGCTTGCCGTAGTGGTACGAGATCGTCTCTTCCGAGATGATCGGTGCCAAGGCGTTGACGGCATAGGGGAGGGCGGGAACGATGTGCGACATGGTTGTCTCCTTGCGAGTATGAGAAATTGTGTCAACCCGGTAGATTGTAACATACATGGATTCGCAGCGCTGGCAAAGGGCGCCTGCCAAATCAGTTCGTTCCACCGCCATCGCTCTCCGATCCAGGATTTCCAGATGGAAAAATCTGTCTTCAGGTCTTTTGGCGACTCGAATCGGAATCCGGAATGGGTATGATTGTGGTCATGACGCCACGCCTTCCTACGATCCTGGATGCCCATCTGTCGGCTGCACTCGAAGTGGCCCAAGCGGCGGGGGAGCTTGTCCTCAAGTTCCAGAAGGAAGGGTTCTTCGTGCGGGACAAGGGAATCCTGGACCTTGTGACCGAGGCCGACGAGGCTGCGGAAAAACTGATCTATGAACAACTGCGGGAGCGTTTTCCCGAAGACGGATTCCTGGGCGAAGAGGGAGCCGAATCGGAGGGGACATCCGGGTACGTGTGGGTGGTCGATCCGATCGACGGCACGGTCAATTTCTCCCGGGGCATGTCGGAATACGGCGTGAGCATCGGGTTGCGCGGCCCCGACGGCGACGCCGAACTGGGAGTGATCCGGTTCCCGGCCCTGAACAAGACATACTGGGCGGTGCGCGGGGGCGGCGCCTTCTGCGACGGCCGGCAGTTGCAGGTCAGTTCCACCGACCGGCTGGACCGGTTCCTGATCCACGAAACCGATGTGTGCCGCACCGACCATCCGGGGGCGTTCCAGCGCAAGATCCTCAAGGCCCATCTGCCGCTTCTGGAAAAGGCCATGCGCTGGCGGATTTCCGGAGCGGCGGTCCACGACCTGTGCCTTCTGGCCGAAGGCCGGATCGACGCCTACCTGATCGACAGGTTCCACGAATGGGACGTGCTGGCGGGATGGGCGATCGTGCGGGAAGCGGGCGGAGCCCTGGTGGGGCAGGACGGAAGCGCCGCCACCTGCCGAAGTCCGAGCATCGTGTTCCACAACGGGGTGTGCGGGAACCAGATCGTGGAGGCGCTTCGACCCGCGGTCCGGGCACGCAAGGCGCGGGATTCCGAGGCCGACACCATTTGACACGTGCCAAGTTCCGGCCAGGAATGCTAACATGGACCACGTCCGCTGCCATCACGGCGGGACGTAGCGATTTTTGTCAACAAGCCTCCCTCCAGCGGGGAATGATCGGACGCAACGTGAAGCTGCCAGAATATCCCATCTTCGGCGAACTTGACCGCCATCTCTACGGCGAAGGGACCCACGAACGCGTCTGGGAAAAGCTCGGCGCGCACCCTTGCACCCACCGGGGAGCCACCGGCGTGGGATTCGCGGTCTGGGCGCCCAACGCGCGCCGCATCGCGGTGATCGGCGAATTCAACGGATGGAACCCGGACGCCCATCTCATGGAGAAGGGCGAAGGCGGAATCTGGCAGTGCTTCGTGGAAGGCGCCTCGGTGGGCCAGACCTACAAGTTCCACCTGGTTTCGGAGGTCGACGGCTACTGGGTGGAAAAGAGCGATCCCTTCGCCTTTTCCACCGAAATGCGCCCCGGAACCGCTTCCCGGATCGCCGACCTGGCCTATTCCTGGGGCGACGACGATTGGATGCGCGTGCGCGGCGCCACAGATCCCCTCAAACGCCCGATCAGCATCTACGAAGTCCATCTGGGATCCTGGGCTCGAGTCCCCGAAGAGGAAGGGCGATTCCTGAACTACCGGGAATTGGCGCCCAAGCTGTCGGCCTACGTGAATGAGTTGGGATTCACGCACGTGGAGCTCCTGCCCATCACCGAGCATCCGTTCGACGGATCGTGGGGCTACCAGGCCACCGGCTACTTCGCTCCCACCAGCCGCTACGGTACGCCGGCCGACTTCATGGCGTTCGTCGACCACATGCACCGCGAGGGGATCGGGATCATCCTGGACTGGGTTCCCGCCCACTTCCCCAAGGATTTCCCGGGCCTGGCGTTCTTCGACGGCACGCACCTGTACGAACATGCGGATCCTCGCCAGGGCGAACACCGCGACTGGTCCACCCTGATCTTCAACTACGGACGCCACGAAGTCGCCAATTTCCTGTTGGCGTCGGCGCTGTTCTGGCTCGAGACCTACCACATCGACGGGTTGCGCGTGGACGCGGTCGCGAGCATGCTCTACCTGGACTACTCCCGCAAGGACGGCGAGTGGGTGGCCAACGAGTACGGCGGTCGCGAGAACATCCACGCCATCGAATTCCTGCGCAACATGAACATCCGCATCCACGCGCTGCACCCGGGGGCCTTCACCCTCGCCGAAGAAAGCACCGCCTGGCCCGGCGTGAGCCGTCCCACCTACGTCGGGGGATTGGGCTTCACGTTCAAGTGGGACATGGGCTGGATGCACGACACCCTGGCCTACATGCAGAAGGAACCCATCCACCGCAAGTGGCACCACGACCACCTGACGTTCCGGTTCCTGTACGCCTGGTCGGAAAACTTCATGCTGCCGCTGTCCCACGACGAAGTCGTCCACATGAAGGGCAGCCTGATCGGGAAGATGCCCGGAGACTGGTGGCAGAAAATGGCGAATCTGCGCCTTCTGTACGCCAACCAGTGGGGAAATCCCGGCAAGAAGCTGCTGTTCATGGGCGCCGAGTTCGGACAGTGGCGCGAGTGGAGCGAAGCGCGCTCGCTGGACTGGCATCTGCTGGAATTCCCCACCCACAACGGCCTTCGCAGATGGGTGTCGGACCTGAACAAGCTCTACCGCGAAGAGCCCGCCATGCACGAGGGCGATTGCGACCATCGGGGCATGCAGTGGATCGATTGTTCGGATTCCGAACACTCGGTGGTGAGCTTCATGCGCAAGTCGTCCGATCCGCGCGACAAACCGGTCGTGTTCATCTTCAACTACACTCCGGTGCCGCGCCACGGCTACCGCGTGGGGTTGCCCTGGGCCGGTACCTGGAAGGAACGCATGAATTCCGACGCCGAATTCTACGGAGGTTCGGGGATCGGCAACTACGGCGGCCGCGAGGCGACCTGGGAGTCCTGGCAGGGCTTGCCTGCCAGCGCGCAGTTGGACCTGCCGCCGCTGGGCGTGCTGGTGCTGGTGCCGGAATCGGTGCCCCAACAACCCGACGACGAAATCGTGGAATGACGAACTAATCTTCGTTCCGTGCCGCAGTCCATGGGGAGCGGGAGGAACGTTGGCCAGGCTTGAAATCCATTTCGGCGACAATCTCGAGGTCCTGAAGAGGATTCCCGACGGTTCGGTTTCGCTCGTGTACATCGATCCGCCGTACAACACGGGCAAGATCATGCATCGCCACGAGATCAGCATCGAACGGCGCGGCGAGGGGCATCTGGGGTTCGAGGACCGGCGCTACGCGTCGGTCCGGGTGGGGACCAAGTCGTTTTCCGACATCTTCCACCAGGACGAGCATCTCCTGTTCCTGGAAGAACGCCTCGTGGAAGCCAAGCGTGTCCTGGCCGACGACGGCAGCCTGTTCCTGCACATGGGCGTTTCCGAATCCCACTACTGCAAGGTCCTGCTCGACCAGTTGTTCGGGCGGAGCTCGTTCATGAACGAGATCGTCTGGGCCTGGGACTACGGAGCCCGCACCAAGCGGCGCTGGCCGGCCAAGCACGATGTCATTTTCTGGTACGCCAAGGATCCGGAGCGGTACGTGTTCGATCTGGACGCCTGCGACCGGCTACCTTACCTGTCGCCGCATCTGGTGGGTTCTGAGAAGGCCGAACGCGGGAAGACCCCCACCGACGCCTGGTGGCACACGATCGTGAGTCCGCAGTCCAGGGAGAAGACCGGCTACCCGTCCCAGAAGCCGTTGGGGATCCTGGAGCGCATCGTGAAGGTCCATTCGCGTCCGGGCGACATGCTGTGCGATTTCTTCGCGGGAAGCGGATCGTTCGGGGATGCCGCGACAAGAAATGGCCGCGACTGCATCCTGGTCGACAACAACCGCCAGGCCTTGGAGGTCATGCAGGAACGGTTCAAGGAGCATCCCGACGTCGTCTGGCGCGATTGGGACGCCCGGCCGCGGGCTTCGGAGCCGTCGGATCCGGCCCCGGCTCGGGTCCTTCAGGCGGAGGCCTGACCCGACCGATCAGCTCTGGGAGGCGTCCTCTGGTTGCCAGGTGGATACCGTCGCGACGGGATTCATGGTTCGGGTGAGCCAGATTCCGAACGCCCATGCCAGCAGGAATCCCGTCACCAGCAACGGGAACATGCCCAGGCGCCGATCGAGGAGGATTCCGGCGAGGGGCATGCACAGGGCGCCCACCAGGTGCACTCCCACGTAGCTCAAGGCGAATCCGTGGTCGCGGGCGTTTTCCGGAAGCGCCGAAGTCAAGAGCGAGCTGGTGGCGGCGCCGTGCACCGCCGAGCAGAGTCCGCCCACGAGCCAGATGGCCATGGTCCAATTGCGGCTTGGATGCAACAGCAGCAGGGCGATCGCCGCCGCGTGGATGGTGAGCGCCACGGCCGCGAAGCGGGGGACGTTCGATTCCTTCAGCTTGGGTTGGATGGCCAGCGTCCCGACGGCGAATCCGATGGCGCCCATTTCCGCGAGCCAGCCGGGCATCCTGTCGGACATCCGCAGTTCGCGCGTGAGATAGATCGCCAGGAACGCGTTGGTGACGCTCTGGAACACGCCCTGGATGGCCAACGCGCTCCAGGAGGGAAGAAAGCCGGGGGTCTTCACGATTTGGCGCAGCGTGCCGAGCAGGCCTTGTTTGGCCGAGGTCGATCCCGGTTGGAGGTCGTGGAGCTTGCGGTACCGGAACCAGATCCCGACGGCCATCGATCCCGCCTGGACCAGGAACAGGATGCGCAGCGTGGGTCCGAACGGGCTGTTGTTGATCAGCTCGCCCGCCAGCCACGGGACAAGCAGGGCCGGCGCCATGTTCCAGAGGTGGAGGAACGCGTAGGATTTGGTTCGGCGCTCGGCGGGCATGCCTTCGGCGAGAAGGCAATTGTAGGGGGTGCTGGCGAAGGAATTGAGCGAGGTGAGCAGCACGGCGACGACGGCGTGCCAGGGTTGGGTCGCGAACCCCAGCAGCAGATACGGAACCACCCACGAAACGATGTCGGCCAGGACCAGCATGCGCTTGGCTCCGAAGGCTCGCATCATGGTTCCGGAAAGCAGGAGCCCGATGGCGCGGATCACGAGGTCGGCGGAAAACAACTTGCCGATGGCCTCGGGCGAAAGTCCGAGCCGGCTGAAGAACAGGAACCGGTAGGGTTCGGTGATCGCGAGGTTCACGGTCCAGAACGCGCCGGAAACGATGACGAATCGCGCGTTGGCCAGCGGCGCGTGCCAAAGCGTCGCGATCGCCGAGCGGGGAGTCCGGTAGATCCGGCGCCATCCGAAATGGCCGTGGTGGGAGGTGAGGTTGCCCTCAGGGCGAGATTCGAGCATTCGTGTTCCGGCGCATTGGTCGCGATGTGGAACCCAGGGGTTCAAGATGGCGCGAAAGGTATCTTTGGACCAACGTGATACCATCGTTTCGATCCTTGCGCTCGTTTTTGGAATACTGCGACCGTCGCGGCGAGCTGGCCGTCGTGGATCGCGCGGTCGACCGGCACCTGGAAGTCTGCGAGATCGCCGATCGCGTGATGCGCCAGACCGGCGGCGGCAAGGCCCTCCTGTTCACGAACGTGAAGGGCTCGGCGTTTCCCGTCGCGGTGAACATCCTGGGGTCCGAGCGCCGCATGGCCTGGGCGCTGGGGTCCCAATCGCTGGACGAAGCCGAACAACGCATCGCCCGCATCGCCGAGATCGAGCCGCCCAAGTCCATGGGCGACGCCTGGCGGATGGCCAAGGCCCTGGCCGGATTGCGCCACGCCTTCCCCAAGCGCGTCGGCAGGGCGCCCGCCCAGGAAACGGTGGCGCCGCAGGTGGACTTGGGAGCCCTGCCGGTGCTCACCACCTGGCCCGACGACGCGGGGCCGTTCATCACCTTCCCGATGGTCTTTTCGCGTTCGCCCGACGGCAAGTCCAATTGCGGCATGTACCGCATGCAGGTGTTCGATTCGCGCACCACGGGCATGCACTGGCAGCGCCAGAAGGACGGTCGCAGGCACCTGGACGAATCCGCAAGACGGATTCCGGTCGCGGTCGCCCTGGGCGGCCCTCCCGTGCTCACCTGGGCGGCCACCGCTCCGCTGCCGCCGGACGTGTTCGAGATGCTTTTGGCAGGGTTCCTGCAACGCCGCCGCGTGCCCATGGTTCCTTGCGGAATCCACGGGATCGGGGTTCCCGCCGAGGCGGATTTCGTCCTGGAAGGATGGGTGGATCCCGACGACCTGCGTCTGGAAGGACCCTTTGGCGACCATACCGGCTACTACTCGCAGGAGGGGATGTATCCGGCCTTCCACGTGGAACGGATCACGCACCGCAAGGACGCGATCTATCCGGCCACGGTGGTGGGGCTGCCTCCCAAGGAGGACAACTGGATGGGCCTGGCCACGGAACGGCTCTTCCTGCCGTTGTTGCGGCGCGTCCACGGCGAGATCCGCGACCTGAGACTCCCGCCCGAAGGCGTGTTCCACAACCTGGTGCTGGCCGCGATCCGCAAGCGGTATCCGGGCCACGCCCACAAGAGCTTCCACGCCGTGTGGGGCACCGGCCAGATGATGTTCACCAAGATGTGCGTCGCGCTGGACCAGGGAACCGACCTGTCAGACACCCGCGCGGTCCTGGCGGCGATCGACAGGAACTGGCACGCCGTGCGCGACACGGCGCTTTCGCAGGGGCCCGCCGACACCCTGGACCACGCGGCGGCCTGCGACTTCGGGGGCAAGATCGGGATCGACGCGACCACGCGCATCCACGGCGAGGACATGTTCCCGCGCGCGGCCTCCGACGACGGCCCTTCCTGGAGCTTCGACGCGGCCTCGCACCCGGGCGTCGTGCGCGCGAGCGTTCCCGCCGGCGGCGACGGACGGATCCTGCTGGTGCAGATCGCCAAGTCCAGGGCGGGGCAGGGCAAGGAGTTCCTGAAGTCGCTCAAGCGACAGCATCTGTCGAGCCGGATCCTGGCGGTCGCGGTGTTCGACGACGCCCAGGCCCTGGAATCGGGCGGCATGGCGCTGGTGGTGGGCGGTGCCAACATGGACCCGTCGCGCGACGTGGTGGTGCTGGATTCCTCCCGGCCCGGCAAGGCGCTGGGGTTCGACTGCACCAAGAAGCGCGCCGACGAAGGCTACGACCGCGGCGCCTGGCCCGGGATCATCAAACAGGATCCGGCGGTGGTCGCGCGCGTGGACGGATATTGGAAGGAGTTGGGGCTTTGAGCAAGGCCATCCAGGAGATGTTCGATCGGATCAGCGGTCGCTACGACATGCTGGACCATGTCCTATCCGCACGGCGCGACCTGGCCTGGAGGCGCAAGGCGGTGGACATGCTCCCCAAGCGCCGCCAGAAGATCCTGGATCTCTGCGGGGGGACCGGCGATTTCCTGAACGCGGCGCACGACGCGGGCCTGGCGACCTCGCTTTCGCGGGTGGCCGACTTTTCCTTCGGGATGATGTCGTCGCTTCCGGCCAAGGGCCTGCCTTCGGGCATCCAGGCCGACGCGTTGAATATGCCGTTCAAGGACGCGAGTTTCGACACCGTGCTGTGCGGGTTCGGGATGCGCAACCTGGACGACCTCGCGATGGGCGTCGACGAGGTGGCCCGCGTGCTCAAGCCGGGCGGCGTGTTCCTGACGCTGGAGTTCTTCCGGCCGTCCACGCTGGCGGCCAGGGCGTTCTACGGGTTGGTCGCTCCTGTGGCGCTGCCGCTGGTGGCCAAGGCGTTCGGATCCAACCGCGACGCCTACGAATACCTGGTGAGATCCACGCGCGGGTTCGTTCCCGTGCAGGCCTACGTCGAGCTTCTGGAGCGCAAGGGGTTCCGCGACGTGCGGCCCAGGAGCTTCGATCTGGGCATCTGCTACGCGGTCGTCGCGACCAAGTAGATTTCCGTGCCATGAGCATTCATCAAGGACGATTCGGCGACCATCGCCGCCCGACGCTCGAAGTGCGCGTGGGCGAAGCCCGCATCGGCGGCGGCAACCCCATCATGGTGCAGTCCATGACCACGACCCTCACCAAGGACGTGGACGCCACCGTGGCGCAGACCGTGGCGCTGGCCAACGCCGGCTGCGAGCTCGTGCGCATCACCGCCCCCACCCAGGCCGACGCCGCGTGCCTGGAAGAGATCATGCGCAAGGTGCGCGCGCAGGGCGTGACGGTGCCGGTTTGCGCCGACATCCACTTCCAGCCGGCCGCGGCGTTCGAAGCCGCCAAGTGGGTGGAGAAGGTCCGCGTCAATCCCGGCAACTTCGCCGACGCCAAGACCGCCTACGGATTCCAGAAGGAATTCGACGACGCCACCTACGAGCGCGGGCTCCAGAAGATCGATGACAAGTTCCGTCCTTTCGTGAAGCTGTGCCGCGAACGGGGCGTGGCCATCCGGATCGGGACCAACCACGGAAGCCTGTCCGACCGGATCCTGGCTCGCTGGGGCGACACCCCCCAGGGCATGCTCGAATCGGCGCTGGAATACCTCGCCGTCTGCGAGGACGAAGGATTCGACCAGGTCGTGTTCTCCATGAAGTCGTCCAACCCGAAGGTCGTGGTCCAGTGCTACCGCATGCTCGTGGAGCGGCTGGCGTCCGAGGGACGCAAGCCCTACCCGATCCACCTGGGGGTGACCGAGGCCGGCGAAGGCCGCGACGGCCGCATGAAGTCGGCGGTGGGGATCGGGGCCTTGCTGCTGGACGGCATCGGCGACACGATCCGCGTGAGCCTCACCGAGGATCCCCTGCTGGAGATCCCCGTGGCGCGCGAGCTCCTGCGCGCGACGGCGCGTCCGCTGTCGGGCGATTTGACGGATTTCGGCGGCGACCCGCTGGTGCGCCCGTTCGCCCAAGCTGAATCGATCGATCCGCTGGCCTACCGCCGTCGCGAGACCATGCCCGTGCTGCTGGGCGAGACCACCGTGGGCGCGGGGAACCCCGTGCGCGTGGGAAGCTTCTACGGCGCAGAACAGCCGTCCAAGGATCGGGTGGTGGAGTGGTTCGACGGAAGCGCCGACCTCGTCTGCCTGGACGAAGGCACCGACATGGACGAGATCAAGCAGGCGGTGGAAGAAGGCCGCGTGATGGAGCTCGTCTGCCCCGATCCGGCCGGTCTGGAAGACGTGGCCAAGCGGCTCCCGCCATCCAACCTGTACATGGTCTCGACCGATCTTTCCAAGGCCGGTCCTTGGGGAGCGCGCCGCATCGTGGCGGCGTTCGAAGCCGCCGGGATCAAGGCGCCGCTGGTGCTGCGCTGGTTCCTGGACGGCACCGAGCTGAACGAACTGCGGATGGCCGCCACGCTGGGAAGCTTGCTCTGCGACGGCTACGGCGACGCGATCTGCCTGATGGGCGAATCGCGCGGGAACATCGTGGATCTTTCCTACGACCTCCTGCAGTGCGCCGGCGCCCGGCGTTCCAAGACCGAATTCATCTCGTGCCCCAGTTGCGGGCGCACGTTGTTCGACCTCGTGACCACTTCGGCGCGCATCCGCGCCAAGACGGGGCACCTCAAGGACGTGTCGATCGCCATCATGGGCTGCATCGTGAACGGCCCCGGCGAGATGGCCGATGCGGATTTCGGGTACGTGGGCGGCACTCCGGGGACGGTGAACCTGTTCGTGGGGCGCGACTGCGTCAAGCGGAGCATCCCCGAAGCCGACGCCCCCGACGCGCTGGTCGCCCTGATCAAGGAGCACGGCCGCTGGGTGGAGCCTTGAAACATCCCCCACCCCGGCCCTCCCTGGCAGGGAGGGGGACTGTATCCGACGCGCCGCGCCTTGGGAACCCATTCCGGCGCGCAGTCTTCTTCACGGATGCCTCATGGTCGGAGCGCCTTGGTGAGCGGTGAGACGACGACTCTTGTGCTGTGGGACATCGACGGCACCTTGCTGGACGGCCACGGCGAAGGCAAACGCGCGTTCTACGCCACCCTGGAACGCCTGTTCCCGGGGAAGACGTTTTCCGACATCCCCATGGCGGGCAGGACGGATTTCGGCATCTGGCACGAACTCGCGCGCGAGGCGGGGGCGTCGGATCTTCCCGCCTTCTCCGTGTTCGGCGAGCTCTACGCCAAGGTCCTGGAGGAATTCCTGGCCGCCAATCCGCCGTGGCTCCTGGCCGGCGCGGGCGAGCTGCTCCGGGCGGTGGATGCCCATCCCGGGTTCCACAACGGGCTGGTCACGGGGAACTTCTTCCAGGGCACCCGCGTCAAGCTCCAGGCCCTGGGCGTGTGGGATCTGTTCGCGTTGGACGGGACTCCGGTGGGCGGTTACGGCGACCATGTGCCGGACAAGGGGCCCCTGGCGCGCGAGGCGCTGGAGGCTTGGGCGGCGCGTTTCCCGGGCCGCGAGGCGAAGGCCGTGGTGGTGGGCGACACCCCCGAGGACGTGCGCTGCGCCAAGGTGGCGGGGATCGGTTGCCTGGGCGTGGCCACCGGAGACTACTCGATGCAGGCACTTTCCGACTGCGGCGCCGAAGCCGTGGTTCCCGACCTGTCGGACACCGCCAGCTTGATCGAACTGCTCGAGAGGATCGCCGCTTGAAGAAGACCTTCCGCTACCGCCTGCACGGGCTGGCCATGGATCCGCGCGACACGTCCGACCCCGTGGAAAAGGCCCTGCGCGATTGGCGGATCGACCCGAGGGCCCTGGTGCAGGCAACCATCACGCGCGAGAGCGTGGATGCCCGCAAGTCCAAGCCGGTCAAGCGCTTCACCCTGGAGCTGGTCACCGATCGCCCCTTCCATCGCCACATGCTGGAGCCGCTGGGCGAACCCAAGCCCGAACCCGACGACCTGTTGATCGGGAGCCTGGCGCTGCCCGAGCGCGTGCACGTGGTGGGTTCGGGACCCTGCGGCATCGCCTGCGCGATCGCGTTGGCGGAAAAGGGCTACCGCGTGGTGCTGCACGAGCGCGGCGCCGACCTCGCCACCCGCAGTCTCGCGGCCCGGCGGTTCATCAAGGGAGCCGACCTGGACCCCGAGACCAACTTCCTGTTCGGCGAAGGCGGCGCCGGCACGTTCACCGACGGCAAGCTCACCACGCGCACCCGCAACCGCCTGGTGCAGGCCGCGCTCAAGCAGTGGGTGGACGTGGGCGAGGATCCTTCCATCCAGTGGCGCGCCAAGCCCCACCTGGGCACCGACCGCATGCGCGTGCTGGTGGCGGGCCTGCGCAAGCGGTTCGAATCCCTGGGCGGCGAATTCCGCTTCCTGTCGCGGCTGGAGGATTTCGAGGTCCGTTCCGGGAAGGTCGCGTCCGCGACGTTTTCCGGCAAGACGGAATCCGTCGAGGCGCTGGTGCTGGCGATCGGGCATTCGGCCCGCGACACCCTGGAGATGCTCGCCGCGCGCGGCGTGGGGTTCGAGGCCAAGGACTTCGCGGTGGGGGTGCGGATCGAACACCCCCAGGAGATGATCGACCGCCGCCAGTACGGCCCCAAGGCCGACACGGACCTCCTGGGCGCGGCCGAATACTTCCTTTCGTGCAGGACGCCGGACGGGCCGGGCGCGCACTCGTTCTGCATGTGCCCGGGCGGCGAAGTGCTGCCCACCACCACCGATTCCCGCGAGCTGGCGACCAACGGCATGAGCTTCAGGGCCCGCGCCGGCAGGTGGGCCAATTCCGGGTTCGTGGTGCCGGTGCACCGGCAGGAGCTGGCTGCGTGGGCCGCAGGCAACGGCGTCGCCGACGACGTGTGGACCGGGGTGAACTTCCAGCGCAAGCTGGAGCGCGACGCCTACGCGTTGGGAGGCGGCGGCTTCCGGGCTCCGGCCCAGCGGGCGTCGGATTTCCTGGAAGGCAAGGTCGGACAGGATCTGCCCGAATCCAGCTACGCCCGCGGGTTGGCTCCCAGCGATCTCGCCACGTTGCTTCCGGAGTTCGTTTCCAGCGAGCTGGCCAAGGCGCTGGTGGATTTCGACCGCAAGATCCCCGGGTTCATCCGCCACGGCCTCATGATCGCGCCGGAAACCCGCACGAGTTCTCCGCTTCGCGTTCCGCGCGAGGCGACCACGCTCGCCGTGCCGGGGATCGAGGGGCTCTACGCGCTGGGGGAAGGCGCCGGGTGGTCGGGCGGGATCGTCACTTCCGCGGCGGACGGATTGCGTCTTGCGGACCGGGCCGTCCCGAGGACGTAGCCGAGTCGGGCTTGGGCGCCTGCGATCCCTGGGAAAGCCATTGCTTGAGCAGGTCTTGCGAAACTTCGGCCGACGGCCGCGCCGCGGGAGCCTTGCGGGGATCGGGCGAACTCACAACCCGATGCCCAGCCGGACCATGTAGTAGCGGTTTTCCTCGTCGCCGGTGAACTTGCCGCCTTCTTCCGCGTAGGTCAGGAATTCGCCTTTGAGGAAATGCAGGAGCATGCCCGAAACGCCCGCGGTGGGGTAGCCGCCCTTCAGGCCCACCGAAATCCGTCCCACGATCGTGTGCGGGATCACGGTCTGCTCCCATTCCGCTCCCACGTTGAGCTTGGACAACGGCTTGTAGCCAAGGGTGTCTTCCAGCAGTTCGGTGGCCGACATCGCGAAGTTGATCTTGCGGCTCCACTTGTCGTTGCGCTGGAACGGACGCGGCGCCCACGCCACGCCTGCCGAAAGATCGGGCGTGACGAACTTCCCGTAGAACTTCATGCCCACGTTCTGGATCGCGCCGCCGTAGCGCAGCCCCGGGGTCTGGAACCAGATCACCCCGAAATCCAGGCCGTGTCCCCAGTCTTCGGAGCGACGGATGTTGGACAACGACTTGAGCAGCATCCGGGTGGCTCCCTTTTCGCCTTCGGTCTGCAGCTCGGTGATGTCGTATTCCCGGAATTCGTCGGTGCGGGCCACGATCCGGTAGCCGAACCCCAGGTTCAACCGGTCGTCGATGAACGAACGCGACGTGGCGGCTTCGGCGGCGATGGTCGAACCGAGGCGGATCCCCGCCTTGGGGGTGAGGGCGCCCCGGTCGATCTGGAGGCTGATCTCGTTGTCGGTCCACAGCGCGCCGCCGTAGTTGCGGATGGCGCCGCCCATGTCGATCGAGGTGTTGACAGGAATCGGAAGCCGGTCGAACTCGTAGATGTCGTCGAACAGCTGCTTGTTCTTCAACAGGCCCTTGGGGTCGTCCTCCGCGGCGGAAAACGACGAGTCGTACCGGTCGTAGAACCGGTAGAGCTTCATGGCCAGTTCGGGATCCACGTCGAATCCCACGCCCACGATCCAGGCGTCGACCGCGTTGCGCTTGTAGCCCAGGTTGTCCAGGGGAGCGCACGACCCCTTGAACCCCAGCTGCGAGAGGCCCGCGGGATTGCGGTGCACCGCCTCGGCGTCGTCGGAGATCGCCACGCCGGCGTCGCCCATGCCCAGCGAGCGCCACGACCGGTTGAGGGGGCCCGCCATGCTCGCCGTGGCGAGCACGAGAGCGAAGAGGACTGTTCGTGTCGGAAGATTGTCGTTATTGAGCATGGTCCCAGCACCCTCCCACGGTCTTCTTGCCCAGATCGATCCGCTTCTTGACGTCGGATTCGGCGAGGACCTTCTTGCGGATCTCCACGATCGCGAGGATCTTGATCTCTTCCTTCTTGTTCCCGTCCAGCGACTTGTACGCCTGGGGCGTGGTTTCTTCCTGGGCCAGGACCCGCGTCCAGATCGTGTCGTTGCGCACGCCCGCGCTCGAGTCGGAGATCGAGACCCACCGCAGGTCCTTGAACAGCTTGGTCCGGCCGGTGGCGTCGTGGTAGGTCAGCGCCAGCTTCTCGTCGAAGTACTGGGCGAATTCCGGCGGTCGGGCCTGCGAAAGCCGGATCACCCGCATCTCCGACCCCGAAGCCTTCATCGCGTTGTGACGGAAACTGTCTGGAGGCGTGAGCATCCCCAGCGAATCGGGAGTCGGCGTGTAGATCTTGCGGATGCCGATGCGGCCGTCCTCGTCCTTGAGTCCGTCGCCGTCGTTGTCGAGGCCGTCGCCGAACATCTCCTCGTTGGGGCATCCGTCGCCGTCGTTGTCCAGCGTGTCGTTGATCAGGAAGAAGCTCGTGGACGATCCCAGCTTCTGGATGAAGCTCTTGGCTTCCTTGTTGAGTTCTTCCGTGGCCTCCGAACCGCCGGTGAGCGATCCGTCTTCGCCGCCGCTCGCGCCCGCCAGCAGCTGGTTCAGCATGTTGGTGTCCTGGGTGATCGTCGTGACGTTCATCAGGATGCCGTTGATGTTGTCGCGGGTGGAATCGGGCAGCGCGCCGGTGGTGCTGTCCAGGCCGCCCTGCTCCACGAGTTTTTCCGCGCTGATCTCCAGTCCGCCGGAGGCGATCGACATCATCTTGAGGCCGGCCATCTCGCCCCTTTGCACGATGGTGTCGCGGTTGGCGTCGATGAGCAGGAAGTACGAGCGGTTGTTCACCAGCGTCGACAGTTCGGTGAGGATCAGCCGGGTCCCGAACACCTTGTCGGTCCTGCCGAGCGAGTCGCGCACCCGGAATCTGTCGTAGATGGACGCCACGCGCATGAGCGGGCGGTAGATCCTGGTGATGCCGGTGTCGCCCAGCGAAAGCAGGAAGTCCAGCTTTTCGTTGTCGCCGAGATTGCCGATGGTGTCGGCGATGTCCACCAGGGAGGCGATGTCGAAACTGTCCTTGCCCAGCGTGG
Organism: Fibrobacterota bacterium; assembly: GCA_029557215.1. GTDB lineage: Bacteria > Fibrobacterota > Fibrobacteria > UBA5070 > UBA5070 > UBA5070. Next base: position 13,088 of record JAKPQQ010000215.1, on the reverse strand, counting down.
CCTTGGCCAGTCCGTGCCAGGCCAGCGACTTGTTGGAATCCAGCGCCAGCGCGGTGGAAAACGCGTTGAACGCGTCCTGGAAGCGGAGTTCGCGAAGGGCTTCCTGGCCGGACTGGATAAAATCGTCGGCCGTGGTGTCCTTGTCGTCTCCGGTTCCGGAAGGATTGAAGATGTTGCAGGCGCCGACGACGACCATGGCGGCGATCGCCAGAAGTCTCGGGATCCAAGGGCGGTTGAGTGGGGTCATTGCTTGTCTCCTGAACTCGGATTCTCGCATTCGCGATTCCTGGAATCAAGCCCCTCGCTTCCGTGGCGCGCGTCGGTCCCCTTCAGCGGGGTTTCGAGAGCGCTCCCACCAGTTCGACGATGTCCTGGAGCAGGAACGGCTTGGCGATGCAGCCGTCGAACCCGAAATCGCCGGGCGCGGAAAAGATCCTGTCTTCGCAGTGGCCGGTGCAGGCGACCACCCGGGTGGCGGCGAACCGGTCGCGGGCCCGTTTGGCGACCCCGATTCCGTCGGGGCCGTCGCCCAGCGTGAGATCGGTGATGACGATCTCGTAGGGGCGGCCATGCGCGTGCGCGACGTCCAGAAGCCGGAAGGCTTCCGAACCCGAATCCGCGACATGGACGCGTGCCCCGGAGCGTTCCAGGATCTCCCGGAGGAATTGCTGCACCAGGTTTTCGTCGTCGACCACCAGGATCCTGGCTTCGATGCGGATTGGGACGGAATCCATTCCCATTAAGAATGATCGCCGTGCCGCGTTCCCGCAATCGATTTCGCGACGGAATCCAGCAATTCGGACAGACGGAACGGTTTTTGGATGGTTCCGCAGAATCCGTAGGCGTCGGGATCGGAAAAAAGGGGATCGTTGGAATATCCGCTGCAGACCAGGAGTCGCGCGTTCGGGTCCATGGATCGGATCCTTCGGGCGGCTTCGAGCCCGCCCAGGCCTTGATCGACCACCAGATCCAGGATTCCGGCGTGGAACGGCGCGCCTTGCCGGATTCCGTCTTCCCAGGCCTGCTCTGCCTGGGTGCCGTCTTCCACCAGGATCGTCTTGGCGCCGTGGAATTCGAGCATGTCGCGGAGCATGTTGCGCAGCACCGGTTCGTCGTCCATGACCAGGATCCGCGCGCCCGCGAGGTCGACGGCCCGGTCGGGACGCCGGGGGTGCTTCGCCGGAGCCGCCTGGGTCGCCGGCAGGAGCAACCGGAACAACGCGCCCTGAGACGAAGGCAGGCATTCGATGCGCCCGCCGTGGCGCGCCACGATCGAGTGGCATGTGGCCAGCCCGAGGCCGGTCCCTCCCGAGCGGGTCGTGAAATAGGGATCGAACACCCGGCCCCGCAGCTGTTCGGGGATTCCGGGGCCGGCGTCCTGCACGTCGATCCGCAGGTAGGTCCCGGCCGGGACCTGCGGATCCCCATCCTCGATCCGCACGTTTTCGATGCCGATCCACAGGCTTCCGCCGTGCGGCTGCCAATGGCAGGCGTTGACGGTCAGATTCTGGAACACCTGTCCCATCTGGGCCTCGTCGGCCAGCAGGTTCCAGGGAGGTTCGCGATACTGGACGCTCCAGCGCAGCGGATGCGCTCCCACCGACGATCGGATCGCCTCCTCGACGAACGGCAGGGTGTCGATGGGATGCCTGACCGGCGCCCCGCCCCTGGAAAAGGTCAGAAGTTGTCCGGCCAGCGCCTTGCCCCGCAGGCAGGCGTCCCGGGCGTCGGCGAGCCGGTTGCGGGCCAGGTCGGAATCCAGCCGCGGGAGCTCGATGAGCAGTTCCACGCTCCCCAGGATCGCCGCCAGGAGGTTGTTGAAGTCGTGGGCCAGTCCGCCGGCCAGGACGCCCAGGGAATCCAGCCGCTGTTCGTTGGCGCGACGGATTTCGTCCTGCGCCTGCCTGCGCTCCAGGATCCTCGCGGCCAGCGCGCAGTAGGTCGCCAGCAGGTCCATCTTGCGCGGGTCCAACGGTTCGCGGGTGCGGCCGGGATCCACGAACAGGATCCCGAGCGTGCGCTCGCCCACCTTGAGGCGGATGGCGGCGTTCCAGCCGTCGGCGACGTCGACCCGGGTGCCGTCGGGCTCGAACCACGACATGGGGAATGGCTGGAAGGCGCTCCAACGGGGATTGCTGACGACCACCGTTCCGTGCTCCTCGAAGCGCCTGCCTTCCTGGAAATCGAAGGCTCCCTTGTGCTCGTCGGTGGTGCGGCCGTCCCAATCGGTTCCCCAGGTGCCTTGGAACCTGGTTTCGGAGCCTTCGGTGGATACGAACAGTCCCGCTCGCGCCACTCCGAGCCGTTCGCGGGAAAGCTCCACGATCCGCCGGTGCAGGCGTTCCAGATCGTCGTAGGCCAACAGCTCGTCGGCGGCGGCGAGGACGGATTCCAGTCCTCTGGACAGGACGTTTTCGCGTTCTTCGGCCAGTCGGCGGCCCGCCAGTTGTCCGAGCAGGGCGCAGTAGAGCGCCATCATGTCCTGGAAGCGCGGGTCCAGCGGGGCTTCGCTGATCGCCGCGTCCAGGAAAAAGCAGCCCACGTTGCCATCCAGCCCGGGAATCGGGATCACCGTGTTCCAGCCCGTGCCTTCTTCCACAAGGCGGCCGTTCTGCCAGCTGTAGCGGCGTTCGTCGCGCTTCAGGTGCCAGCCTTCCATCGCCTGGAAGGCGCATCCGATTTCTTCTTCCAGCGATCCGACCGGACATCGCAGGTCGTGTTCGTCGGTCGTGCCGCCTTGCAGATCGGTTCCCCAGGTGCCTCGGAGCGTGGTCTTGTCGAAATCCAGCAGCCACAGGGCGCAGCGTTCGGCGCCCAGGCGGGTCCTCGCGAGCTCCACGCCGGTGCGCAGGAGCACATCCAGGTTTTCCACCGGGAGCAGGGCTCGGACGCAATCGAGGATCACGCCCACGAGCGGGTCGGAGGTCCTCGCGAGACGACTCGGGAGCTGGTTGGGCATGTGGGCCGATTCTACCATATCCGCTACCGTGGCGACGCGGGCGGTTTCCATGTTCCGGCGCGATTGCCTAACTTGGCGCGCCATGTCCGAACTCTTTCGAATCCAGCTCAAGGTGCGCGATTACGAGTGCGACCTGCAGGGGCTGGTCAACAACGCCGTCTACCAGAACTACCTGGAGCACGCCCGCCACGAATTTCTCCTGTCCCGCGGAGTCGATTTCGCGGCCATGGCCCAGCGGGGCGAATTCCCGGTGGTGGTGCGGGCCGAACTGGACTACCGCAAGCCTCTGCGTCCCGGCGACGGGTTCTTCGTGACCGTGCGCTGCTCCATGGAAGGCAAGATCCGCATGGTCTTCCAGCAGGAGATCGTCCGCGACGACGGCGTCGCGATGCTCCAGGCCAGGTTCGTGACCACGGTCCTGGACGCGCGCGGCCGCCCCAGGATTCCAGAAGGGCTCGTGCAAAGATTGGCCGACTGATCGCCCGAGGTTCGGAGACTCGGTTGTCAACGCTTTCGTGGTCCAATCGGGTGCGGGTCGCGGGGCACCGGGCTAGATTGCGGGAATCCTGCAGACTCGGAGTCCTTCCATGATGATCGCCCAATCCGGTCGCGCCCGTCGCGCGGTCTTGTCGTTGATGTGCGCCGCGGTGTCCTCCTGGGCCGTCTGCCGCGAGCCCGTGGTGCCCGGTGGCGATTGGCTGGACGACCGGGGCAAGGTCGTGTCGGCCACCGAAGGCGGGATCATCCAGGTGGACGGGAAGTGGTACATGTGGGGGATCGACCGTTCCCGCGACAACCATGCCTTCCACGGGATCAATCTCTACGTCTCGACGGATCTTGTCCACTGGACCTGGGTCAAGCAGATCCTGCGGCGCGATTCGGATCCCGCCCTGGACAAGGACGCGGTTGTTGAACGCGCCAAGATCCTCCACAACAAGAAGACCGGCCAGTTCGTGATCTGGATGCACTACGAGGGATGGAACGCCTACAGCGTGGCCGAGGTCGCCTTGGCCACTTCCGACAGGATCGACGGCGACTTCAAGTTCCAGGGCCACTACCGCCCCATGGACATCGACAGCCGCGACCTCAATGTCTATCAGGACGACGACGGCAAGGCCTACCTGATCTGCACCACCAAAGGCAACCAGAACGTCAGCCTGTTCGAGCTCGACGACACCTACACCAAGATCGTGGAGGAAGTCTACCGCGGGTCGGCGTCCAACGACATGGAGTGCGAAGGCCACGCGATCGTGAAATCGGCGGGCACCTACTACTGGATGATGTCGTGGTGCACCGGTTGGGACTTCAACGACAATCGCTACTTCACGGCCAAGTCGCTGGCGGGACCGTGGTCCAGTGGCAAGGGACTCGCGGTGTCGGGCACCCACACCTACGAATCGCAGGTGGGATGGGCGTTCGCCTTGCCGGGAAACGATGGGCGCAATTTCGTCTACATGGGCGATCGCTGGTCGGTGAGGGACTTTTCGCTTTCGCGCATGGTCATGCTCCCCGCGGTCGTGTCGGGGGGGGCGCTGTCGGTTGCTTGGATGGACCGGTGGTATCCGGGACTCGATTCGGGTTGGATCCGCGGCGAACCCTGGTTCCAGAGCGGCGTCTACAAGATCCGCTCCCGCGCCACGGGCAAGGTGCTCGCGGTCCCCAACAAGACATCGGCGGCCCGGCTGGAGATCGTGACGGATTCCGGCACACCGTCGCAGCGCTGGAAGCTGGAGAACCTGGGAAATTCGGAATACCGGTTCGCTTCCGTCCACTCGGGGATGCGCATGGACGTCTCGGACGAATCCCGGGAGGTGGGAGCGGGCATCCTGCAGTACGCGGCCTCCGACAAGTGGAACCAGAAATGGCACCTCGTGCGCTCCGAGGGTCCGTGGTGGCGTCTGGTGGCCGCCAACACCCTTGGCAAGGTGGCCGAAGTCGCGGGGGCGTCGGGCGCCGAACACGCCAAGCTCGCGTTGGGGGCCTACACGTGGGGCGACCACCAGGAATGGGAGATCGTTCCCGTGGCGCCGCTGGTGCACGGAACGTCCTACGTCCTGCGGGCCGCCCACAGCGGCAAGGCGCTGACCACCACGGCCTCGGGCATGGTGCAGCGGGCCGTCGCCCCTCGCGCAGGCGTCCAGATCTGGAAGGCCAGGTCCCTGGGATCGGGCTGGTGGGCGTTCGAGCAGGACGGAAAACGTCTGGCGGTGGCTTCCGATTCGCTGTTGGACGGGGCTCCGCTGGCGCTGGTGTCCGACACGGGCGCGGGCACGCGCTGGCAGGTGGTCGACGACGGCACGGGCAACCACCAGATCGTCAACGGCTGCTCCGGCAAATCGCTGGACGTGGACGGCGGCGCGACCGGCACGGCCGACGACGCGAAGGTGATGCAGTACCGCAACTGGGACACCAAGAACCAGCGCTGGACGTTCCGCGAGACCGAGAACGCGGCGATCGGAGGCGCGGCGACCGCTCCCTCCGGCTGGACGATTTCTGTTCTGGGGAGGATGGTTCGTGTCCAAGGCCCGGTCCCGGCCGCGGCGGTCCACGTGTCGGACCTGTCCGGACGCCGCCTCGCGTCGCTTCCCGGCCAAGGGAATTTCGCGATCCCCGCGTCCATCCAGGGAACCGTCCTGCTCCGATCGGTCCCCGGCGGGACGGCGACGCTGGCGGTGCTGCCGTGATGCGGATCTCCCTCCCCGAGGTCGGGAGAGGGAGAATGTACGGACGAAAGGATGCTTCGCGAAGTCGGTCAGGGAATCAAGGTGCCGTGTTGGTGAACATCGCCGTTCCGGCGGGGCCCGCCGCGATCCATGTTCCCGCGCCCAGACCTGTGGCGCTGGCGGTCCAGGCGTCGCCCGAGCGCGTCCATTCCAGACGTGCGGCGATTCGTCCCGTGGGCGAAACCACCCGGTCGAATCGGGGGTGGTCCTTTCCGTTCCAGACCAGGGCGTTGCCCGTCCAGCGCACCGGCGTCGATGCCGATTTCCGGGAAGCCGGCCCCACCGAAGTGTTGGATGGCCACACCAGCAGCTTGACGTCGTCGATGCGCACCGTTCCCGTGTCCGGACCCAGATTGAAGTAGACGCGTGCGTTTTCGTCGGTGACGGCGGGCACGAAGCTCGCGAAGAAGGTCTTGCGGGTGGTCGACAGGCTGGCGGATGCCGAAACGTACCCGGTCCAAGGATCTTCGCTCATGCCCAGGCCTCCGTCGATGGCGCGAGGCGAGGACGCCCAGGCGTCGAACTGGAGCACGTGCACAAGCCCTTTTTGCAGCACGACGGGGCTCTGGATGAGTTGGATTCCCCAGGCCTCCTTCGCGGCGGTGGTGATGGCGAACTTGGCGGCGCCGCTGTCGAGCGTGAATCTCGCGACCCCCTGGGACGCGTTGAAGCTCCAGTCCAGCTTCGACGAGAAGTCGCCCTGGTTGACAAGATCCGTCCCACCCGCGGGAGGGGCGCCTCTCTCAAGGATCGTCGTGTCGTCGGAGACGAGCGCGCCCACCAGCGAATCCTGCCAAGTTCCGGAAGATTCGTCGTAGATCCCGAACCCCGCCTTGAATTCCCAGTAGGCCCAGGAGAATCCGTACGACTCGAACAACCGGGCGCAGTGGCGGGTCCAGCGGGCGCGTGAACGGACATCGGCGGTGCTGTAGGCGCCGAACTCCCCGATGAACACGGGCAGACCGCGCGGCTTGGCGTAGTCGGCGATCGCGTCCATGGCCTGCCGGACGGCGAGCTTTTCGTAGTAGGTGCCCTCCCAGGTCACGCCGGTCGGCGGCACCGGGTCCACCCAGTCGGCCCCCTGGTGCGTGAACGCGAACGGTTCGTAGTAGTGGATGGTCAGGACGATGTTCGTGTCGTTTTCGGGAAGCCGCAGTCCCGACAACCCCGACAGCCCTCCCCAGTTGGCGGTGCCGACCACCACCGGGCGGGTGGGGTTGCTTTCGCGGATCACCTTCAATGTGGTGTCCAGGAGTTCGTTCCAGGCTTCCACCGTGACCTGGGTGTTGGGTTCGTTCAGGATCTCGAAGGCGACGGAATCCGTGGGGAGATCGCGGTAGCGTTCGGCGATCTGGCGCCACATGGCGATGAACCGTGGCTTTTCCTTCACGTAGCCTTGGAACAGGCTGTCGTGGTGGTGGTCGTTGATGGTCACCACCAGGCGGTTCTGGCGGGCCCACAGGATGGCCGAATCGACCCGCGCGAAGAACCGGGGATCGACCGCGAAGGGTTCGGTGCGGGCGACCCGAGCGAACCGGAGTCCCCCGACACCCGATCCATCCCACCGGATGGGGATCCGCACGTTCTGGAAGCCCTTGGAGGCCATCAGCGCGAAGTCGGTCTTTTGCATGGTCACGCCCCAAGACCCTTCGGACGGGGCTTCGAGCATGTTGCCCAGGTTGACGCCGCGGCCTTGGGCTTTCACGAACGACTTGGCGCCGGCGGTGGCCCAAGCGGGAAGAAGCAGGCAGGCGCCCAACAGGACGTGAAGGATTCGTGTTTTCATGGTTCGCTTCCTCGGTTCGGTCGATCGGCTGTGGACCGTTCGTCAAGAATCCAATCTACCGTTTCGCCCGGTCAAACGTATGGGGCAACATCGTTCCAAGTCGGAGTAGCTGTATCACCTGTGATTGTGCGAACCCCTTCAACTGTTCGAGGGGCAAACCACCCCCCGCCTTCGGCGTACCCCTCCACAGGAGGGGAATTGAACAAGACGCTTATGGTGCTTTCTGCAGCTCATTCCCCTCCCTTGGAGGGGTGGACGGCGAAGCCGGACGGGGTGGTCGTCCTGCCGCTTGGCGCGAACACCTTCACTCGTTCGCGGGCGAAGCCGCCCCGCGTTCCAGGATTCCGCGGGCCATTCCTTCGAAGACGAAGTGGTGGAACGGCAGGACCGCGTACCAGTAGGCCCGACCCGACAAGCCCTTGGGGCGGAACGTCGCGCATTGCTCCAGACGATCGCCGCCGGGGTCTTTGACCACCCGGAATTCCAGCCAGGCCTCGCCGGGCAGCCGCATCTCGGCGTACAGGAGCAGACGTCCCGCGTCGCGGTCGGCGGCCAGGACACGCCAGAAGTCCAAGGTGTCGCCCGTGCGGATCCGATGCGGATCGGTCCGGCCTCGCCGCAACCCGACGCCACCGAACATCTTGTCGATGATTCCTCGGAGTCGCCACAGCCAATCGCCGTAGTACCAACCCGTCTCCCCGCCGATCGACCAGATCGCGTCCAGGACCTTGGACGTGTCGCCCGCGATCGGCTTGATGCGGCGATCGAAGTAGCAGCCGTTCCGGGGGACGACCACACGCTCCATGAGCGATTCCCCGAATCCGCTGGAAACCCGGGAATCCTTCCAACTGGAAACCACGCCGTTGCGCTCGATGGTCTCGAAGGCCAGTTCGACGGCCCGACGGTAGGGGATGGTGGCGATGCCCAGTTGCGAGGCGAGGTCGTTGGGGCGCGCCACCACCTCCACCTTCATGCTGTTCACCAGGTTCACGGCCAACCTGTACGACGTCGACGTCACGAAGTACAGCCAGTAGGAGGACAACCGCGGCGTCATGACAGGGATTGTCCAAATGCGGCGCTTGAGCCCGCGCACCTCGGCGAACTGCAGGAGCATCTGCTTGTAGGTGAGGATGTCGGGGCCTGCGATGTCGTACGATCCGCCCGCGAACCGCGGGTCGCCCAGGCAGCGCAGAAGGAATTCCAGCACGTCGCGCACGGCGATGGGCTGGATGCGCGTGTTCAACCAGCGGGGGGTGACCATGATCGGCAGCTTCTCGACGAGGTCGCGGATGATCTCGAACGACGAACTTCCCGATCCCACCACGATGCCCGCCTTGAGGGTCGTGACGGGGATGCCTCCCGAGCGGAGGATCGCATCCACGTTGCTGCGCGACTGGAGATGCCGGGACAATCGCGCTTCGTTGACGATCCCTCCCAGGTACAGGATCTGTCGTACTCCCAGGCGGTTGGCCAGCTCCAGGAAATGGATCGCCGAAGCTTCCTCCAGGGCGCAGAAATCGCGGCTCGCGTCGCTCATGGAATGGATCAGGTAGTAGGCCGCGTCGATCCGGGGAATGGTCGCGTCCAGGGCCGGCTTTTTCAGGAAGTCGATTTCCAGCACCGTGACGGCGGGGTGGGCGTAGATCCCCTCGGAGGGGAACCGCCGTCGGTCGCGCACGCAGCACACGACTTCGTGTCCCGCCCGCACCAGCAAGGGAAGCAGACGTTTGCCGATGTAGCCGTTCGCGCCCGTCAACAGAACCCGCATGCATCCCTCCCGATCACGGCCACGCGACCCGTGGGCCTGTACCTGGAGGATCAGGTTACAACTTCAGGGTCGGTGGAGTCCCGGTGTGTCTGGTGTGACGTCCTGGAAGCCAGCTCTTTGAACTGCCACCCTATCGGGTGGCGAGCCTTCCACGGGGGCGTGGCCCGACGCCCCCGTGAACCCCGGCGGGCCAAGGACCCTCATGCCGGGTCCTTGGATCCAGGCACCAAAGGGGACTCGCCCTCTCGGACCGCCCACTGGGGTTTCCACCCAACGCCCCTGCCGGGGCGTTGGACGCTGGACGGTCCTGCGAATATGCTCGCCCCTTTGGAATCCCCGACAATTTTTGGCGGCTCGCGCCGCGGGTCAGCGGGCATTCCGCCTTCGGCGGAATGGGGGTGGGTTTTACGGTACGATCAGGTGGGATCGATGGGCGGAGCCGTCCGGGGTCTTCCAGGCCAGGGTCCAGGCGCCGGGTGCGAGTCGGGGGATGTCGGCCATGCCTTGGTGGATCGCCATCGGGATCCGTGTTCCGTTCGGCGAGATCCAGGTGGCTTGCCGATCCGGTCCTTGTCCGGGGAACATCAGCCTGTTCCCGATCCGGACGAGCTTTCCGGCAGCCGGGCGAGCGGTCGCGGACGCGGCTTCGCCTCCTTTGCCGACCACGTTTTCGGCAGGGGTGGCGGGTTTGGTGCACACGGTTCCGCAGGTGGTCGGGAAGTCCATGGTCCAGGTCCTTCCGGCCATCACCGGCTTGTCGTGGGCGTCGGTGATCCTCAGGGTGACGGTTTTTGTTGATGGGTCGGGGAGGATCCAGAGTTGTCCCATGTCGCCTTCCATCCGGGCGGGCTTCCATTCGGTTCCCACCAGCTGTTCCACGCCGTGGATCCCGTTCTCGAGGTGCGTCACGATCACGCGGTAGTACCAGGATTTGGAATCGACGCTGAAGTAGAATCGCGGTTCGCCCTGGTAGTTGGGGGCCGGAACGAACTCCCAGGAGATCTTGGGGTTCAGGAATCCCGACACCTGGTAGAAGATCGACCAGGGGTTGTTGGCGTCGGCCTGCGGTTTGCCCGAAGCGTCCAGCACGGGCCAGGCCATGGGTGGCAGAAGTTGTCCATCCTTGCGCAGCCTTCCCAGGATGGGCGTGTGAAGGTCAAGATGCCATTTGGAATCGCGGCACCAGGCGTTGCCGTCGGTGCACTGGTCGAACACGATCGCGTAGCCGCCTGATCCCGTGTAGGCGTTGGGATGCCAGCCCGTCCCGCCCCTGCAGAACTCCTTGCCGGCGGCTCCGTCGTTGGCGCCGTCGCAGGTGTCGCCCAGTTCGAACCGGATCCAGCGGCCGCAGTTGCGTCCGTTGTCGTAGGCTCCGATGAGCACGGTGTCGGCTCCCTTCATCGGGCGGGCGGCCGGCATGTCGTAGCGCTTGGGGGTGTCGAACACGTTCAAGGCCACGTAGTCGAACGGATTCCCTTGGCCGGTGAGCGTGTCCATCGCGCCATCGGTGGCCGCCACTTCGTCGGAGACGCCGCAGGCGCCGTAGGGGTAGCCCACGCCCTGGAAGTGGGTGGCCATGCCTTCGTTCATGGCCGAAAGCGGCGCGACGGCCAGAGCGACCAGTGTCGGGAAAAAGCGCGAAATCTTCATGGGATGGAAAGATCGTCAAACCGACGGGTTCGCGTCTTCTGCGCAGGGAGTTGGATCCTGCGGGGGGGCGGTGTTCTTCGCGCCCTACCGCGCCAGGGGCAGAGCCGAACTCCAGAGTTGCAGGCCGGTGTCGATCGATCGCAGTTCCAGGAACCGCGCTTCGGTGGCGTTGCGCTCGGGAAACGGGATCAGTCCGTTGGTCGACATGGCCACAACCCCGGAGGCGAGCGATTCACCCGACGCGGCGCGTACCGTGTAGGTGGCCGATGGCTCCTGGAGCCCCAGGATCTTCCAGCCGTCGCGGGTGGTCGTGAGCGATGCATGCGCGCGCGCTTTGGCCTTGATGTTGGATCCGGCCTTGGCGACCATCATTTCCAGCCGCATGAAGTCGATCACGAACGAGCCGTCGGTTTGAGGGGTGATCCGCTGGGAACCCTGGCTGACGATGGGTGCGGTTCCGAAAACGCTTGGATCCAGCTTGACCCGCAGCGGCACGCTCCTGGGCATCTTGGGATGCGGCGAGGTCCACTTCAGGTTCCAGTTGGCGGCTCCGGAGGCGGCCGACACGGTGTCCATGGTCTTGGATGCGCGCCAGTAGGCGGCGATCTCCTGGTAGGTCCCCACCCATGCGCCGTTCTGGATCGCGCGATCGAACAGGCTGTTCATCTGTTCGGTGGAGATGAACATCCAGTCGCCGCCCACGCCGTGGTTCAGGGTCACGAACCAGGTGCCGTTCTTGGCGGCGTTGTCGATTTCCGTCAAGGCGGTGGCGGTTGTCGCGTCGTCCTGCAGGATGAACGAGGTCATGCTCATCCATTCCGACGGCTTGGTGGTCCATTCGAACTGGGCGTTGCCGCCGCAGGTGCGGGCGATGATGTTGTGGCGGTTGGCGATCCGGTTCACCAGGGGACTGGTGTTGCAGAACGGGTAGGCCAGGGTGACCGATTCCACCGATGGATCCAGGGCCTTGATGGCCGAATCCTGGCCGCGGATCTCCTGCTCGATCTTCGTCGAATCGAGTCCCGAAAGATCGGCGTGAGAAGCCGTGTGGTTGGCGACCTCGTGGCCGGCCTTGGCGGCCTGCTTCCAGCTATCCAGGGTGGAGTTGAAGTTGTATCCGCCGGGCACGAAGAACGTCGCGTGGATCTTGCGCGATTCCAGGGACGGGAAGACGTTGGCGATCTGCGAGGCGCAAGCATCGTCGTACGTGAAGGTGACCGCGCCCTTGTGGCCGTTCCACGGAACGGTCGTCACCGGCCCGGCCAACACCGCGGCGGCGCCCAACAACGAGGTTTGGAGGATAGAGGCGATCCGCGTCATGTGCGTGCTCCCGATTCTGGATTTGAAGTCGTTTATGAAAGAAGAAAAAATGGGGAGGCGTCCCCCTCGCTGCGGCTCCGGCCGTGCGGTTGTGGTCCTGGAAGGGCGAGGCAGCTTGGCACCCATCCGGGTGCCCCGCCAGCTTTTTGATGCCGTAGCGGTCGCCCCTACGGACGGACCGCACGGCCGGGATCCTTCGCTACCCCCTCTCCGGGGTTCCACCCCGGACCCCTTCAGCCACCCTGGCGGGTGGCGAGGCCTCGCTGTTGTTTCGTGGGGGCGACCCAATATGGCCGTTCGTCCTGAGGAGGCCGAAGGCCGTCTCGAAGGGCGAAGGCGCAGGCACTTGCGGTGAGCAGCGCCGAACCGTGCCTCGCCCTGAAGGTCAGCTCTTTGGACAGCCACCCTATGCGGGTGGCGAGCTTTCCACGGGGGCGTAACCCGACGCCCCCGTGAACCCCGGCGGGCCAAGGACCCTCCTGCCGGGTCCTTGGAACCAGGCACCAGGGGGACTCGCCCTCTCGAACCGCCTGCTGGCGTTTTCATCCAACGCCACTGCCGTGGCGTTGACCGGTGGGCGGTCCTGCGAATATGCTCCCCCCCCTGGACCCCCGACAATTTTCGGCGGCTCGCGCCGCGGGATAGCGGGCGCCCATCCGTGGGGACGCAAAATTTTGCGTCCTTACGGCAAGGGCGCCTCCGATGGGTGGTCACCTCTGCCGGATGGGGTGGTCTGCGGTTTTGCCTTCTGTTGCTCCGTGGGGGCCGTCCTCAGGCGATCACCGCGTTGCCGGCGTTGAGCAAAACCACCCCCCGCCTTCGGCGTACCCCTCCACGGGAGGGGAATTGAACAAGGAATCCCCGACAGTTCAGGGGTCCCAT
>JAKPQQ010000192.1 GCA_029557215.1 Fibrobacterota bacterium | reverse complement strand
CTCGCTCGCTTCCATCCTTCCTGGCGAGCATCCCCGTCGCCCAGGAGGCGCGCTACGGATTTGTCCATCGCGACGAATTCGCCCGGGCCGTTCCAGGGACCCCTTTGCCCATGCTGGAGGATCCCGGTGCTGCCAGAGACGACAGCCTGTGGAGTCCTCGGAGCCGGGGTGTCTGGCGCGTGCCCGTGCTGGTGGATGGCCGTGCGCGCGTGTTCCTCACGGTGGAAGCGACGTCGTCGGGGTTGGACGCCGTGGACTTTGGAGGCGCCGACCTCGCCCGCGAGATCGGCGAACTGGAGCCGGCTCGTCGCGGATCGCGCGAAGCCCTGTTGCGTCTGGACCGTCTGGGATGCGACATCCTGATCGTCGATCGCCATGGTCGCGGGTTCGCGGAAGGCGAGTTCGTCCCCTTGCGTTCGGCCAGATCCCGTTTCGCCTCCGACTCGACCGTGTTCCGGTCCCGCAAGGCTCTGGGACGCGCGGTGCGCCGCGTGCAGTCCGAACCGGGCAGGGGGGAGCGATGAAGTCCGCAGGCATGGCAGCAGGATCGGGACGCAGGAGCGGGGGACTTCTTCTGGCCCTCGCTTCCACGGCGCTTTCGGCAGGCATCGTCCTCGATGTGCCCCAGGTGTTCCAGGAGCAGACCGAGTGGTGCTGGGCAGGAACGTCCACCGCGGTCCTGCGCTACTACGGGAAGACGGTGCAGCAGTGCGATGTCGTCAACTACACGCGTCAGACGGCCACCTGGCACGACTTCGGCAAGGACGATTGCTGCCTCAAGCCTTCGGGTGCCTGCAACTACTGGAACTACAACTACGGATACCCGGGAAGCATCAGCGAAATCCTCGGCAAGTGGGGAGTTCCCAACCGTTCCGTCGGCAAGCCGCTCACCTTGCAGGAGGCGGCACGGGAGCTCGATGCCAAACGCCCGTTCATCCTGCGGTGGGCCTACAGGACCAGCGGAGGGCACTTCGTGGTGGGATACGGACTCGCCGATTCCATGCTCCACTACATGGATCCCTGGAAAGGCGAAGGCGCGAAGATGGCCAAGTACGCGTGGGTCGTGTCCAACAAGGACAAGTACTGGGGGGAAACGAACCTCATGACCTCCGC
>JAKPQQ010000191.1 GCA_029557215.1 Fibrobacterota bacterium | reverse complement strand
TCACTTCGTGTCGCGCTTGAATCCCAGCTTCCAGACCAGGTTCTGGAACGCCTTGTTGCCTTCGCTGTCTTCGAACTTGACCACCGCACGGAACAGGTACACGCCCGTGGACACGAACTTCCCGTTAGCGTCGGTGCCGTTCCAGGAAATGCGAATCGTCTTTTCCGCGTCTTCCTGGTCCTTCCACAGCGCCTTCATGGGGCTCAAGTCCACCGACACCACCGCGGTGCCCATGTTGTCGTACACGATCAAGACACCTTCCAGCGGACGGTTGATCTTGATCTCCACACCCAGGGTCCGAGACAAGTCGTTCACCGGGGGCGCACCCACAGCCGCACCGCCCGAAGCTTCCAACTTGTAGAACGACGCGTCCCGCTTGTCGCCTTTGACCAGGAGTTCGATCTGCGGATGCGTCGCGGGTGGTTCGACCCAAGCGCCGCTTTCGCTCGTCGCGCTGTTGTCGAGCATCGCGGTATAGGGCTTGACGTTCAAACTTGGGGGAAGCAATCCGAATTCGATCGGAACCCAACGCGACTTGACACCCACTCGATTCAAGGATGCATCCCAGATGCGCGAGCCTTGGGCCTGGTAGGCAAGCCGCACCGAATCGCCGGACTGGAGATCTTCCCGCAGAGCCACAGGCACCACGATCGCCAGCGTGGTCGCGTCCAGCAGCTCCCAGCTGTGGAAGTTGGATACATCCTGCTGGCTGGCAATGCGTCCCACCGTCGCGAACGGCGTCGCGTTGTTCCCGGGCTGCTCGCCAGGCCAGGCTTCCGAAAGCCCGATGACCAACGTGTCCAGCGCGACTTCCGGAAGCGAGTAGCGGAACCTCGCCCACACGGCCGACGGAGGAACGCTGTCGGAAAGATCGCCGCCTCGAACCGAGCCGTCGCCGGCCTTGGCCAACGTGGCGCAACCTGCCGCGCAGCCCGTCTTGCCCAACGCGAACGGGGTGCTCAACGCGCCCGTCCAGCTGGAAACACCATCCCACGACAGATCGGACACCGACATCGAGCGCGCGTCCGTACCCGTGCCCGAAGCGTTGGTCCAATTGAACGCGAACGACTGGATCGAACCCACCGCTGCCGCCGGAACCGCCCGCGTCAACGACACGCGAACATGGGTGCCGCGGCCTTCGCCATCGGGATCCAGCAGATACGACTTGAACGGCGCGATCCCGTATTCGATCCAGGTCCACGGAGACGACGCACCCACCTTCTTGCCCAGAGCATCGGTGACAAATCCTGCCTTGGCGCCTGCGGCCAACCGGAGCGAATCCCAACCTTCCACCGCTCCGTTGGTCGACAAGATCTGGAACACCATCTCCTTGCCGTCGGGTCCCACCGAGGCATGGACAATGGATCCACCCAAGGCGGTATTGCCCCACTCCAACCAAGAACCAGTGCGGTCCACTCCGGCCAAGGCCTCGCTGAACAGCACGCTCAGCGTGTCCTGCGTGTCGCCGAACCGGTACTTGGCCTTGACGGCCATGGGCGCCACCGAATCGATCAGGGGCCATTCCACCAGGGCCTGGCCCTTGTCGTCCAGGAACTTCACCGTGCAGCCACCGGCGCAGGAGGTCGCGCCCTTTTCAAACCACTTCTGGGCATCGGCCGGGTGCACCCCGAACGGCCCCACCGAAGGCGAAACGGTCCAGGTCCGCATGTCGGCCGCACCCGATGCGGTGTTCCAGGTCAGTTCCGCCTGCACCGCGGCAAGGGCGCCGCGCATGTACACGCGCATGGAATCGGCGCGCCCGTCGCCGTCGGCGTCGAACAGGTAGGCGCGACCCGAAGGCTTGAGAACCAGCTTGACCCAGCGCGAAGAGGTTCCCACGGCCTTGCCGCCGTTGTCGGCCACGGCCGAGCCAAAACGGACCCATGCGATGCTGTCGGCAATGGCTCCCGGAGGGACCACCAGGACAAGTTTTGTCGCATTGGGCACGATCGTCCCGCTGCCGGCGCCCAGGCTGGCCAAGACCGAACCGCTGTCCTTGCCCAGCATCGCGTACGCGCCCGATGCCAGGAGCTTGATGGATTCGGTCCCCGTGATCGCGAGGGTGTCGGGATCCGTCGCTTCCAGGCCGAACACCAGCGAGGCGTCGAAGGCCACCGGAGCCACCGAATCTTCCACGGCCGCGTCGTAGGAAGCGACGTCGGTGCCCACCGCGAGCCAGCCGTGGTCGTTGGCCGAAGCCGAAGTCCCCCATCCCAACGGAGCGATGTCACCGCTCCAGCTCATGCCATCGGCTGCTTTGGGGAGCGTCGCGGGTACGGCCGCCAAAGCGCCTCCCCACATCAATCCGAACCCGCTCACCGCGGGAGCGCCCGCCGCCGAACGGGTCAGGCGGTAGGCCACGCTGTCCACGTAGCCGTCGCCGTCGTTGTCCCACACCGCGACGCGGATCGGCTGCGGGCCGTACTCGATCTTGACGAACGGCGAATTCTGTCCAACGGCCTTCTTGAGGTTGCCCAGCACCCATGCGCGAAGACGGACGGAATCCTGTTCGATCGCGCCGGGAGCCACGACCACCTGCAGCACCGTGGTCGCCGAACCGGCCCCGACCACCAGGGTTCCCGCGCGATCGGCCGAACCCGCGAGCTTGGTGGCGGCCGGTCCTTCGCCGGCCGGAGCCGAAGCCAGCTCGATGGGCTCCGAGACCGTCACCAACAAGGTGTCGGCCGTGATTCCGTAGCGAAGCCTGGCACCCAGGGCGACCGGAGCCACGGAGTCCAACAAGGCGAAACGCTTGGTGGAACCGGCTCCCATGTCCAGCACCAGGTTGCAACCCGAGCAGTAGGTCGCGTTCTTGAGAATGCCCGCCGGGAGTTTGATGCCGGTGGTCACACCGCCCGGAGTCGCCACGGTGAACACCGTGTCGGCGCCCGCAGCGGTCTTCCACTGGATCTGCGCCGAACCCGCCGAAGCGAGGCTGCCTTTGGCAGCGACGCCGATGGAATCGGGGTAGCCATCGCCATCCACGTCCAACATCCAGGACTTCGCCACCGGGTCGGCCTTCAGGTAGACCCAACGCGAACGTTCACGAGGCGCGTTGCCCAAGGCGTCGCCCGAATACCCGCCCAAACGGACGGAATCGCCCGGCTGCAACGGGTTGGCCGCCGGATCGAACGCCATCTTGAGCAGCGTTCCGGAAAGGATCGCCGTGCCCGCGACAGGACGAGGCGACACGCTGCGTCCGGCCAGGATGTACGCCGAATCGCCCGCGGGCAACAGGCCCGCGTAGGCGACCAACGGCTCGGAAGCGATCACGTAGAGGGTATCAAAGGCGCTGCCGGTGGTGTCGTAGACCATCCAGGCGCTGTCGGCCACCGGGGCCATGCCGTCGGCAAGACGGGTGATGGGATTGTTCACGGTGTCGGTGCCGAACCCGGTGTAGGCCCAGCCCATGTCCCCCGTGCAGCCCGTGGGCGGGCAGCTGGTGCGCGGGGGCAGCACGAACGTGCCGGTCATGATCGAATCTCCCGGCAGACGCACCAGGGACGCGGCGGGAACCACGACGGAATCCGCCCGGCCCGAACGATCGGCCCAGCGCAGGACCGTCGAGATCGGCTTGGTGAACGCGGGGCTTCCGTTGGCCGCGAACAGCACCACGCTGTCGGCGGCGCCATCGCCGTCGGCGTCCATCATGATGCCCGTGACTTCGATGGCACGGGAGATGTTGGACCAGCTCACGACACGCGATTCGGTGCCCAGCTCGACCCGCAACTGGTACAGCCCGGTCTGGGTGAGCTTGCCCGATTTCTGGAGACGGGAGGTGTCGGCATCCAGGCGGCTCCCGTTCTCCGAGATCCTGAGCCCCGGCAGGGCGACGGCGACATAGGCGGAATCCACCAGGCGTTCGGTGCCGTCGGGGAACACGAGAGTGTACACGGGATTGCCTGCGCGCTTGTTGACCACGCTGGTCGCGCCCTCTTCCGGGCACTTGCTGGCGTCGGCGGTGGTCTCGCTGACCCAGGATTCGATCACCTGGTTGCCGGTGGTGGAACCGGTGGTGTCGAATCCCACTTCCAGCAACGGCACCAGGTTCATGGTGGTCTTGATGCTGATGCTGGATCCCAGGCCTTGGCGTTCGGTGTAGAACATGTCGAACTGGTACGACTTGCCTTCCTGCAGACCCAGGTTGTCGACATTGATGACTCCGCCGATGGGTCCATGCTGGCCACCCACGTCCAGTGCGAGCTTCTTGTCGATGAAGATCCAGACGTCGTCGTCGCCCTTGAACTCGAACTTGAGCCCAGGGACGTATTCGAAGGCCGCCTTGGCGTGCATGGCGAACTTGTAGTCGGTGCCGCTGCCCTTCCCGTACGGAACAGGGATGTTGGCCGT
This sequence comes from Fibrobacterota bacterium, assembly GCA_029557215.1. Taxonomy (GTDB): domain Bacteria; phylum Fibrobacterota; class Fibrobacteria; order UBA5070; family UBA5070; genus UBA5070. The sequence goes on along the minus strand of JAKPQQ010000191.1, from coordinate 2,754 downwards.
GTCCAGAGGGAAGAACGTGCTGTCGGCGTAGCTGTAGTACTGGCCCGCCGCGTCCAGTTTGAGCGGCACGCGCACGCAATGGAAATGGTTGACCTGCACGCCGCTGGCGGGCTTGACGTTGGTGATCGTGCCGGTGGAGGTGCGCCAGAGCGTGTCGAACCAGAGTCCCGGGCTGTTGGTGGGCTCCTTGGTGTCGATGCCGCAGGCCGCCTTGTGGGCCGAATTCATGACAGGAAGCCCGGTGACGGGATCCAGGGTGCTCAGGACCAGCCCCTTGGTGGCCGTGTTGCCCGATCCAGGACAGTTGTTGTCAGGACCGGTTTCGCTGAACGGCTCGTAGAAATGCGTGGGCGGCATGGTCCAGGCGTAGTCGTAGGCGCTGAACGCGAGCAGCTTGGTGTCGCACAGCCCGCCGGTGGCCGGGACTCCGGTTGCGAAGACCGGCGCGTTGCCGTCGGTGTTCATGGAGAACGTCCCTCCCGCCGCCTGGCCCGCGAGATCGATCCAATCCGTGAAGCCGGAAAACAACGCCGGAGCGCGCGCCTTGCCCTTGGCTCCGTAGACGGTGTCGCCAACAGGATTTGTCAGAGCGATCTGGGTCGGGATCGCCCCCTTGTAGAATTCGATGCGGAACCAATCGCAGTACCTGGTCGCGGAAGCGATGAACCGGGCGTCCAAGCCTTTTTGGACCACGCGCACGGCGCTCGCCGACCACGCCGGACGCTTCACGTACAAGGTGAGCGCGACCGGCGGGGGTGTCAGGGAAGGTGGCGCCGTGGGGCCGGACATCGGCGGAACGATCCAGACCTCGCCGCCTTTTCCGGGGGTGGCCGAATAATCCAAGAACGCGCCGCTGGCGTTGCCCCCAAGACCTCCCGCATCCCAGTACTGCACCGTGCCGCCCTTGGTGGGGTCGCCATTGGCCAGACGGATCTTGAATTTGTTCCCCTTGGCGGGGTCGGCCCAAAGCGTGGTGAAGACCCACCCGGAACGCCCCGGTTCCTGGTAGAGCGGGTACCAACGGTCGCCCATCTGGGCGTAGACGGTCCGACCGGGCCACGGATTCAGGACATGGACCGTCCCGATCTTTTCGAAGAACGGATTGTGGTCCAGGCACTTGATGGATGCGGCCGAAGCGTTGCTGGAGATCTGGCCAGCGGTCGTCGCCCCGGTCCAGAACCAAACCGTGTCGCCGAACGTGCTGTCGATGCAGCCGTTGACGAAGGCGCCTTCGAGCTGGTCGATCTGCCCTTGCCCTCTGGGGTAGACGTCCACCTGAACCTGCGGGTCGGGACGATTGAGCATGGGCATGTGCTTCTGGCCGGAATAACGCAGCTGGATCCGGATCCGGTTTGCATGGTAGTTCGACGTGTTGAAATTGGGGACGGCGTACCAGCTGCGTTCGAGCTGGGTGGGAACCTTGAGCGAATCGGGAAGGGTGTCGTTGCGATATCCAACGTTGACAGGGATCGGGGCCGCGTAGGCGTTGGTCTTGGTCAACATCTGGGGCCGCGTGCCGTAGTAGTAACCGGCGCTCCCGTTGTAGTTGGGGATGTACACGGAATCGATCTTGGTGACCGTGTCGATGTTGCCCATCTGGAACCAATCGACCAGCCACATCAGGGTCTTCTGGGCCTTGGCTTCGGTTCCAAGCCCAAGCACCATTACTGCCAAGATCTGAAAAATCAACGACTTGCAGGATTTCTGCATGATTTCCCTCGAAAACGGAGACAGGTACGACACCACGATTGATGTCGAAACTACGGTCGCGAGGGCGATTCCGAAGGAGATTTGTGGCACAAAAGTCGCACAGGCGTTCCCTTGGGGAGTACGCTCACGCGACGGATTCGCACCTGGAGCGATCGGTCATTTCGTGTCGCGGTGCCATCCCAGCTTCCAGACCAGATTCTGGACGTTGGTGGTTCCATCGCCGACATCGACCTTGACGAACGCCCGGAACAGGTACACCCCGGACGCCGCGAATTTCCCTTTGCCGTCGGTGCCGTTCCAGGTCAGCCAGACTTCGCGCATCGCGTCGCCGTTGGCGGAATCCGCATCCCAAAGTTCGCGCATCCTGGACAGGTCGGCCGCCGCGACATGGGTTCCCATGTTGTCGTAGACGATCAATCGGCCGTCCAGCGGACGATTGAGCAGGATCCTGACCGCCAGGATCTTGTCGATGGTGTTTTGCGGCAGGGTTCCGTCGGTGGTCCGGAATTCGTTGAAGTCGGGATTGGTCCGGAACGTGCCCGAAGGCGCGGTGGCGAACAGGACTTCGACCGCGGGAATGGTGGCGGGAGGCGGCTCCCAGACCTGGACCAACGGATTGCTGGCCGAATTGGACAACACGCCTTCGGGCGGATAGGCCCTGATCTGCAAGGTGAACGGACGCAACCCGATGCTCAACGGGGCCCAGGGGCTGGACCAGCCGACGATCGTGCCGCCAAGATCCGTCACCTTGCCCGAATGGACCCCGCTTGCCAGCCGGATCGAATCGTAGGCGGTGGTACGGATTCCGTCCAGCGTGTCGAGCACGAAATATCCGGAATCGGGACGGATCAGATGCATGGACTTGTGCGCCAACTGGCCGACAAGGACTCCCGAAATCCCCCACTCCACCCAAACGGGAAGATCGGAAACCGCCGCCACCGGCTCGCTGAACCGCACCCCCAGGGTATCGAAGACGGTCCCGAAGCTGTAATGGCCGGCAACCGCCATGGGCGCCACGTTGTCCTTCACGGGCGCCACTCCCAG
>JAKPQQ010000168.1 GCA_029557215.1 Fibrobacterota bacterium | reverse complement strand
CACCTGGACCGCGTACCGCGAGGTGATCCACCTCAAGACCGCCTCGCTCCTGGAAAGCTGCTGCCGCTGCGGCGCCGTGGCCGCCGGGCTGGCTCCCGACCAGACCGAAGCCGCCGCTCGGTTCGGGTACCATTTCGGGATGGCCTTCCAGATGTGCGACGACCTCCTGGACCTGGGCGCGATCCCCGATCTGGACAAGCCCGCCCGCACCGACCTGTCCAACGGGCTGGTGAACCTGCCCGCGCTGCTCCTGCGCGAATCGAACGGACAGGATTTGTCTGGATTCGCGAGCCTTTCCACCCCGGAACTCCTGGCCGCTCTGGAAAAGGCCGGGGTCCTGGGCAAGGCGCGCGCGCTGCTGCGCGAAGAACTGGACGCCGCCCAGTCGGAACTCGTCCGGCTTCCCGAACGCGACGCCCGACGCCATCTGGCCAGCCTCCTGGAAGACCTCCGCTCCCGGGCTTCCGAAGCCATGGGCGGATAACCCTGCCGCGGGAACCCTCCGCCGGAGACGAGCTCGACAGGCAAGGCGGTCGCCGCCTTTCCCGCGCCCGCCGTCCCGACGCGGAAATCGTTTGGCGCGAAGGATTCTCCGACGACCCGCTGGGCGGGACCCATCGCTGGAAGGACCTGCGCGGCTCCCGTGCCAAGGTGCGGGTGGAAAAGCTCCCCGACGTCGCCGGCGAACCGCTTTCGGGCGTGGTCGTGAGCGTGAGCCGCCGCACCTGCGAGGTCGAGGTGATGACGGGTCCCCGCACCGGCGAGGTCCTGGACTGCGCCTATTCTCCGCGGCTTGTGCTGGGACGCGAATCGCTGGTGGCCGTGGGAGATCGCGCGGACATCCACCCCATGCCCGGTTCGGGCTGGCTGCTCACCTCGCTGGAACCGCGCCACACCCGGCTTTCGCGTCCCGGTCCCGACGCCCGCAACCACCTGGACATCGTGGTGGCCGCCAACCTCGACACCCTGGTGATCGTGGCCTCGGTGGACCGCCCCCGGTTCCATCCCCGGTTCGTCGACCGGTTCCTTGTGGCCGCCCAGATCGGAGGCGTGGTCCCGGCCATCTTCCTGAACAAGTGCGACCTGGACGTGGAGGAGCCCGACCTGTCCACCTACCGCCGCCTGGGCGTCCCCGTCATGAGGGGGTCGGCCGAATCGGGCGAAGGCATGGACGAACTCCGCCAATTCCTGTCGGGCAAGTGGAGCGCATTCGCGGGGAATTCCGGAGTGGGCAAGAGCTCGCTGGTGCGCGCCCTGCTTCCCGGCGCGCTGCCCGACGTGGGCCAGGTGCGCTCCAAGGACGGACGCGGTCGCCACACCACCACGCGCGCGCAGGTGTACAGGCTTTCCGACGACACCCGGATCATCGACACCCCCGGCATCCGCGAATTGGCCATGCACCGCCTGTCGCCGCGGGAAGTCCAGCTGTACTTCACCGAATTCGACGCCTATTTCGGGACCTGCCGGTTCAACGACTGCATGCACGACCACGAACCCGGCTGCGCCGTGGCCAAGGCGGTGGAAGACGGCTCCATCCACCCCGACCGCTACGCCAGCTACCTGCGCATCCTCGAGGGACTGCGATGAACCCAAGATCGCTGCTTGTCGTATTTTGTCTGGCCGCGGGCGCCTTCGCCCAGCAGATGCCCTCCCCCGCGTTCGAAGCGCCCGTCGCGTCCACCGGCGGCAGCCTGGGGATGCTGGGATTGGGCGGCCGGATCTCGTGGATCCAGCGCCCGCTGGACGACCCGCGCCTGTGGGTGGACGCCCACGCGATCCTTCGTCCGCTCCCCCGGCTGTTCGTGGAAGGCAGTTGGGGCAAGGCCTCCAAGACCCTGCGCGGATCGGGTCCCGACACGACCTTTTCCGAAACCCGATGGGACGTGGCGGTCGGCATCGTGCTGCTCCAGGGTTCGGCCAGCGGATACGTCCCCGCCGTGTGGCGCAAGGTGTCGCAGCGCCATTCGTGGCTGGGCGACGCCGGTTGGACGGAAATCGGCACCGGCGCGGGCGCCCTGGTTCCCGTCAAGGAATGGCTGTCGCTGCAGACAGAAACGCTCTGGATGACCCCGCTGGACCCGCACCGCGACGTCCAGGCGGGCCAAGGCCGCGAAACCGACGGCAGCCACCTGGAATTCTCGCTTTCGTTCGTGGCCTTCATCAAATGAACGTCGTCGGGAGACGCGTGAACTCCCGACCGTCCGATGGCGACCCAGCACCGTCGCCGGACACATCGATCTGAAGGAGCAACCCATGCGCGTCGCCGTCACCGGAGCCACTGGATTCATCGGGAGCCACGTCGCCGTGGCGCTGGCCAAGGCCGGACACCAGGTGGTGGCCACCGGACGGGATCCGTCCAAGGTCCCCGCCCTGGGGAACGTCCCCGGGATCGAGCTGGCCCGCGGCGACCTGTCGGACCCGGCTTCCTGGAGCGCCTGCCTGAAAGGCTGCGACGCCCTCGTGCACATCGCCCTGGGCTGGGGCGACACCGGCATCGACATGCTGCGCAACGACACCGAAGCCTCGGTGCGCCTGTTCCAGGCCGCAGTGGACGCCGGAATCGGCAGGATCGTGTACACCAGCTCCACCGCCGCCTGCGGCGAGATGGCCGCGCTCAACCGCGAAGACATGGTCCCGCGCCCCATGGACTTCTACGGCGCCACCAAGGCCGCGACCGAATCCTACCTGCGCGCCTTCGCCCACAGGCACGGGATTTCCGCCCACGTGGTGCGCCCGGGGTACATCTTCGGCGAGGCGATCGTGGAAGGCGCCCACGGCCAGCCCGACACCCGCTTCCGCGACATCTGCCGCGCGGTGGCCAAGGGCGAGCCCGTGAAGCTCGTGAAGCACGACGGCACCCAGTTCCTGCACGCCCAGGACATCGCGCAGGTGTACCTGGCCCTGCTCTCCCACGAGCCATCCCCCACCGTGCACTACGCGCTGTCGCGCGAATGGCGCAGCTGGACCGAGGTCGCCGAACTGGCCTGCGAGGTCGCGGGCAAGCGGACGGAAATCGTCCTGGAAGACCGCGGCTACGGCAGCTCGCCGTTCCTGTTCGACGTGTCGGCCATCCAAAACGACCTCGGGCTTTCGTTCGGGAACCTGGACCGTCTGCGCGAGCACGTGCGGTGGGAGCTTTCGCGATCATGATGTTGCTGGCGCTGCGGTTCCTCCTGGCTCCCGCGCTGGTCGCGGCGGCGTCGCTGGCCTCCCGCAAATGGGGCGAAAGCGTCGGAGGCTGGCTCGCGGCGTTCCCCTTCGTGGCCGGCCCGCTGCTTCTGGTGATGACCCTGGAGCACGGCACGCGGTTCGGCGCGTCGTCGGCCTTGTCGGCGCTGTCGGGCATCACGGCCTTGGCGGTGTTCGCCGTCTGCTACGCGCACCTGGCCCGCCGCATCCACTGGTCCCTGGCGCTCCCGATCGGATGGTCGCTGTACCTGGGATCGGCCGCCCTGATGCGCCCGCTGGAACACGGCCTGGTCGCGAGCCTCCTGGGGGCATTCTCCAGCTTGTGGCTGGCGACCGCGCTGCTGCCGCGCAATCCCCCGACGACGGATTCCGACGAACCCCGCCAGCCCCCCTGGTGGGACCTGCTGGCCCGCATGGCATCCGCCGCGGCCCTGGTGGGCTCGGTGGCCACCCTCTCCGAACGCCTGGGCCCCTCGTGGAGCGGACTCCTCACCCCGTTCCCCATCTCCACGACAATTCTTGTCGCCTTCGCCCACGCCCAGGACGGACACCCCGCCGTGGCCCGCATGCTCACCGGCTTCCTTCCGGCCTTGTCGGGCCTGACCCTCTTCTTCGCGACGCTTTCCGTCGTGCTGGTCCCGTTGGGCCCCTGGGCGGGCTTCTCGCTGGCCCTGGCGGTGGCGGTGGCCACCCAGGCGCTGCTGCTCTGGAGACGCTCCCGCGCGTGATCCCGTTTCCATGACGGTTTTTGTCACAAAAGCGAATGGGGCTTCGGACGCCACCCCGCCGTCCTCCGGAGGGGTGGCGCGCTTGGTCTTCTGCTGCTCCGTTCTTGAACCTCGTTCCACAGGGGCCGCTCGCGCCGCAGCCCCTGTGGACCCCACTGGCGCCAAGGCCCCTCGTGCCGGGCCTTGGATCCAGGCACCAGGGGGACTCGCCCTCTCGGGTCGGCCACTGGTGTTTTCTTCCATCGCCGTACCTACGGCGATGGCCGCTGGCCGACCCTGCGATTCCACTCGCCCCCCTGGACCCCCGACAGTTTTCGACCAGCCCTCTAGTACGCCATGGGCGACATCGCCAGCCCGGATACCAGCCTTTGAAAGCCTCAGAGGCCATCCTTGAGGCAGCGGACGCTAAACCCGGAGTTCTTCGAAGCATCGCTTCTGTAGAGATCGTCTACACCAGAGCGAAGGGTGCGACTCCGCGCGAGGTACGCATGGTATTCCGTTGTCCTCCAAAAATTGGCATAGCTACCTGCGTTGTCGAAGTCGCCGCGGCTGGTGCGATCACCCGCTGGGAGTGCTCGAAAGCCGAAAGAGTCGAAGCCGTTGCCGGATATGCCACTGGCAGCGACCGACCATCCACTCGTGGACCTGAGGTACAAACCCGTCGTGGCGGCTCCTCGGTAGGCCTCCAGCGTATTCCATTCAGCATCGTTCGGAACGTGCCAGCCCCTTGGACAGATCCCCTGATGTCTGGTCTGGAGCAGGCTTGCACACGTGCTTCGATTGCAGGTATCCGAAAGATTCATCGCTGCATTCCAGGCATACAGCCTGCCGTATTTCGCTCCGCTGTCCGCGCTTTCGTTGTACCACCAAGAACTGTCCACCTTGAAATTCAGGTTTTCCGCCATCCATGTTTGCGTACCGATCGTCGTCGTGCGGTATCTCTGACCATCGCGGGCATCCACGAAAACCCCGTAGGTGATCGATTCTTTCCATGGAGCAGTCGAGCCCACTCCCCCTTTCGACGTGTCGATCGCCTGCGATCCAAGTTCACCATCCTCAAGCGAAGAGATCCCCACGCGAGCGCAAACCGATCCGTTCCAGGAGAACAACAGCGTGTCGACACTCGCCTCAGCCAAGCGAGCCGAGACGAAACCAGCGACCTTCGACCCGCCCGCGTCGAACCCACCTGACCCGGACGCCTTGCGCCCGACAACGTCCACATGGTCATGGCGAACTCGGAGGCGGCGGCCATTCACCTCCAGATGTCCCATGGCAGAAACTGGGGTTTGTTTAGGCGGCACAACGATTCCCGCCAATGCCGAAGAAAAACCCCAGGCACCACTGGAATTCGTACTGGTGGCATTGCCATTCTTCGCCAATGCGATGCCGACTCCGGAAAGAAACTTGCCCGAAAGGTCGGTGACCGTGCCGGACAACCTGATTTCGGCAGAATGGGAGGGTACACAAAGCACAACTGTGATAAAAACTGAGATTATGAACAGACCCGTGTTGGGTTTCATCGGACAAACCTTTGCTGGAAGGAGGCGGCCCCTCTTCAACGCGCCGCGGTGAAACGGCAAAACAAGTCGACTGCGGTCGTGGAAGGGGTGTGGCGCGGTCGGTTCACAACGGCAGTCGTTCATGATCACCTGTCTTCAAGACAAAGCAGGTAACAACGGTTTGTTTTGGGTGGGGCGTTCACGTTTCCCTGAAAATGCGAGTTGCTCGGAAATTGCAAGGGAGATTGATGTTGTCAAAGATATTTTCAGGAACGCTGAACGACACATCGTTTTTCTTTGATCACCTAAAGAGTTCGCCTTGGACATTCCACGCATCTTCAACATCACCGAGAGTAGCCACCGCATCCACAATCCCTTTTCGCCCAGGAAATCATGATCAATTTAAGCGAGTCTTCCGTCCGTGTGCGCCAGGTCACATGGATTGGAATTGCGGTCAATGCGGTTCTTTCCGCGGTCAAGATCTTTGCGGGGATTTTCGGGTCGTCCAAGGCCTTGATCGCAGACGGCATCGAGAGCGGTGTGGATATCCTCACCAGCTTGGTCTTGATCGTGGGATCGCGCTTTTGGAGCGCCCCGCCGGATACGGACCACCCTTACGGGCATCGCCGCATCGAAACCCTCATCGCGCTCGGGATCGGCCTTGTCGTCGGCGCGGTGGGCGTCTCCATCATCTGGAACGCGCTTTCGAGCCTGCGGTCGGGCGAGCATTCCCACCCGACCATGCTCGCCTTCGTGGTGGCCGTCGTTTCCGTGGTCTCCAAGGAATTGCTGTTCCAGTGGTCGGTGCGGGAAGGAAAGAAGATCCAGAGCATGTCGGTGATCGCCAACGCCTGGCACCACCGCTCCGACGCCATCAGTTCGATCCCGGTGGTCCTGGCGGTCGGCGCGGCGCAATTCCTGCCTGCCTGGTCGTTCCTCGATGCCATCGGCGCGCTCGTCGCGGGCGGCTTCATCTTGAAGGCCTGCGGCGACATCGCCTGGCCCGCGCTGCGCGAGATCATCGACACCGGAGCGGAAGAATCGAAGGTCGAACAGTTGCGTCGGGCCGCCTCGAGCGTCGACGGAGTCCGAAGCGTCCATGATCTGCGGACCCGCTTCGTCGGATCCTGCATCGCGGTGGATCTGCACATCGTCGTCGATCCCGACATCACGGTGATCCAGGGGCATCGGATCGGAGACGAGGTCGAGGCCCGCATCAAAGCCGAGGTTTCGGAAGTCTGCGACGCGCTGGTGCATCTGGATCCAAGCGACGATCTCTGAGACGACGCACCCTGCCTCGGTCCAACGACCGCAGGCAAACCATCATTCCACCAGGCTCAGCAGCCGCTCTTTGATCTGCCTGGCAACCCAAGTCGACACGGTGGACCAGTCGCTTTTTGTCACGATGTTGGCAACGATGGCAGATGTGTTCGATGCTGCCCTGGGGTTGACGTCGGCGAACACGATCTTCCTGGATTGGGGGTCGTACACCGCGTAGGACATCCGTGCCGAAATGACCTGCTGGACACGAACAGAACCGTCCCGATCTATCAAGGACCAGGGCTCCAGATTCCATGCGGCTTCGGAGCCGATTACTTCTTGGCGAGCTTCCGAGTAGAGCTTGCCGCAGTGGCCTTCTTCAGGTCGGCAGGTTTCACGCCCGTGGAACTCGTGATGATCTCCCACGACACGCCGTGCTCTTGAAGTTTGCGTGCCGTATCAAGCTTCGATTCGCTCTTGCCCTCGTTCTTCAAAAGCTTGAAGAAGTGCGGCTCTGGCAGTGTCGACTTCATGGCTTGGATCCTTTCCTGTTCTTCTGCATCCAATTTACCCACTTGGAAGACCAAAGGCGACAGCCTTTGGACTTCTTCGGCATCGACCAGCTTCTCCAGCTCCAGGAAAGCCAGTCGGGCACGGTCGGACAGGGGCATCGTCCCGCGCAGCGCCATGGTCAGCACCGCCGCCACCACGTTGGAGCGACGACGCCAAGTCATCAGGTCTTCATGAGCCACGACCTGGGTGCGGTGCCGGAAGGTCAGGACAGGCTCGCCGCCGCCCAGATCGTCCAGTCGCAAGCGCTCCGGGATCACCCCCGGCTTGAGGTCGGTCACCAGCGCGACGGGAACCACAGGACATCCGGGGTCGCGCTCCATGAGGTCCAGGACGTAGTGGGCCGTGCGATGGAGGTTCACCGAGCGCGAGGTGGCCCAATGTTCCACCAACACGACCACCACCAGCTCGCGCCCTTTGGTGAAGCGGTAGCGGATGGGCAGATCCATCACGTAGCCCTTGCGCTTCAGATCGTGCTTGCGCGCCTCTGAGCGCAGAAACTCCCACGAGACCGGATCGCCCAGCTTGCGGGCGAGGTCGGGCAAGAGGAAGCGCCAGGCGTCCACCGGGTAGCGGGTCAGAAGATCCTTGATCGACTGATCCATGGAGATGTCCGAGGCTACGGAACGCCGTCTGGATCGCGCGGACTTGGAAGACTTGGTCATGCCCTCCAATCTAACCTGCGCACCCACCGGGGCCGCACCTGGTCCAGGTACGCACGCGGCCAGACCAGCGCCCTCCGACCGATCGGGACATACCGATCCTTGCGCCCTTTGCCCTCGCGCACCAACAGAAGGCCACGTTCGATGTTCACATAAGTGCATTCAGCCCTGAACGCACCGTCAACGTTCCCCTCAGATCTTGTTGAACCGCAGCCAACGCCCTTGCAGGGCTTCGATTTCAAAATCCGGCGTCCCCGAAACCCACCGGAAGACCGTCGGTCCAAAGAACGAGATGTCATCCGGATTCAGCTTGACCAGCGGTGCGCATCCGGTTCCCGAATAGTTGTAGTCCTTCCCCCAACCGCGATCGAGCTCGACATCCAGGGCCAGGACGCCATCGAACGTCTTGAGCTCGGCCGTGCCGGAATCGCGCTCGTCGACACAATCCGCCCCGCGGACATAAACGACTTGGTTGCCGGGCCCGAACGTGAGCGTCTGGTACATCCCCTTCACCGCCTCCGCCGACCGGTAGGAACCCGACAACGTCCCACCGCCAGAGGAGTTGGTCGAACTCCCTTCATCCTCGCAGGAAAGCAACAACGCACCCGAAAGCACAACACCCAAAGCAAGACGCACTTTCATCTCAACACTCCTTCTATTGCTATTGTGGAAACCGAACGAACAAGGCCCCAATAAGGGCGTTCCACCACTGACCGATTAACAAATCGGCACGGTGAACAGAACTATTGGGGGCTATCAAGATTTGAATTTGCGCCAGTGTTTAGCAAAGAATCACGACATTCATCCCATACTGCACCGGGAATAATGCGACACGAATCACACACAACCAAACGCTCATCCTTCTGTTTTGAAACAACCTTTGCGCCAGAAAATTCAACTTTAAACACCCCAATGATAGGCCGAAATAACGAATCAGAGGTTTGATAAAAAACAGAGACACGCTGTTTCCCACCGATACCTGTCAACGCTACATCATACACTCTATCAATAGACAAAACCCCTTGAAGCACATGATTGACATTCAAATCAGTAAGACATCCGTTTCGCTTCATATCTAAAAGGGTTCGAACAAAATCATCACCTATTTGCATCGGAATCGACTTACACACCCCCCTGAGGCAAATGGACTTCTTTATGCCAGCCTCCATAAGGAAATAATCATCCCTAATTTTCATTTCACATCTCCCATATGCCACACCACTGAAGGCAAATATTAGCCCATAGAGAAAATTCGAAAGCCTCATTTCTGGTAAGCCTCGTTTTTGCGGTACAAGGCGTCATATAGCCACCTAGCACGGCAGTCACCGCAAAACTTCCAATAAAACAAATAATCCTTTGTATTATCACTAATGGGCAAATTATTTCTTTCCAAGAATCTGGATTGATTATCCCAAGCCCGAACCTCGATACCAATATCTACAGGCTTCGTTACTTTTATCCCATTCAAATAATCAACCAAATGAGTAGTTTCATGCAACAAAATATCCGCCAATTCATCAGCTTCTGATCGAAATTGGATATGAAGCAATTTCTGACCGACCGCATTAATACTGGGCTCCCCAATTGGCCAATGAAACGCTGCGATGTGAGTAGGCTTCGCAAGCGGGCCAACAGAGTGAGAAACAAGAATAGAAAAATCATCAGTAACACGATCATACAAACTCAACTCATCCGAACTTGCTTTCGAGGTGAATTCATCATGCATTTGCAATTCAGCATCCGTCATATTTGCATAATCCCAAAGCATCCCTGTCGGATCCACCCCAACCAGCGGCCCATTCCCCACATACGAATACGGCGTCCAGAATTGGAGCTTCGGATCCCTCCCGATGAAGCTTCCCCGCTCGGCGTCGTAGAATCTTGCGTTGAAATAGAACACGTTTCCACCGACTTCGGGGTCTTGTTCCTTCCCCGTGAACTGCCAGCGCAGCGGGGTGGATTCCCAGGACGATTCAAGATTGCCCCATGGGTCGCGGGCGTACTTGGCCAGTACGCGGCCTGTATCGTCGACCATCACGTTCGCGGTGCCCAGGTGGTCGTTGAGCAGGTACCTCACCCGCAACGCCGAACCGGGTTTGTCGGCCAGCGCCAAGCGGTTGTAGCCCTGGAACACGTGCCAGGTCCAGCTCGAATCGGCGCGACCGGAATCGGCCACCACGTTCACGCCGTCGTAGGCATAACGCCGCTCCGTCTTCCATTGCGTGGTGTCCAGGTTCGCCGCGTAGCGCTTCATGATGCGGTTGCCCGCCTCGTCGTAGTCGTAAGCCCAAAGCGTCGAGTCCATGGTCTGCCGGTCCTTGACCACCACGCGCTCCAGTTCGTTGCGCCGGTTGAACTTGCGCTCAACGATCTTCCAGGCCTTGGAAAGGTCCGTGGTGTCGGCCGCGCTTGCAAAATGCGCCTCCAAGGTCAGGTTCCCCAGCACATCGTGCCGGAACAAGGTATGACCGTTGCGCGCCGTGCGCATCCAAGCAACTCGGTTGGCGTTGTAGGCCAGGCTATCGGGAACTCCACCATCCAGCGTGAACCGATGACGAGTCCTGTTGCCGTTGGCGTCGTACTG
>JAKPQQ010000158.1 GCA_029557215.1 Fibrobacterota bacterium | reverse complement strand
TCGCGTTCATCCAATCGCAGGTGCGGCCATCGACGTCGATGCTGGACTCCTCGTCCGGGAACATGAACTTGTAGGGATTGTTCGGTCCTCTCGATTCGCCGTACCCCGGCGCATCGACATACCAGCGCACGCTGCGCACTTCGGAAGCGGGTCGCTTGAACGTGAATTCCAGCAGTTCCCAGGCGCCCGCCGTTCCGTCCATCCACGGCTCCTTGGCGCGCGTCTGGTTGGAGGCGTAGGTGATCGGCGAGGCGCGATCGTCCGACGCGAGCATCGGAACCCAGCCATCGTTGGACCACAAGTCCCGCCGGATCTCGATGGGGCTGGGAGATCTCGCGTCCTGCTTGCGAAGGTACATGATGGCCCATCGCGTCTCGAATCCCGAACGTCCGTTGTTCGGGTCGCCATCCTGGTCGAGGTACAGGAAGCGTTCGGTCTCGAACGGCTCCAGCTCGGCCGCCTTCCTGGAAGGACAGAAGCGGATCACGCCGTAGACATCGGTCTTGTTCGATCCCCACATCGCCCCCTTGAAGGCGGGGCCGTCGACCGGATCGTGGACATTGTCGCCGCAGCCTTCCGGATCGAGATCGCAGTCCATCGCGGCGGTCCTCGAGCCTGGTTCGATCTGGCAGCTGGCGCAGCTCGGACCGTACATGGGATCGGCGGCGCAGGCCCACACGCCGAAGGGATCGGAGGAACCGACGAACCACGAAGCCGACGGACCCGTGGAGGCCAGCGGAGCGCCGTTCACGCTCCACGACCACGACAGGGGATCCCCGTCGGGATCGCTCGCCAGAGCGGAGAACTGGATGGGCTTGCCCACCAGCGCGCTCTTTTCGATGGCGGGGCAGGACAGTTCGACCGAAGGCGGCTTGTTGGTCGATTCGATGACGAATTCCGTCGAGACGCCTTCGTGGCCGCACCTGTCGCGAGCCGCGTACCGGAAGCTGCTGGATCCCGGCCGCATGACCACCGTGCCCGTGAACGCGCCGGTTGGCGAAAGAAGTCCCGGCGCCGCGTC
>JAKPQQ010000130.1 GCA_029557215.1 Fibrobacterota bacterium | reverse complement strand
AGGTCTCCGGTATGCAGCCACCCCTGGGCGTCCACCACCTGTTCCCGCCCTTGCGGATCGTTCCAGAATCCCAGCAGCGCCGAAGGCCAACGAACCAGGACTTCGCCGTCCTGCGCGACCACGACCTCCACCCCGGGCATGGGCAATCCCACGGTCCCGATCCGGTTGGCCCCCGGGAAGTTCACGGCGATCACCGGGCTCAGTTCCGTCATGCCGTATCCCTGGTAGACGGGAATGCCCACGCGCGACAACAGGCTTTCGGTCCGGGACATCAGCGGCGCGCCTCCGGAAACCACCAGGCGCAGGCGTCCGCCCAGCTGCTCGCGGATCTTGCTCCAGGCCAAACGATCGAAGACCGCCGACGCCGGACCGGACAGGATATGGCGCGAGCTCGCGGCTTCCAGGAGGGCGGCCTTCCCGATCCATTTCTTGACGGGCCCGGCCGAATCCACTCCGGCCTCGATCTTGGCGACCATCTTTTCCAGCAGGCGCGGCACCACGGTGAGGATGCTGGGCCGGAAGATCTTGAGATCCTCCCCCACCTTCTGGACGTCGCGCGAAACGGCCAACGGGTAGCCGTTGGCGTAGTGGAAGAACGAAACCATGCGCTCGAACACGTGCGCCAAGGGCAGGCAACTGAGCCCCAGGTCCTCGGATGGATCGGTCGGGAACCGCTTCCGCGCGCCCGCCACCTGGAAGCAAAGCCCGCCGTGCCCCAGGACCACGCCCTTTGGGCGACCGGTGCTTCCCGAGGTGTAGATGATCGTGGCCGGTCGCGACGGTTCGATCCCGGCCGCGCTTTCCCGGACCCACTCGCCGCAATCCGTCACCGTCGTGGACAGCTCCATCCAGCCTTTCACGCCGGGCACCGGCTCGATCGAGACCAGGTCGAGCCCCTCGGGAACGATCCCGCGCACCAGGGCCGCCTGCGCGGCGTCCTGGATCAGGAGCAGCTTGAGCCCGGCGTCGCGCATCTCCCAGGCGAGATTGTCCGGCGAAAGGTTGGAGAACATGGGGACGGTGACGGCCCCGGCGCAAAGGGCTGCCCAGTCGAACAGCACCCATTCCGGCGACGACGGCGCCAGGATCCCCACGCGATCGCCGGGTTCGATTCCGTGCGCCCTCAGGCCCGCGGCCAGGGACGCCACCCGCTCGAGGGCGGCGGGCCTGGAAAGCTCCACGACCGATTCGCCGTCCCGCCAGACCAGGAAGGGGCGCGGCGAGCCGTTGGACACGGCGGCCAGGAACAGTTCGGGCAAATTCCGGTGTTGCAGGGTCATCAGGCGCTGGAAATTAACACCTGCGGGAGTGCCGGGCGATCGGGAATTTCGATCTTTGGGATCCAATGCAGCCAAGCGACGCCTCCCGGAACAGCACCGACATCCGCCCCATCCTGGGCAAAGCCCTCGCGGGCACCCGTCTGGATCGATCCGACCTGGAAGCGATCCTTTCCAGTCCGGACTGGACGTCCATCGCCGCCGCGGGCCACGCCGAACGCGTGCGCCGCCATGGCGACCGCGTCGCCACCTGGACCGCCTTCCGGGTGGTCAACTACACCAATTTCTGCGACATCGACTGTTCGTTCTGCTCGTTCAAGGACGAAATCGAATCGCACCGAGGCTACACCCTCCCGCTGGAAGAACTGGAAAAGAAGACCCTGGAGGCCAAGGAGCTGGGCTGCGACGCGATCTTCTTCCAGGGGGGCGTGAATCCCAAGCTCCCCCTCTCCTACTATACAGACGCCTTCCGCATGATCGCCGGCCACGGGATGCACGTGCGCGCGCTGTCGCCGGTGGAGGTGTTCCGCCTGGCCCAAAAGGAGAACCTGTCGGTCCCGGCCCTGCTGGAGGTCCTGAAGGAAGCCGGGCTGGGTTCCGTCCCGGGCGCCGGGGCGGAGATCCTGACCGACCGGATGCGTCAAGTCCTGTCACCCAAGAAACTGTCGTGGCAGGACTGGTGCGAGACCATGGGCCACTGCCATCGCGCGGGCCTTCCCGGAACCTGCAACATCGTGTTCGGCAGCACCGAGACGGTGGACGACCTCGTGGACCACTTCTGCTTCCTGCGCGACCAGCAGGACAAGACCGGGGGGTTCCTGTCGTTCGTGCCGTGGGTGTTCCAGCCGCAGACCAGGAACTTCCCCATCAGGCATGTCAAATCCTGGGAATACCTGCGCATGGTGGGTGCGGCGAGGTTGTTCTTCGACAACATCCCGCACATCGAGGTCTCGATCATGGTCCTGGGACGCGAACTGGCCGAACTGGGACTGTACGCGGGCGCCGACGACATCTCCAGCATCGTGATCGAAGAGAACGTGCTGGCCAGCCGCGGCCTCAAGACCATGCGCGCCGCCGAATCCTACCTGCGCGAAGCAGGCTTCGAACCCCGCCGCCGGAAATTGTCTTACGAATTGTATTGATCGGCGAAAACGCGCCAGGGAGGACGAAGGGCCGTAGGGCCAAATGGCCCGTAGGGGCGACCGCTACGGCATCACTAAGCAGGCGGGGCACACCCGCATGGGTGCCAGGCTGCCTCGCCCGAGGGCGAAAGCCCGAGCCCGGAGGACCACTACAGCCGCCACGACGCGGTGGGGCAACCTTCAGGTTGCCAGGCCCGTCCGGCGCACATCCCTTTGTCTAGCGGGACTGCACCTCGGCCTTCATGGAGCCCTTGGATCGGGGCAGGCGGGGGTCGGCGCCGTAGGCCAGGATCCGCTCGCAACGGCGGCGGCAGGCCTCCAGGGGGCCGTAGAAGACGGTGGTCTTTCCGGAAAGGTCCACCTCCACGGCGCAACGGAAAGCCGATTCCTTGGACAGCCCGCAGCAATCCACCAACAGTTCCACCACGTAGTCGTAGGTGTGTTCGTCGTCGTCGAACAGCACGATCTTGAACAAGGGCGCGAACGCGGGTTGGCTTCCGGTTTCGGTGACCTTTTCGGTTTCTGGATTGGCCGTGGTGGTGGAATCGCTGGTCATTCGCTGGTCAATCTCGCCCACAAGGCGCTCCATGCTTCTTCCTGGGCCGCGGGCGGGAACGGCCCGATCTGGAAATGGCGTTCCAGCCAAGGATTGATATGGCGCATTTCCTGGCGCAGGAAGAACGCCTGCCGGGTGGACAGGAACGCGAGATCGTTGCAGACCTCGTGCGGAAGCCAGATCTCCAGGGGATTGTCGTCGTCTTCGAACGGAGGCTCCAGCACCATGGCCCGGTAGCGCTCGAAGAACCGCTCGGACAATTCCCGGTTCTCTTCTTCGTGTTCGCCCAGGAGTTTTTCGAACGCCAGCGGCCCGGCCCCCTTGAGCAATCCCACCAGGGCCGGCAGGAATCCGTCGGGAAGGCGGTCGGCCAAGAGCAGCAATTGCGCCGACGGCAAGGCCGCCAACGCTTCACGCGTCGGGATCTCCTTGCCGAGGATCCGTCCAAAATAGGCGAGGGCACGTCTTGCGAGTTCTTCGGGCATCCGCATCGCTTCCAGGAAAATAGCACATCCGCTCTCCCGGCGCCCCATCGATCGGCGATCGACCGATTTCCGCCACGCGCACCCTCCCCCGGCGCGCACCGGCGATCGGCCGTTCCCGGCCCTGGCGAACCTCGCCGTCGCGACGACTATCTTTCAGGCCACCCATGGCACGCAGACAGTTCATGTCCATCTTCCTGGCGTTGGTTCCGACCTTCGCCAAGCCCCCGGAAGGCACCCTGGTGCCGCCTGTCCAGGGCGCCTACATCGGCTTCCGCACCTTCGCCACGGCCAACCCGTGGGACGCGGGCGGCTTCATGAACTTCGGATGGCGGGAAGTCGTGTACGCCCACGACAATCCCATGTTGTCGTACAACTTCATCGGGATGGAGTTCCTCTGCAAGGGCGCCACCCACGACCACTCCCTGGGCGCCAGGCTGTTCGTGCAACCGACCAGCTTCTTGCAGACGAGCCTCGCCTACGAGCGCATCCTCTTCCCGTTCGGGGTGACATCCTTCAGCGGATCGCCGACGAAATCCGAAGACGACATCTGGAAGCAGCCCCTCGACTGGAACGATTCGTGGGCCGACATGTTCAGCTGGAAATGGTCGATCCATCGCGAGGTTGGAATCCTCCAGTGGCGCCTTTCCGGGAACTGGAGCCGCATCGACATCGACAACTCCAAGGACTCCGTCTACGTGCCGGGCCTGGACATCATCGCGCGGTCGCGCGACGACATCATGTCGCTCGACGCGAACATCGGGTACGTGACCGAGGCGCCTTTTCTTGCGGCCGTCGGCCCGGCGTACAGCTATACTCAGTCCGTGGACCACACCATCGAGCGCGGCCGCGTCGGCGTCTGGATGCAGGCCTGGCCGTTCAGCACCAGCCACGGCGAGATCGTCCCCTACTGGACGCTCCGCTCGCGGCTCGACCTGTGGACCACCCACACCTCGCGACGCTGGCAGCCCAGGCTGGAGCTGACCTTGGGGTGGGAACGGAACATCTTCCAGCAAAATCCCTGATCCTCCCACCATCAACCTGGCGAGCCTCCATGAAGCTTGAGAAATCCATCCGGTTCCAGCCCACGTCCGGGCCCGTGGTCACGATCGTCCTCGACGGCGTCGGACTCACGAGCAACCACGACGGGAATGCCGTCCACACGGCCCGCACACCCAACCTGGACCACCTCTTCGCGAACCACCCGTGGACCCGTCTGCGCGCCCACGGCACGGCCGTCGGTCTGCCCAGCGACGAAGACATGGGCAACTCCGAGGTGGGCCACAACGCCATGGGCGCCGGACGCGTGTTCGCGCAGGGCGCCAAGCTTGTGAACGAGTCGATCGAGACCGGCGCCATGTGGAAGGGCCAGGCCTGGGCCGAAGTGATCGCCAACGCCAAGAAGGGCGGAGCGCTGCACTTCCTGGGTCTGTTCTCCGACGGCAACGTGCACAGCCACGTCGACCATCTCAAGGCCATGATCCAGCAGGCCAAGACGGAAGGTGTCAAGAAGGTCCGCGTCCACATCCTGCTCGACGGACGCGACGTCGGCGAAACCTCGGCGCTCGACTACGTCGATCCGTTCGAGAACTTCCTGTCGGGCCTGCGCAGCGCCGAATTCGACGTCAAGATCGCCTCGGGCGGCGGCCGCATGAACATCACCATGGACCGCTACGAAGCCGACTGGAGCATGGTCGACCGCGGCTGGAAGATCCACGTCAAGGGCGACGGACGCATGTTCGAAAGCGCCCGCGCCGCGATCGAGACCTTCCGTTCGGAAGCCAAGGTGATCGACCAGGATCTGCCCGGATTCGTGGTGTCGGAAAACGGCAAGCCCGTGGGTCCCATCGTCGACGGCGACTCCGTGGTGTTCTTCAACTTCCGCGGCGACCGCGCCATCGAGATCTCGCGCGCCTTCACGGAAGAGAAGTTCGACAAGTTCGAGCGCGGCGCGCTGCCCAAGGTGTGCTACGCCGGCATGATGCAGTACGACGGCGACCTCAAGATCCCGCCGCGCTTCCTGGTCGTGCCCCCGGCGATCTCGCAGCCTCTGGCCGAATATCTCGCCGACACGGGCGTTTCCCAGTACGCGATCTCCGAGACCCAGAAGTACGGCCACGTGACCTACTTCTGGAACGGTAACCGTTCCGGCAAGTTCTCCGACAAGCTCGAGACCTTCGTGGAGATCCCGTCCGACGTGATCCCCTTCGAACAGCGCCCGTGGATGAAGTGCGCGGAAATCACCGACACCCTCATCGAGGCCGTGAAGTCGGGCAAGTACCAGTATCTGCGCGTGAACTACCCCAACGGCGACATGGTGGGCCACACCGGCTCGTTCGAAGCCGCGGTGACCTCGATGCAGGCGCTGGACCTCCAGCTCGGCCGCTTGATCCCCGCGATCATCGAAGCCGGCGGCGTCGCCATGATCACCGCCGACCACGGCAACGCCGACGAGATGCTCGAGCTCGACAAGAAGGGCCACGTCAAGCGCGACGAGCACGGCAACGCCAAGGCCAAGACCAGCCACACGCTCAATCCGGTCCCGTTCATCCTCGTGACCAAGGACCAGTATCCGGGTTGGAAGCTGGAAGGCGACATCGAGAAGCCCGGCCTCTCGAACATCGCCGCCACGGTGTGCAACCTGCTGGGCTACGAGGCCCCCGCCGGCTACGATCCTTCGCTGATCGAGCCTCGCGCCGCGCTGTAACCGTTCGATCCTCGCCCCGCCGGGATTTCCCGGCGGGGCTTTCGACATCCCCGGTTCCGGAATGATATCCTCGCGCCTACAACGATCTCTCGGGAGGAACGCATGGGTTGGAACCGGATCAATCTGCTGCTGGCGGGATGCACGGCATTGGGCGTCGCCGCCTGGGCCACTTCCTTCACCGCGTTGATGGCGGTTTTTGTCGCGTCGATGTTCCTGGCCGGATTCCTGCTGCGGCGCGAACTGCTCAAGTCGGTGGTCCACGAAAGGCTCGCCACCAACGCACCCGTCAACATCATGATGACGGATCTCGACCTCAACGTGACCTACGCCAACCGCCGATCGATCGACACCCTCAAGACGATCGAATACGCCATGCCCTGCAAGGCCGAAGACATCGTGGGCAAGTGCATCGACATGTTCCACAAGAACCCCGGTCGCATCCGGAAGATCCTCGCCGATCCGGCCAATCTTCCGCACAAGTCCACGATCCAGATCGGGAACGACTGGATGGCCCAGACTGTCGTGGCCGTGCGCGACGGGAAGGGGAAGTACATCGGCCCGATGCTCACCTGGGAACTGGTCACGGGCAGGCTCGAGGAGGAGCGCAAGGTCGCCGAGCTCAAGCGCGAGCTGGCCGAGCGGGTTTCCGAACTCCAGGAGGCCGCGGGCGAACTGAATTCGGGGGCTGAACAGATTTTGTCAGCCAGCCGGACCACCGCGGGCGAGGCCCAGGGAACGGCCTCGGCGGTGGAGGAGCTCGACCGGCAGATTTCGGTGGTGGCCGCCAGCGCCGAGGAGATGAGCGCGAGCGTGGGCGAGATCGCCCGCAACGTGGCCGAAGCGACGCAGGTGGCCAAGGAAGCGGGCCGCACCACCTCCACCGTGAACACCCGGATCAAGGACCTGGGACTCTCCAGCTCGGAGATCTCCAAGGCAGTCAACGTCATCAACGACATCGCCGACCAGACCAAGCTGCTGGCGCTCAACGCCACCATCGAGGCCGCGCGCGCCGGAGAGGCGGGCAAGGGCTTCGCGGTGGTGGCCGGAGAAGTCAAGGAGCTGGCCAAGCAGACCGGCATCGCCACCGAGGAGATCGGGCGCATGGTGGAGGACATCCAGCGCGACGTTTCCAGCTCGATCGAGGCGATGGGAAAGGTCAAGGAGGTCGTCGAACGCATCGAGTCAATCCAGACGAGCATCGCCGCGGCGATCGAGCAGCAGAACGCGACCTCGGGCGAGATCGCGCGCAGCGCGGTGGAATCGTCGCGCGCGACCCGCGGCATCCGTTCCTCGGTGGAATCGCTGTCCGCGGTGTCGGAATCCGGCAGCAGGACGGCGGAAAGCTCGAAATCCAGGTCTTCGGAGCTCGCCACCCTCGCCCGGCGCATCGCTTCGGCCATGAAGGCCTTCGGAGACTGACCGCCCACCGCATCCCCCGGGGAGGCGGTTGACCGCGAAGATCGCCCCAAAACCCCTTTTGTGGAATCTTCGGCCCGAAGCGGGGTTCAGGCCGGCTCGAGCGTCCTCTGCAGGAGCGACACCCGCTCGCGCGCGCCGAGCCACGAGCGGTATTCGAGTTCGCGTTCGAGCATCTCGAGACGGACCTCGGCTTCGTAGGATGGCGTCCCGTCGGAGCGGGAACGCCTGAGGCCCTGACGGATTCCGTCAAGGAAGCACGCGCCGCGCAGTTCGAAGGGCCAGATGCCGAAGAGCTTCCGGTCCCAGGGATGGCGTTCGCGCCAGCTCTCCAGGGCCGCCGGAACGTGTCCGTCCATCTCCCGCAAGGCCTCGACCGGCACGGCTTCGGTGACCATCGCCGAAGGCCCGACCGCCTGCAATCCGAGCCTTCTGGCCGCGGCGAACCACATCAGCGGACTGGTCCGGTCGCGCTGGATGCGCCGTGCCGCGGTCTTGGGCGAGCCCGTGCCCGGATGCGCCGACACCGACCTCGCGGTCAAGGCGTGGAACCATTCGCGGATGCAGGTCACCTCGATTTCCGATCGCGATTCCAGCGCCTTGTCCAGGCTTCCTCGGCAATCCAGCGTCCAGCGCAGGAATTCGTCCAGGTCGGCGAGTTCTTCGCCCTGGGGTTCGACGGTCCCGAACAAGGTGCGCCACGCGCCCCAGGCGGTGGGGGTGAATCCGATGTCGCGCGCGTTTTCCAGGATTTCGCCGCGGTCGCGCAGGCGGGTCCAGTCGGATTCGTCCCAGGGCGGCAGTCCCGCCCCCTCGGCCTTCGTGGAAAGCACCTGGGCGGCACCGCTTCCGCTGGGAGTCAGGCGCATGTTCCGGCGGTTCTTTTCGTGCAAGGCGCGATCCAGCACGCGGCGCAGGAGCACCGCCATGTGGTGCTTGCGGCCTTCCTGCCGGTAGATGCGCCGGTACAGCGTCCGCTCGAGCGCGACGAGGCTTTCCACCACCGAGTGCGGACGGTTGGACCGGTCGATCCGCTCCACCGCCGACAGCACCAGATCGATCGGCTCCATCCGCACCCCTTCCACCACGAAGGCGGGGTCCAGAAGATCGGGCGGCAACCGGAAGATCGCCGGATTCTTGTGGTCGACGGCGCGCGTCCATTCCTCGAGCTTTTCCCACAGCGGAAGCTCGGGCGACAGGACCTGGTCCAGCAGCGCGCCCAGCCGCAGGTGCAGCACGCGCGTGTTGGCCAGGATGCATCGCGCGCCCAGGCACACGTCCAGCGGAAGCGCCGATCGCGACGTCCGCGCGGTGCGCGCGGAAAAATGGTGGATCGCCAGCAGGAGATGGATCGAATCCGACGCGGCCTGCTCGGGAAAGGCCACCAGCGGATGCCCCGTCACCTCGTCCAGGTAGCGCATCAGATCCAGCAGCGCGCATTGGCGCAGCGGGTCGCCCGATCGCACCGCGGAAAGCCAACTCGCGGTCCAGGCCGGGTTGGCCGGTCGCTCGGAGCGCTGCATTTCCGCGAGCCGGCGCTCCAGCAGGTGCAGCGACCTGCGTTCCACCGCCGTCACGCCGGTGTGGGCGGTGTCCGACAGATCCTGCGCAAGCCGCACCAGGCTCAGGAAGTGCCCGCGCCCGTAGGAAGGCTCGCGGCTTGCCAAAAAGGCCTCCAGCCGCACCAGGCGCTCGGGCTCCAGCAGGGATCCGTCGGCAAGCCGCATGCGGCCTCCGCGGGAGGCCACCAGCTTGGCGCAGTCCTCGGCGACCACGGCCGGGTCGGACGAGGCGCGATCCATGGACGCCTTGCGGAACAACGGAATCCGTCGGCTGGCGGGCAGGGCCACAGCTTCGGTTTCCGTCCGATTCGCGCCGGTCTCGACCACGCTCTCCAGCAGTCTCGCCACGAAGGGGGGTGAAAGGTCCACAATTCCATGGTACAATTCCCGTCTTCGGTTCCCGAGGGTATTCCGCCTTCGCGCGCACTCCGGGAGCGGCGACACCACCCAAATCCGGAAAGTTCCTTCCGATGCCATCCGCCCAGCCAAGAACATCCAACCCCGGCCCCGGCGACTTTCCCCAGGGCTTCCTGTGGGGCGCCGCGACATCCAGTTTCCAGATCGAGGGAGCCTGGCAGGCCGACGGCAAAGGCGAGTCGAACTGGGACAGGTTCTGCCACACTCCCGGGAACGTCTTCGAGGGCCACACCGGCGACGTCGCCTGCGACCACTACAACCGCTGGAAGGAAGACCTCGACCTGATGGCTTCCCTGGGACTGAAGGCCTACCGCTTTTCCGTGTCGTGGCCGCGCATCCAGCCCACCGGCCGCGGCAAGGCGCTGGAAAAGGGCCTGGACTTCTACGACCGCCTGGTGGACGGCTGCCTGGAACGCGGCATCGAACCCTGCCTGACCATCTTCCACTGGGATCTTCCGCAGGCGCTGGAAGACCACGACGGCTGGCTCAACCGCGACACGGCCAAGGCCATGGGCGATCTCGCCGAGATCCTGGCCCAAAGGATCGGCAAGCGCGTCAGGAAATGGATGCCCATCAACGAAGGCCCGTGCATCGTCGACAACGGCTACCAGCGCGGCGTGTTCGCGCCGGGTCGCAAGGAATCCGACAAGCTGGTCCGCCAGGGCAAGCACACCGTGCTGCTGGCGCACGCCCACGCCAGCCGCGCGCTGCGCGACATCCTGGGACGCGACGCGATCGAAGTCGGGTTCGTCCACAACCCCTGGCCCACGCTTCCCGCCACCACGGACCCCGAGGACATCGAGCTGGCGCGCGCCACCTTCGTGCGCGACGCGGCCTGGTGGCTGGACCCGCTCTGGAAAGGCGCCTACCCGGCCGAGGAATGGGCCCGCCACGGCGCCGACGTTCCCGAAGTCCTTCCCGGCGAAATGGAACTGATCGGCGACAAGCCCGATTTCCTGGGCTTGAACCTGTACTTCGCGCAGCGCATCTCGGCTTCCCAGAACGACCGACAGCCCTGGCGCCGCGAAGAGGCGCTCAAGACGGATTTCGGATGGCACGTGGAACCCGACATCCTGTACTGGGTGCCCAAATTCTGTCAAGACGAATGGAATCCCGGATCCCAGTACGTCACGGAAAACGGATGCGCCTGGGAAATCGGAGGACTGGACGACCGGCACCGGTTGGCCTACTACCGCGAACACCTGCGGTCGCTGGCCCGCGCCTGCGAAGACGGCGTGCCCGTGAAGGGATACTTCGCCTGGTCGCTCATGGACAACTTCGAGTGGGCCTCGGGCTACTCCAAGCGATTCGGGATGGTCCACGTGGACTTCCAGACCCAGGTCCGCACTCCCAAGGCATCGGCCAAGTGGTACGCCGATGCGATCCGCGAAAACCGGGTCGTCGACGCCGCCATGGAGATCCAGTTCCCTTGACGCCGCGCCGAACCACCCTGGCCGTCCACGCCGCCCA
Source organism: Fibrobacterota bacterium (assembly GCA_029557215.1). Taxonomy (GTDB): domain Bacteria; phylum Fibrobacterota; class Fibrobacteria; order UBA5070; family UBA5070; genus UBA5070. Next base: position 15,300 of record JAKPQQ010000130.1, on the reverse strand, counting down.
GCATCCGGCGCCGGACACGGGCGCGACCACGCCGTCCATCCACATGGCCAGTTCGTTCGCGCGCGATCCCAACGGGGAACTCCCTTCCCGGCACCTGTATTCGCGGATATCCAATCCCAACCGCGACCAGCTGGAAGAAGCCCTGCGGCTGTTGGAAGGCGGAACCGAGGCGGCGGCGTTCGCCTCCGGGTGCGCGGCGATCACGGCCGTGTTCCAGGCCCTCAAGCCCGGCGACCGCGTGGTCTGCAATTCGGATTGCTATTCCGGCACCCGCGAAATCCTGAACGACCTGATGCGGAATTGGGGGCTTGAAATCGCCTTCGCCGATCTGTGGAACCCCGATTCGTGGGACGCGAGCATCGTTCCCGGCACCCGCCTGGTGTGGCTCGAAACGCCCTCCAATCCGCAGATGCGCATCACCGACATCCGGGGCTTGGCCGAACACGCCCGTTCCCGCGGGGCGATCGTGGTCTGCGACGGGACCTTCGCGACGCCGTTCCTGCAACAACCCTTGGCTTGCGGCGCCGATCTCGTGGTCCACGCCACGACCAAATACATGTGCGGCCACGGCGACATGGTGGGTGGCGCGGTGGTGGCCGGACCGACCGTGCCCGATCTGTTCGCCCGCATCCGCAAGATCCAGGTCCATGCCGGCGCGGTCCCTTCGCCGTTCGACGCCTGGCTCACCTTGCGCGGGATCCGCACGCTGCCTCTGCGCATGAAGGCGCATTGCGCCAACGCCCTGGAAATCGCACGCCGGTTGGAATCCCACCCCGCGGTGGCCGCGGTCCACTACCCCGGCCTGGCATCGCACCCCGGACACGAATTGGCGAGCCGCCAGATGGCGGGCGGATTCGGGGGAATGCTTTCGTTCCAAATGCGCGACGGCGAAGAAGCCGCCGCACGCGTCGCCGCCGGTTGCAGGCTGATCCTGCGAGCCACCTCGCTGGGCGGTCTGGAAACATTGATCGAGCACCGCGCGCGCATCGAAGGCCCGGCCTCCCCCACTCCCCGCGACCTGCTGAGGCTGTCGGTGGGCGTGGAAGACGTGGAAGACCTCTGGGACGACCTGGAACAGGCCCTGCGCCCAGAAACTTCCGGGACGCTGCGCTAGATTCCCGGAACCGCCACGACCACGGGATCGACCGGCACCACGCGCGGGGGCAACGGGCTCCACGGCGCGGTCAGGTAGGGCTCCAGTTCAAGAAGGCAGACCACATCCAGCGCGTTGTGCAGCATCACCTGGGCGAGCAGGCGCCCGTCGCGGTGTTCCAGCCACTCGTTGTAGGCCTGCGGGATGAACCCCGATGGGAGATCGGCCTCCCGCCAGCGCCCGCACAGATGGTGCTCCAGCGTGACCAGGCGGCACGACGGCAACACGCCACGGTACATGGCGGCGGCGGCGTCGAACAGATCCAGGTGGTCCTTGTGGAGCGGCACGGGCATGTCGAAGTGCCGCCAGCGCGAGCTCAGGAAGGGCCAGTCGTTCTTGGAGCCCGAATAGCTGACCAGACGCGGCCGCTTGTGGACAAGTTCCGTCACAAGCTCCATGAGGGCGGGCTCTTCGTCGCGGTCGCGCGCCAAAGCCTGCCAGAGCCACCATTCGCCGGCCTCGAAGTAGACCGCGCCCACCAGGAATCCCGCCTGGCCGCGGCCGCCGCAGGTCTCGATGTCGAACCAGATCCTGTCTTCCACGGGTTGCGGCATGGCCGGCAGCGGGCGCCAGAACGACGCCAGGGGGCGCAGCGACAGCCACGCCGTTCCGCGTGAGGTCTGCACCTCCGATCCCGGCACGAGGTCTTCCAGGCGTTCGATCTCGTCGCGCCCCAGCTCGAAGAACCGGAACGTGTCGCGGTCGGGCCGCGCATAGGCGGGACGGGTCGAATCGTCGGCTTTGCGATCCTTGTCCACCGCGCGGCGCAATCCCCACGGGGAACGCGTTTCCAGGTTCCGCACCAGCTTCTGGATCACCTGGACGGTCTGGTTGCCGTTTGGCGGTGTCGTCGCTTCGATCTCCAACTCCTATTCAGATCTTCTGCGTTTCGACCTCCCGATCCCTGACGACGACCTTGACAGGCGGCCGGACGTCGGCGACTTCGAAACGTTTCCCAAAGATATGAACGTCGACCCCGGTGTAGATCGCTTTCCGCACCACGATCGCCCCCTCGCGCTGCCGGTCGGCGGCCAGGATCTCCTGGGCGTGGGTCTTCCTGCGCTGCAGTTCGCGGAACTTTTCCGTGATGGCGGTGTATTGGCGAAGCGTGTCTTCGGCGTCTTCCCGCGCGCGGCCCAGCAACTGTGCGCCGGTTCCCAGACGCTGCTTGAGGGCCATGACCTTCTGTTCCAGCAGATCGCGCAGCGGGCCGGTCTTCTTTTCTTCCGCACCCACCCGTTCCAGTTCCTGGCGGGCGTCTTCTTCTTCCGGATCGGTCAAATTGACGATCGTGGGGGTTCCGGCTTCGGTCCCCAGGATATCGCAATCCACTTCGCGGCTGGCCAGCACTTCGCCCCCCACCACCATTCCGCCCTTGGTGAACTTCAGGACCGCGCAGCGCGTCTGGCAATGCTGCAGGTACTTGCCTCCATCCAGCACGCCGCCCGCCTGGAGCGTGGCTTCGTGCGCGAAGGCCACCTTCATGTCGCCCGCCGCCTGGATCTTGCCGCCGAACACGCCGCCCCGGATCTCGATCGAGCCTCCGGAGCTGTGGAGATCGGAATTCTCCGACGTGCCCATGATCGTGATGTCGCCGCCGGCGTGGATCCGGAACCCGCTGGGGACGTTCCCGCCCACGTGCACCGGTCCGTGGTACTTGATGTTCCCCACCTGGAGATCCAGGTCGCCCTTCACGTTGAACACCCGCCCCACGTTCACGCGACCGTCGCGTCCCAGGAACAGGAACCCGTCGCAGGCGGCTTCCAGGACGTACGAATCGCCTTCGCGCAGACGCGTGCCTTCGGTGGGGATCAGATTGATGTCGCGCCCCTTCTTGGCCGCCAGGACGTTGCCGGCGAGGTCGACCCCGTCCTTGGCTTCCTTCCCCGGGATCTTGACGTAGATGGGCGTGCCTTCCACGACCTCGGGCAGGACGCCGCGGTCGCGGAAATCGATGGTGCCGTCTTCGCCGGGCTCCGGGATCGAGCTGTGCTCCAGGTTCACGCGGCATTCGATCATGGCGTCGGTGCCGTCCACGGGAGGATCGCCCACCGCGATGTCGAACCACCCTTTGGCGCAGTTGGGCCGAAGGAGCATCTGGAGCAGATCGGGGTCGATGCCGTGGGTGACTCCGCTGAGCTTGAGGGTCTCCTTGATCTCGTCGGCGGTCAGGATCCGTCCTTGCTCGCGCGCCAACGGCGGATCGATCCACACCGACGCCGACAGATCCTGGAGTTTCACCTGCAAGACCTTGGCGACGCCGTCGTTGAACTCGAACGCCTTGCCCACGCGCTGCCAGCCTTCGGAGCGCTCGCGGATGTGCGAGGCGATGGTGGCCGCGTTGGCGTTCACGACACCGGGCGCCAGGAAGGCGCGGAACAATTCCTGTTCGTCCACCGGCTGGGCGCCCGGCAGAACCTCGATGAACGCGCCGTCGGGGCGGTTCTGCCAGTGGATCAGGTTGCGGAGGAAGGCGAAGCCTTGCGATGCGTCGACGCTCATGGTTCCAATGTTCTCATTCCGCACGCGTCGATGCCAAGCTCCGCGTGGCGACAGGTCAAGCCGCGTTCCGACCCAGGACATGTTCGGCGATCCGTCGCGGGGCGGCGGCCTCCCCCAGCGCCTGGGGCAACCCGACCAACCTGGAGGCGATCTCCCGCCGATCGCGATGGGATTCCCGCAAGGCCGCGACCACGCGCTCCGAGGTCGCCTGCTCCGCGTAGAACTCGGGAAAGATCCCGTCGCCCAGGATCCGGTTGGGAAGCACCTTCGATCCGGAAGCGAGCCGGGTTCCCGCGATCATCAGGTCGATGCGCCCGGGCCTGGCGGCCACCACGGTGGGAACGCCCCACATCGCCGTCTGCAGGGTGGAGGTCCCCGGCAGGCAAAGCGCCAGCGCCGCGGCGGGAAGCGCCTCCCCGGGGGTCAGGCAGCGCACCCCCAGCTCCATGCCGCCGTCCCGGGGGGCGGGGTGGACAAGAACCGGCTCCAGCGGCAGACCGGTCTGGCGCGCCAGCGAAACGAACCATCGCGCGTGGCGGTCGCGCCAGGCCGACCGGCTCCCGGGGAACAAGGCCAGCAAAGGACGATCGACCGGAGGAGCTGAACAGGGGCGTTCGCCGGGAAACCCCCACCAGAACGCGTTGGCGCCCGCGCGTTCCAGGCTCGGGATCTCGAACCGGTGGGCGGGATAGACGTCCATGCCGCGCAACAGGGGAACCGACCGGTTCTTCCAGGCCCACAGCTGCGGCGGGGCCACCCAGGCGCAGCGAATCCCTTTGCGCGAGCACCGGCCGAGCAGGGGCCCGTGGAGCCCCGGAGCATCGACGGCCACGACAAGATCCGGCGCGAACCGGTCGACCCGCCGGAAATAGCTCCAGGCGCTCCAGGCCACCCACGGCAGGCGCGACAGCACCGAAACCCAACCCGCGTGCGAAAACGACCCGATGCCCGCCAGCGCGCGCACCCCGGCCGATTCCATGGAGGCACCCACGCATCCGGCAAGATCGACCGAAGGCAGGATCCCGCGAAATTCGCGGGCAAGGCGCCCGCCGATCGCATCCCCCGACACCTCGCCGGAGGACAGCAGGATCCTCACTTCCCGTCCCACCCCAATCGGGGAAGCAGAAGCACCGGCAGATCGGAAAGCTCGCGCAGCTTCCAGTGCCACGGGACCGCGTCCCATCCGGCTCCCGACGGCCCGGTCCAGTCGCCCGCGCCCGACTCGTCGATCCAGACGCAGCGGACGCCGCGCTCGCGCGCCGGTCCCAGGTTCTCGGAGCGGTCTTCGGCGAACAGCACGGTCGCGGAATCGTCCACGGCTTCGCGCACGAGCATCTCGTCGTAGACGCGCGGTTCGGGCTTGGCGGTCCAGCCGAACGACGCGATGTCGTGGACGCGCCCCACCAGGCCGGGGAACCCCAGCCGCGCCAGTCCCCGCCGCACGTAGTCCTCGCGGGCGTTGGTGAAGACGCAGACGGGAAGCCCGATGCGCTGCAACGCCTCCCCCAGGCGCGCGTCGGGACCCGGGAAGACGGAATCCGGCAGATCGAACACGTGGTCCAGGTAGGCGTTGGGATCCACGTCGTCTTCGCGCATCATGCCGCGCAGGGTGTTGCCGTGCTTGCGGTACAGATCGCGCCGGACCAGGTCGGCTTCTTCCCAGGGGATGCCGCGGGCCATGGCCACCCATTCGGTGATGCGACGGTCGATTTCTTCGGCGAGCGTGTGCGAGGCGGGATAGACCGTGCCGTCGAAATCCAGCCACAGGCTCCGGACCCCGCGCACCAGGGGCTCGCGCCAGGTGCGTTCCAGCAAACGGAGGGTCATGCCCCACAGGATCCCCAACGGAGTCCGCAGGGCGTCCTGCACGCTGCCGTCGGGGGCGTCCAGCGTGGTGCGCAGGGACGCGTCGTCCAGAAGCCGCAGCGGGAACTCCATCCACTCGTCCATCTCGCCATCGCCGGGAGCGGTGCGACAATAATCGTCTACCAGGCACAGGAACGGAACCACCTTGACATGGTGCCCCGTCACCCGCCCCGCGACGATCTCGGGAAGTCCACCCGCGACGGATCCGCGCGCGACGCGGATTCCCGCCTCTTCGAAGCATTCGCGCAGGGCGGTGTCCAGCATGTCGCGGTCGGCCGGTTCGGGCCTGCCGCCGGGCAGCGCGAGCTGGCCGCTCCAAGGATCGGAATCGCGCCTGGCCCGGCGCCCCAGCAGCACCACCGGGCCATCGGGGCCGCCCCGCTTCACCAGGAGCGCGACGGCCGCTTCGGCGATTTCCGTCATTTTCCCTCGGAAAGCCGGTTGATCAGGAAATCGGCGAAATCCAGGTCGCGCATCTTCTTCTGGGTCTTGCCGATGTCGTAGGGAACCCGTTCGATCTCCACCGACAGCGTCTTGGAGTCGCAGATCGCGAAGGAAGCCATGGGGTTGCGATCGCGCGGCTGCCCCACCGATCCCACGTTCACCAGCATGCGCTGGCCCTGCTCCAGCGTGTAGGACAGCGTGTCGCAGATGCGAAACGAGGTTTCGCCTTCCATGACGACGATCACGGGCCAATGCGTGTGCCCCACGAAGCAGATGCGCTGCCGGAAGAAGCTGAAGGCGTCCACGGCGTCGTCCAGGCTGGTCACGTAGTACCAGTCGGCCGGCGAACGCGGAGACGCGTGCACGAAGCAGAGTTCGTCTTCGGCTTCCAGGTACGGGAGCTTCTGGAGGAACTCGCCGGACGAGGGCGAGAGGTTCTCGCGGGTCCACTCGATGGCGCGACGGGCGTAGAAGTTGAAGTTCTCGCTGGTCTCGCGCCCCAGGGCCACGCTGTCGTGGTTGCCCAGGATCACGACATCCGAATTCTGTCGGATCAGGTCCACGCATTCGTTGGGGTTGGCGCAGTAGCCCACCAGGTCGCCCAGGCAGATGCGTCTCTGCACTCCCAGCTCCTTCATGCGATCCAGGACCGCCTGCAGGGCTTCGAGATTGCCGTGGATGTCGGAATAGATGCCGTAGATCATCGGTGCGGGGCGCGCCTTTCCTCAGAGTCCCTGGCCAGCCCTGTCGGGGTCCTGGTGGAGACGGCTGCCGGTGGTGTCGATCTGTCCTTGGTATTTGCCCACGTAGCCGCCTTCGGAGCTGCCTTCCATGCGCACGAACACGAGCTGGCACACGCGCCATCCCGCGCGCAGCTCGATGGGGTGCGGCAGTCCGTTGTACAGCTCCAGCGTGATGGATCCGCGGAATCCGGGATCGACCCAGCCCGCGTTCTGGATGAACAGGCCCAGCCGCCCGATCGACGAACGGCCTTCCACGAAGGCGGTCAGGTCGTCGGGAAGCTCCACCACCTCGCGGGTGCGCGCGAGCACGAACGAATTCCCGGGCAGGATGTAGCTGTCGGCCCGCAGGGTCTCGTAGGGGATGCTTTCCCCGAACCGGGTGAACGAACCCGCCGACGGATGCGGAACCAGGAACTGGTCGCCCAACCGCATGTCGATGCTGGCCGGCTGCAGCAGTTCGTCGTCGAACGGAGCGACCTTCAGGCGGCCGCTTTCGAGTTCCTGGCGCAAAGCGCTCTTCCCCAGAACCATCCCCTTACCCCTCGTCTTCGTTGAATCGGGCCTGGAACAACTTGTCCAGGGCCTCGGCGGCTTGTTCGGCCTGCGATCCTTCCGCGACCAGCGACACTTCGCAGCCCGGTTCGGCCGCAAGGAGCATCACGCTCATGATGCTCTTGCCGTTGGCGGTCATCCCGTCCTTTTCCAGGGTGACTTCGCAGTCGAACCGCGACGCGGTTTCCACGACCATCGCCGCGGGTCGCGCATGCAACCCGAACCGGTTGACCACCTTCAGGGTGCGAGTCGATTTGGTCATTTCCTGTTCACCTCGTTGTCCGGTCGGGAGTTCAGAGCGGCGCCGGTCCGAGCGGCTGTTGGATTTCGAGGACGACACGCATGCGCGAAATGCCGCCCGCTGGAATGGTAAGTTCGCGAAGCGAAAGAATCGAGGTCCCCTGATAGACCTTCTCGTAGCCGCCCACGCTCTGGTTCACGGTGTGGACCCCGTGCCAGGCGTGCGAAGCGCCTTCGCCGGCGTCCAGGCGAAGCCGGATCCCCAGCCATTCGTCGGCCAGGTCCACCACTCCGTCGCAGGCGCCGGACGTCCCCAGCCGCGCGGCCTCGCCGCCCAGCGGCTTGATCCAGCGGTCGTGGGCGTCGCCGGCCAGCAGGTTGACCATCCATTCCAGGCCCACGGTTCCCCGGATTTCCTGTTCGGTGGTGTTTTCCACCAGCAGGATGGCTTCCACGCCGCCTTCGCCCAGGAGCTTGAGCCCGCGTCGGAACACCAGTCCGTCGCGTTCCAGACGCAGCTCGCACGACGGCGTCTGTCCGCGCCTGACCGAACTGGTCTCCCAGAATCCGCCCAGCCAGTTCTTGGCCGAGCGTTCGCCCGACCACTCCGATGCGTCGGAGCCTTCGGGGAACCACCACACCAGTCCCGAGGCGCGAGGCGCCTGGTCGTAGCGCAACGCCGACGCCAGCTCGGGATCGCTTCCCTCGAACTGGTCGGCCAGCTTGGTGCCGTCGCCTTTGGCTTCTTCGCCGGTGATGCGGGCGTGGTAGGCCTCGGGGGCGCGGGTCATGGAATCCGACAGGTTCAGTCCGGTCTTGTCCAGGTACCACAACGGGACGATGCCGCCCTGGCCGGGGTGGATGGACAGGAATTGGCCTCCACAGGCCAGGACCACCTCGCCGGAGCCGTCCAGGTCCCAGTCCTCGCGTCCCACGAGCGGCTGGCCTTCGCGCAGGAGCGATTCGGCGCGGGCCAGATGCCCGTGGATCGCGCGCCGCAGGTGCGGGAGGTACAGTCCGCCGAACACCCCGTGCCAGTAGCCGCAGTTGCACTGCGCCTGCCAGACGTGCTCGCGGGCCTCCAGGAGCGTGGTGCGGCGCTTGCCGTGGGGCTTGGATTCCAGTTCCTCGCGCACCAGCCGCGACAGGCGCGAGGCCATCTTGTGCATGCGGTTGGATTCGGGATAGCGGACCAGGAAGTTGCGCCAACTGACCCCGCGCACGAACGGCGCGACGTCGTCCCACTGGTCGGCTTCCTTGAGCGCGGTGCGGGCGTTGCGCAGTTCCTTCTGGCGGACGGCGCTTTCGGCCCATTCCATCATCTCGAAATACGACGCGGCGGGCAGATAGGCCATGCCGTTGGCCTTGGAGCTGCCGTAGGCTTCGGAAACCGGCCTGACGGAAAGCGACGGATCGGATTCCACCTGCTCGAAGAACCGTTCCAGCCAGCGTTCGGTGTAGCACAGGTTGTGGGTGCCCGGCCAGTCGCCGAACTTTTCGCCGTCGTCGCCGAACACCACGTCGCGACCACCGGGAACGGCCAGGTCGCGCAGCGCCTGGAGGGCGCGCTCCACGTCGGAGAACGGGATCAGGTCGCGCACGCCGTCGTGGATCGGGTACACCGACACCACGCGGCCTTCGCTTTCCGTGAGCCAGCGCCCGAACAGGTCCTTTTCGCCAAAGCCCACCTGCTTGAAATGGGTTCCGTCCAGCAGGGTGTATTCGATCCCGGCTTCGGCCAGGGCCGCGGGCAGCCCCGGCTCCCACACGCGCTCGGCCAGCCACATGCCCGTGGGTTCGACCCCGAACCGTTCCTTGAGGCGCTTTCGCAGCGCCACGATCTGTCCCACCTGGTCGTGGTGCGGGATGGGCGGCAGGATGGGCTCGTAGTAGGCGCCGGCCAGCAATCCGCACTGGCCGCGGTCCACCAGGGCCGCGACGCGGTCCAGGTAGTCTGGACGGTTCTTGTCCAACCAATCCAGCAGGATGCCCGAAAAATGGAAATCCACCCCGATCGACGGATGCCGCTCCAGCACCTGGACGAACGGATCGTAGGCCTGCGCGAAGGCGTTTTCGAACACGAAGTCGAAGTTGCCCACCGGCTGGTGGCAGTGGACCGCCCAAAGGAGGCGGGTGCTGGGGGATTCGTTCATGGGGGTCACCACAGGTCCACGTTGATGTCCAGACCCTTGCGTTGGATCCGGTGGATGAGGGAGTCGGCCCGCGTGACGGCGCCGGACAGCTCCTTGTAGAAGGCGTCGTCGTCGACGAGCCTGCCCAGGGTGCTTTCGCCGCTCTTCGCCTTGGACACGATCTGTCGGATATCGGAGGCGGTGGCCTTGAGGTCGGCGAGCATGGGTTCCAGTTCGGCGGTGCTCTTGTCTGCACGCTCCACCACCCGGTCGACCACCGGAGCGGAGCGGTCGGCCACGCCGCGGACGGTCCTGCCGGCCGACGCGAGGTCGCCCACGGCTCCCTTCACCTGCGGAGTCAGCTGGGTCACGAGCTGGTCCAGGCGCTCGCTCACGGCGTCGGCGCGTTCCACGATCGCGTTCACGCGGGGCACGAAATCCTTGCGTCCGATCGTGCTGTCCAGCACCTTCTGGAGCTGGGCCACCATGATCTTGGCCTGTTCCACCACTTCGCCGGCGGCGCCCATGGTCTCGGCGATGCCGTAGTCGTACTTGGCCGAAAGCACCGTGCCGGCCGGGTAGAACTCGGGATTGGACGACAGCACCACGTTGATCATGCGCTCGCCCATGAGTCCGACGTTCTGGATCTCCACGACCGACCCGACCGGAATCCGGACATCGGCCTTGACCTCGACGCGGATCTCCACCGAGCGTTTTTTGGAGAGCTCGATGTTGGTCACCTTGCCCACCTTGACGCCGTTGAACTTGACGGGGTCGCCGGCGGACAGCAGGCCCACCTGTTCGGCCTCGATCACGTATTCTTCGTTGAGCTGGCCGGGATGGTACTCGCTCAGGAACGCCATCCCGAAGATCAGAAGGAACAAGGCGACAAGAACCACCGTGCCGACAATGATGTTCTGGGTCTTGCGCCCGGTCATGTCACTCCCACCGCGCCACGCGGCGCGCGCGCTCTTCGCGTTTTTCGTTCATGAGTTGGATGAGCCGCTCGTTGAACGTCCGGGCGGGATCCTTGCCGTTGAGCTTGAGCAGGGTGTTCATGGCGATCACCTCGCCGATCACCGTGATGTTCTTGCCCGGTGAAAGAGGGATGATCGTGCGCGGGACCTCCACGCCCATGAGATTGCACGTGAACGTGGACAGCCCCGTGCGGTCGTAGGTGTCGCCTTCCTGCCAGATGCGCAGTTCCACCACCATCTCGATGCGCTTGGTCTGGCGGATCGCGCGGATGCCGAACAGCGAAGCGACGTCGATGATGCCGACCCCGCGGATTTCCATGTGCTGGCCCAGCAGTTCGTTGCCGGTGCCGATCACGTCCTTGCCGCGGCGCGTGAGGTAGACCACGTCGTCGGCCACCAGGCGATGGCCGCGTTCCACGAGGTCCAGGACGGCTTCCGACTTCCCCACGCCGGACTTCCCGACGTAGAGCAGCCCGATGCCGTACACGTCGACCAGCGAAGCGTGCACGGTGGCGAACGGCGCGAAGTGGTCCTGCAGGACCTCGCCCAGGTGTTCGGCGAGTTCCAGCGTGGGACGCTGGCAGCTGGCCACCGTCGCGCCTTGGGCGGCGGCCTCTTCGACGATTTCCGGATGGACCGGATTGCCGTGCGTGAAGATCCACAACGGCGAAGGATGCTCGGCCAGGCGACGCATCGATTCCCGGCGCTGGTCGGGGGTCAAGCTGTCCAGGTAGCACCATTCGGTGTTGCCCACCATCTGGACGCGCTTGTGGGAAAAGACATTGGTGAAGCCGGCCAACGCCAACCCCGGCCTGTGGAGGTCGGGTTCGGTGATGTCGGCTTCGAACACTTGCGTGCGGGCTTCCAGCCCCAGGGCCTGGGCATGGTTCTGGAACAGACGCCCCAGGGGAAGCACTCCCCTGTGGCGGATCTCGATGGGTTCCAGAAGCGGCGGTTGGGACTGGCCCGAACTCAGGCTTCCACCACCTTGTCCATGGAAGGAGCGCGGTGGTCCTTGGCCTTTTCGTTCTCCTTCTTCAGGACGCGTTCGATCTTGAGGAACATCTCGTCGACGGCCTTGTGCATGGTTTCGGCTTCAGCCGACACCGACACGACGCCGTGTCCGGCGACAGACAACTCCGCATGCGCCGAGCGAAGTTCGTTCGGCTGCTTGTCCAGGATCACGTGGGCGCCGGTGATCCGATCGTTGAACTTGGCCAACGCGGCGATCTGGGCCTCGACGTTGCTCTGGAGCTCGGTGGAGGCATCGAAATGCCTTCCGGTGACTTTCACTTGCATGGGACTCGTCTCCTTGTCCGATGGACGGTTGTTGGCCGCCCTTTCGGGAACAGCCTAATGTAAGTTTACCACCCCGTACGCGAAGGCGTCCGGTGAGGAATGTCTCGGTGGTGGAACCGGTAGACACGGCGGACTTAAAATCCGCTGACGCGAGTCGTGCGGGTTCGAGTCCCGCCCGAGACACTTCCTACCGACCCAAGCTACACACACCAGCGCTCCCCGACGGCTTCCGCCATCGCCGATCGCCGACGCCACCGTGCGACGAGGGTCATTCCAGCTCCAGCAGCTCCTTGAACCGCTGGTTGCCGTCCAGGATGTATTCGATCGCCTTCTCCCGAGGCAGCCACTCCCCGATCTCCACCACCTTGCCTTCGAGCTCCTTGTAGCCCTTGAAAAAATTCCTGGAGATCATCAGGAAGACGGGATCGATCCCCGAAATGTCCTTGGGGGGATTGAGCGTGAAGGCCGGCACGGCCAGGACCTTGTAGTCCTTGAACCCGCCGTCGGTCATGTCGAGCACCCCGACCGGGATCGCCTCCACCACCGTTCCGGGCGGCATGGGGGCGTTCATGTACACGAGGATGTCCAGACAATCCCCGTCATGCGCCCGCGTGGACGGAATGAATCCGTAGTTCGCCGGGTACAGCATGCTGGAAAGCAGAACGCGGTCCAGGGTGAAGATGTTGAGCTTTTCGTCGTATTCGAACTTGGTGTTCGTGTCCTTGGAAATTTCTATTACGCATCGCACCACTTCGGGTGCCCGATCTCCAATGGGAAGGGTCAGGTAGTTCATTGATCTCCAAACCTAAAGTTGTTCTAGAACGATCCGCCTTTGTCGCCGCCGCTTCCTGCGCGTTGGCCCTGCTCGCCTCGTGCAACCCCACGTTCCGGATGCGGCACAGCCTGGAAGTTACCAAGTCCGGATTCGTGTTCGACGGCAAAAAAACCGATTCTTCCGTGGTGGCCGATTCCCTGGCTCCGTTCTGCGCCGACAAGGCCACCCGCCACCTCTGGAAGCTGACCGCGCCGGACACGTCGCTCAAGGCGTCGGATTTCGTCGCCTTCCTGTCGTGGATCTCCAAGATCAACATCGACTGCCGGGGCGCGTTCGGGGTCGACGGGAACGACCCGCCCACGCTCATGCAGCCGCCGGTGCCCGCCCCGCGCAGCATCTATTCCATCAACACCCACGACACGATCCGTCCGCGCCTGTCGCTGATGGTCGCGGCCGAACGCTCCAGGGTGCGCATCTGGACCGAAGAAGGCTGGATGCCCGAAATCCCGGTGCTCCTGGACGTCGATGGCAAGGACTGGGTGGGTTCCGACAAGAACCCCGGCCAGGTCCGCATCTCCTGGCGCGACACCTGGGGCCGCTGCGCGGTCGACCCGCGCGGCGACCACTGCACCGATTCGCTGTGGCCCGAATCCAAGTACGTGATGCTGGGCAACCTCGTGAAGATCCCCGACACGATCCGCACCGACAACCCCAAGGACATGGCGTGGGTGGTGCGCGCCCCGCTGCCCCGCGACGTGGCGGTGGCCGCCCAGATCCACGCCGTGCGCACGCTTCCCGGCACGATCCCCGACAGCCGCGCCTACTTCCACGGCGTGCTCGACCCCAACATGAGCTGGGCCTCCACGATGCGCCTGATCCTGGGCCTGCGCAAGGCGGGCGTGGACTTCAACACGGTGGAGTTGTTCAGGTAGACAGAATCCTGCGAACCGTTTTTTGACATTCTTCCATGGAATCCTTGGCGAACCGATGCTAGGATTCCCATGTTTGATCCTACCGGGTCATTTCCGATGATGGTCCGCGACCGCATTCCATACGGTGGCAGCCAGCGGACCGCGTCGCCGACGAATCGCCTTCCAGCGAACCGGATCCCTCGAACAACGTCGTCCCACCTTTGGCCCTCCGGGGAGAACATCTTGCAAAAAGTCCTGATCATCTTCGGCACCCGGCCAGAAGCCATCAAGATGGCCCCGTTGGTCAAGACCCTGCAGGCCGACACGGAGAACTTCGAGGTGCGCGTGTGCGTGACCGCCCAGCACCGCCAGATGCTCGACCAGGTCCTGGAGATCTTCGGGATCCGCCCCGAATACGATCTGGACATCATGAAGCCCGGGCAGGATCTGTTCGACATCACATCCAGGGTCCTGATGGGCCTGCGCGGCGTCCTGGACGAATTCAAGCCCGACGTGGCCCTGGTGCACGGCGACACCACCACGACACTGGCGGCATCCCTCGCCTGCTTCTACAAGAACGTCCAGATCGGGCATGTCGAGGCGGGACTGCGGACATACAACCTCAAGAGCCCTTGGCCCGAAGAGGCCAACCGGCAATTGGCCGACCGGCTGGTGGACCATTTCTTCGCGCCCACCGAACACGCTCGCCAGCGGTTGCTCGCCGAAGGCGCACGCGACGAAGCCATCGTGGTCACGGGCAACACCGTGATCGACGCGCTCCTGGACGTGGTCGGCAAGATCCGCCGCGATCCGCGGCTGCGCGCCACGCTGGCCGACGGAATCCGCCAATGCGGATTCGCGATCGCCAACGAAGCTTCGCCGCAGGACCGCAGGATCGTTCTGATCACCGGGCACCGTCGCGAAAACTTCGGCGAAGGCTTCCTGAACATCTGCCAAGCCATCAAGGAGCTCGCGCAGGAATTCGCGGATTGCGATTTCGTCTATCCGGTGCATCTCAATCCCAACGTCCAGAAGCCGGTGAACGAACTGCTGGCGGGAATCGGCAACGTCCATCTGATCGCCCCGTTGGACTACGAACCGTTCGTGTTCCTGATGGACCGCAGTTTCCTGATCTTGACCGATAGCGGAGGTGTGCAGGAAGAAGCGCCAAGCCTGGGAAAACCGGTGCTGGTCATGCGCGACACGACAGAACGCCCCGAGGCGGTGGACGCGGGAACCGTCAAGCTGGTGGGGACCGATCGCGTCGCGATCGTGCAGGCGACAAAAATCTTGCTTCGCGATCGCCAGGAGTACGATACTATGGCTCGCGCCCACAACCCCTACGGGGACGGACACGCCTGCGAACGAATCAGGCAATACTTCCTGGCCCAGCCCGCCGCATAAGCAAAGGATCGCCACCATGATCGAAGTCGCCACACAACGGGAATGCACGACGGGACTTGAACTGCCCTACCACCAGGTCTGCGTCGTGGGGCTGGGTTACATCGGGTTGCCCACGGCCGCCATCATCGCCGCTCGCGGCTACGACGTGCACGGCGTGGACGTCAACCAGGTCGCGGTCAACACGATCAACGAAGGCCGCATCCACATCGTCGAGCCCGACCTGGACACGTGCGTGAAATCGGTGGTCGAGTTCGGAAAGCTCACGGCCGCCACGGCACCCACCTTTTCCGACGTCTTCATGC
>JAKPQQ010000102.1 GCA_029557215.1 Fibrobacterota bacterium | reverse complement strand
TCGCCCACCCAACCCTGCGCGATGGGCGTCCGCACCGCGCCGGTGGTGTCGGTCCAGACGATGCCGATGGAAGCCTTGTCGGTCTTGAGCCAGGTCGTGTCGACCACACCCGAGTCGCGCGTGGATCCACTGGTGCCGATTTCGCGGCCCAAGGAGTCGACGATGGCCGCTCGCAGGACGGCGAGCGTGGCGGCGGATGCGAACTGGCTGATGTACACATTGGCCCAAGCCTGTCCGCGCTCGTCGAAGGAAAGCCGGATCTTTTGGACCGGAGTCCCGAGCGAATCGAGCAGGACCATGTTGGGATCCGTGGCGGTCTGCGGATACCTTCCCGCCGCCGAGATCGCGTGTTGCAGACTGATGTACAGCCCGCTGGTGGCGCTGGTGGTATCAAGTACGCGATTGCCGAACTTGTCGCGCACCTGCAAGGCGATCCGCAAGGTGTCGCCCTTGGACACTTCGGAAATGTTGCCGCTGGTATCCTTGCCGTTGGACAGGATGGTGTCGCGGCGTCCGTTGGCCGATTCGTTGAGATCCACCTTGATCAGGTGGCTGGGGACCGCCAGCACTTCCTTGGCGCGCATCACCGAATCGATGGTCACCTGGTAGATCGCGCCGGAAACGACCTTGAGGGGAGCCGAACGACCTTCCACGAAGTAAGGCAGCAGGTTCCCGATCTGGTCGACGAACACAGCACGGTAGATGAGCGTGCCGTTGGAGGGGCTGACCATGGCGCGCAGGGTGTCGTACACCGAATCGTTCTGCGCGAAGTAGGGCGTGATCGTGTCGTTGGGGTTGCGGATCTTCCAGGCTCCGGAACGCTGGGTCTGGAGCTGTTGGCCGTCGAGGCCGTGCAATCCACCCGCGCCGCCCATCTGGAGATTGCCGTACCCCTTGAATTCCACCGGAAGCTGCGCGACCGTCTTGGCCTTCACGATCACCTTGAGAGGCTGGCGGGCCTGGGCCACGAGCGAAATCCCGTCGGGATCGCGGGGCAGGTCCTTGCCCGTGATGGCGTCCACCACCCGGACGTCGAACTGGAACCGCGGACGCGAGAACATGAACACGCCGGGATTGGAATAGATGACGGTTCCATCGGTGAGGGTGGCCTTGAGGACCACCTCGGCGCGGGCGTAGAGCGAATCGGGCGGAAGCCAGAATCCGGCACCGACGCGCCCCAGGAACACGTGGTCGGGACGCAGCTTGTTCTTGGTCAGGGAGTCGTCGACCTTGAAGCCCGGGCGGTTGTAGTCGATCGCGTTGAACTGGTACGGCAAGGGCCAGGGCTTGCTGGACAGGATGGAATTGACGCGCGTGGTGGTGCCCGTTCCCGCCGCGTTGGGGCCCTGGTTGTAGAGCGTGTCGGAAACGGGAACGTCGTTGTAGAACTTGGCCGAAGCGACTTCCAGCTTGACGATGTCGGAATTGTCCAGGCCTTCGCCGCTCACGTTCAGACGGAACTTGACCAGGGAATCGACGACGGTCTCGATGAGCGTGTCGCGCAGCACCAGACGCCGCGCCGGGGCGGCCCATCCGCCCGCGGGATCGTAGGCGCCGACGGCCAACGCCTTGGTGGCGGTGCCTTCGTAGCCCAGCCAGCCGTCCATCTTGAGGTTGGTGGTCTGCGGGGTCAGCCAGGAAGCCGACGTGACCGCCGAAAGGGTGTCCAGCGGAAGCCCCAAGGTCCAGCGGAGATCGAACGAGGACGTGTTGCGGAAGATCTTCGGGTCGCCCAGCGCGCTGCGGATGTTGTTGGGGATCCAGGGAGGGCACCAGTTCTCGTTCAGGTTGGGATCCAGCTTGGGATCCTTGCTCGCGCCCACCCACATGTTGTGGCGGACCCAACCCACGATACCACCGGTGTCGGCCTGCGCCGCGATGGTTCCGACCGCGGAAGTGTCGGGAACCCAGGTCATTCCCAGCGAATCCATGGTGGGGGCGCTGTTGGACCAGGAACGGGCATCCACCCAGTTGTCGGGAGGCGTGCGGATCATGCGCATGTTGTAGAGACGGAAATTGCCACCCGCCGATCCCCAGTAGTTGGGGGCCACCGCGGTGTTGCGGGGGATGCTGTCCTGGGCCACCACGCGGTTGGACCGCTGGTGCTCCGACAGGTACTGCAGCATCTCGGAGTTGCGTTCGGTCTGGGTGTAGCCGCTGCGGAACCCCGTGTAGGTCCTGTTCGTCGCTTCGACCTGCAAGGATACGGCGCTGCGGAAGAACTGGTAGGGGCGACCGACCAGGTTGTTGTAGAACAGGTGCTGGGTTCCGGTCTTGTAGTAGCCGGAAAAGATGGTCGCGTTGTTGTGGAACGTGTTGTTGTGGATGCGGTACGGGGTGAGCGCGACGTCGGTCATGA
>JAKPQQ010000096.1 GCA_029557215.1 Fibrobacterota bacterium | reverse complement strand
GCATCGGGGGGCGGACCTGGATGTCCCAGAATCTGTCCTACGACATCCCAGGCGATTCGCTGGACATGTGCTTTTCCACCGATCCCGCCAAGTGCACCATCGAAGGCCGGAGGTATTCCGTCTCGCAGATCTTCGGCGCACCGGGCGGCTCAGCATGCGACACCGTCGATTGGGATGGCCGGACGACACCCGGTTGCCAGATCGCAACGCCTTCGATTTGTCCGGTCGGCTGGAGACTTCCCGACAATTTCGATTGGGAAGCCCTGAGAGGCGTCGCGAGCGGAATCGCAACACCGTCCCTGCGGGCGGGAAAATGGCCGATCCAGTCGCGCGATCAGGTCGATCCCTTTGGATTCCATGCGACCTGGCCGACTTGGTGCTACCGTCAGGGCGGCGAGTTCGGTTGCTACGACACCAGCTTGGGAACCGCCTATCCTTCCAGCGATCCAGGGTTTCCCGGGACGATCCATGTCGCGTATTTCGATACCGACGCATCCACGCCTTTCTCCGTCGCCTTGGTGGCCTACTACAACGCGACCGACGTCCCGCGCGCCCCGTCCTACTTCCCGGTGCGCTGCGTGAAGGAATAGCGAAGGCCGATTCCCGGTTCCGGCCCGACGCGCGTATCCAGCGTTGTCGATTTCCGACCGGCCGATCGCCGTCGCCACCCGCCGGAATCGCTAGATTTCCAGACAATGCTCCAGCTTTCCGTTCGCGCAGGTTGCCTCGGCATCCTGCTATTCTCCATTTTCGCTCCAGCTTCCCGCGCCGCGGAACGGATCGCCACCGTGGCGGTCCTGCCGTTCCAGTCGCGGGGTCTGGATTCCAATTCCACGCGCATCCTGGAAGACGCGCTGTCCGACCGGCTCGCCGGGTCGGGTCGCCTGCGCCTCCTGGAGCGCAGCCAGATCAAGACGGTTCTTGTCGAACAGGGGTTCCAGCAAAGCGGCGCCTGCGAAGGTTCGGAATGCGCCGTCCAGATCGGACGGCTCCTTGGCGTGGAACGCGGGATCGTGGGTTCGGTGGGGCGGCTCGGCCGGACCTACGTCCTGAACGCGCGCCTGATCGACATCGGGACGGGCGAGGTGGTTTCCAGCAGCCAGCGGTCGCTGGCGGGCAGGATCGACGACGCCTTGACGGATCTTGTCCCCCTGGTGGCGGCCGACCTCCTGCGCTCCAGGGCCGGGCGCGGTGAACGGGCCAAGGGCGGATCGGGTGCGGGATGGTGGGTCGCCGGTGCGGCGGTGGTCGCCGGCGGCGCCGCGGTGGCGTACCTGTTCCTGGATGCCGCTTCGCCCGGGGCGCCCGACGCTCCCGCGCGGCGGTCGGAAGAACCGAATCCTCCCACCGGTTCGCTGACCTTCGTATGGGACTGACGCCCGTGTCCCCGCGCGGGATCCTGTCGGTGGGTCTGGCCGCCGCCGTCGTGACGTTTTTTGTCTCCTGCGAGCCAGGTCGGGGGCTTGGGGTCCTGGAACCGGATGCCGGTTCCGGGCGGAGCGTCTCCATGAGTCCCCGCCTGAAGTCGGCCTCGGGCCTGCTGGGGAAGGTCGATTCCGTGCATCTGCGTCTGCGTCTGGACAGCGTCGGCAAGGCCAACGTGTTCGCCGCCTCGTCGCTTCCCTGGAGCGCGAAATCCGCCACGTTGCCAGGGATTCCCGTCGGGCGCAAATGGTTCCTGGAAGTGTGGGGGACCACCGGCCCCGACACGATCTGGTACGGAAGCGACACGGGCCGGTTCGAGGACACCGGTTCGCTGACCCGCGACGCGCTGTCGCCTTCGGTGGTCGTGAAGGGGTTCGCGGGAGTCCCCTCCATCTCCTGGCGCGGGAAACCCCTGTCCGAGGCGGACACGCCAAAGCTCCTGGTGGGGGATTCCGTGGTCGTGGAGGCTCCGGATTCGGCGCACCTGGGGATCTCCCTCGACGGTTCGGTCCCCTCGTGCGCCACGACGGATTCCGGTCGACGCGTCCTGGTGGCCCAGGCCGTGGGCGAATTCCGTCTGGCGGCGGTCGCCTGCGACGAGGATCGCTGGACCGGGCGCGTCGCCAAGGCTCGATGGAACGTCGGCGTGCGCGATTCTCTGGCGGTGGCCGGATCGTTCGACACACTCGACGGCACCTGGCGCGATTGGCTCGTGCCCGCGCATCTGGCGGCCAGCAACGAACTCTCTATCGTCTGGCGGGCGCTGGCGCAGCCCGACACGGCGCCTCCGGTCGCGTCGGACTGGAAGCCGCTTTCCGAACGGACGGGGTACGACGGGATCACCGGCGAGATCGATTCCGCCGCGCTGCGCGACCTCGTGTCCCGGGGACTCGAACCCCGCGACACGGCGGGACGGATGCTGGTCGCGGCGTGGGCGCGACGGGGGAGCGTGGTGGTGGATTCGGTCCGGTTCTGGTGGAAGCTGCGGCTGCCCAAGGTGGACCCCTTCGCCCCGACCCACGAACGCGGCCACGGACGGGTCCGGTTTTCCTGGGAAGGTTCGTCGGTTTCCGGCAACGCCAAGGCCTGGACGGAAATCGACGGATCCTGGAAGCCCGCGACGGTCGTGGAAACCGATTCCACCGACATGGTCGTCGTGGACGGCCTGCGTGGAGGCGCGATCGTGCGGTTCAAGCTGGTCGCGCTGGATCCCGCCACGGGCCGCGAATCGGACACTGCGTTCGATTCCGCCACCGCCCGCAATCCGCCGCCGTGGCCCGCGTTCGACGTCGTCAACACCCGCGAGGACAGCGCTTACGCGACCCTGACCCTGGCCCCTTCGACGATTCCTGTCGAGGGCACCACCTGGAGCGTGGCCTACGGCCGCTCCTTGGACGAGGCCACCTCGTTCACGCAGCGCGCCGACCTGGCCGACAAGCCTTGGACGTTCCAGGTGTCGGCCGGGACCTGGCTGTTCGTGGTGCGCGCCGCCCGGGACGATTCGACGGTGGTCGACACCCAATGGTGCGTGGTCAAGGGGACCGCCGCCAACCGTCCGAGCATGCCCCGGAACCTGCGGCTGGAGCGGCGCGACACCGACTCGCTGGTCTGGGTCTGGGATGCGGTTGCCGCCCGGTCCTACACGGTGTACTGGGGCGGCGACGCCCAGCAGACGCTGGACGAGGGGCGCAGCTCCGCGTTGGAAGCCGGTACCGGGAGGTTCGCCCTGGGGTTGGGGGCGGGCGATTCGGCTTGGATCGCGGTGTTCGCCGAACCCGGTGGCGATTCCACCGGCGGCAGGTCGGACGGAGCGTATTCGGGCACCGCCAGGACTCGACGGATTCCGACCAAGGTCGAAGGCTTGACCGCCAGCTTGGCGTTCGATTCCCGAGGCGCGCCCATCCTGGTCCAGTTGTCGTGGAAGGGCCAATCCGGAACACGGTACGTCGTGTCGGATTCGCTCGGCGCCACCGACACCACCATGGCCGGGCGCGGCGGAACCCAGGCGGATGTGCTCGATCCGTCGCGGACCGACTACGTCTTCCATGTCCGCTCCCTGAACGCCGATTCCTTGTTGTCGGATCCTGTCCGGATCGGCATCCACGTGCCCCAGGCGCGGGCGTTCGATGTCGGAGACTGGAAGACCTGGATCCGCGGCACATCCGTCAAGACACGGCTTCCGGCCACGACCTCGGGGGCGCCCGATTCGTTGCGGGTCCTGGCTCCCTGGGCGATGGACGCCTCGTGGCGGGACACCACCATGGAGTTCCCCGTGGATGGCGGACTGCAGGTGCTGGAGTTCGACACCGCGGCCATGCGTCGTTCGCCCGGGATGGTCGTGCAAGGCCGGTGGCGCAACGGCGACACGAGCGCACCGAGGACGATCGCCTTGAACCACGTGGTCCCGACGCTTCCCGCCAGCTACGACGTGGGATCGGGCCCCGCGGGCGACACGCTCGCGATCGGCCCCTGGCAGCTTCCCGCCGGGTGGCGGGTGGAATACGAGGTCCACAGCCTGGAACGGGGCTGGGAGGCGGTTTCGCCCTCCGGAATCCACGGATCCGGGGTGGATTCGATCCGAGGACGCCTGGTCCGGCTCGCGGCCGACGAGCCCACCGATACGACGTATTCCGTCGTCGGCCCGATCGACCACCGCAAGCGGGAGAGGGTGGTGTTCCGCGACGGCGGGGTCGACAGCCTCTGGACCACCCGCATCGCGGGCCGCGTCTGGATGGCCCGGAACCTTGCCCGCTCCGTGCCCGGCGACACCTCGGCGATCTGCACCGATCTCGACAGGATCGATTGCGCCGCCAAGGGACGGTTGTATCCGCCGTCGTCGATCTTTTCCTTCGCGGGAGGCGGGGCCTGCGATACCCTGGACTGGACAAAATCCGGCACGACGGACTGCCGGGTGGATCCGGTGGGAGCCTGCCCGACGGGTTGGAGGCTTCCGAATCGCGCCGACTGGCTGTCGTTGGGAACCATCCGGGCCGGCACGCCGCAACAGCCCACGTACCGATCCGGTTATTGGCCGGGTTCGGGCAAGACCTACCGAGATCCCTACGGGTTCGACGTCGTCTGGGCGACCTGGTGTTCCAAGACCCTGGACGGCAAGGTCAATTTCGATCCCGAAGCCGGCGTCTCGTACCTGTCGGCCGAGCATGCCGCCGACCAGGCCGTCTACGGGACCTACTTCTACGTCGCCGACGAATTTCCCGAGCTCGACAGGAAGGTCTGGTACTTCAATCCCGCCGAATCGCCCAGGTCCACCGCCTACTTCCCCGTGAGGTGCGTCAAGGAATAGGCCGGGTTGCGCAGTTGCGCCCGCCGCACGGGGGGGGAGCGTGGTCGCGCCACCAGGCAAGGCGACCTGGTGACAAGTTCGTGGACATTCCGGAACCGGTTTCATCCGTGTCGGACTGTCAGCGGGCAGCGGGGGAATGGGCTGGAGCGCTAAACTAGAGGAATGCTAGCCCTCACTCTGCTGGTCCTGGTCGCCGGCATGGATCTCTCGGACTCCGCCGCTGTCCAAATGCCATGGGAAGAGGGCGGCCCGACCAGAATGGTCCGTCACCGCGGTTGGGAAGATCCTCGGGCCAGACAGACCTTCGTGGTGGGCACCCGCGATTCGATCGCCTTGAACCGGTGGCTGGCGCAGCGTTCCTGGAAGTCGCGCAGTCTGGGGCGCGGCTTGTTCGAGGTGGATCTTCCCCCCGACAGCCTGGAGGCGTTGTCCCTGTTGCCGGGCATCGACCGTGTCGAATCGCCTCCGCGCCGCACCCGCCATGCCCTGGATGCGTCCAGGCAGCGCATCCAGGCCGAACCGGTCCATTCGGGGACAGGCCTCGCACATGCGCATCGGGGGACCAAGGCGCTGGTCGGGATCGTCGACATCGGGTTCGATCTCAACCATTACGCCTTCCAGGATTCGTCGGGGCGCTCGCGCATCGTGCGGGTCTGGGACATGGCCAACACCACCGGCAAACCGCCTTCGGGCTTCACCACGGGCACGCTTTTTTCCACGCCGCAGAGCATTCGCGACCTGGGGCGCACCAAGACGGTCTCCAATCACGGCACCCATGTGGCGGGATTGGCGGCGGGGCGGGAATGGACTCCTGCGGGCGAGTGGTGGGGCGTCGCCGACGACGCGCGCATCGCGCTGGTGGACTGCGGCGAGGGCTGCAAACGACTCAACGACGGAATCAAGTACCTGTTCCAGCTGGGCGACAGCCTGGGGCTTCCGGTGGCGGTCAACATGAGCTGGGGCACGCTCAACGGGCCGCGCAACGGCACCAGCTCGGATTGCATCCTGGCCAAGGGGATGGTCGGTCCGGGCAAGATCCTCGTGGCTTCCGCAGGCAATTCCGGTGGCAAGAAGGGGCACGTTTCGCGCAGCTTCCGTGGCGACACGGCACGCTTCGCCCTCCAGGTTTCGGCCGGCACCCAGACCTTGTCCAGCGGACAGGTCCGCAGCATGTTCTTCAACGAAGTGGAGTTCTGGGGCGATTCGGGCCGCACCTACCAGGCCTGGGTGGAACTCCTGGACGAGTCGGATTCCGTCTTGGCCGCCACCACGCCTCTGAACGTGGGTTCCAGCCGCGGCACCTGGGTGACCGTGAACGATCGCAAGATCTTCGGGAGCGACACGGTGTGGACGGTGGGCAACCTGGAACGCCGTTCGGGCCAAGGAGGCTTGCGTTTGTCGGTGAGCACCAACCGACCCAATTCCCAATTGCGGATGGTCGTGACCGCCGCCACCGGCACCATCCACGGCTGGATCTGGGAAGAAGGCCTGGAATTCGTTTCGCCGGGAGCCGCGCGTTGCCCCACCTGCGTGGTGCCCGACAATGTGAACACGATCTCCGACAAGGCCACCTGTCCCGCGGTGATCGCCGTCGCCGCGACCAGCGGCAGGACCGGATCCATCGCGAGCTTCAGTTCGCGCGGACCGGGGCTCGCCAAGGTGGTCAAACCCGACCTGGCGGCGCCCGGAGTGGACATCGTGTCGTCGCTGAACTCGGGCGGCCCGGCCTCCTCGGTGACGGTGCGTTCGGGCACCTACGCCTGGGGACCCATGTCGGGAACCTCCATGTCGGCCCCGCTGGTCACGGGAGCCGTGGCCCTGTTGCTGGAACATGCTCCGCGGCTTACGTCCGACAGCGTTCTGGCGCTCCTCAAGCGTTCGGGACCGAGCCACAGCCCCGATACCGGCTGGGCGGGCCTGAATGTCCTGAAATTGTTCCAGCAAATCGATCCCGTCACGGCGTCGGTGACTTTTTCCGCCTCGGTACCCGCAGGGCGCGGTCCTGTCGCGCGGGCCTGGATCACTCCCGACGGACGGCGCATCCAGGTGCCCGCGGGCGCCCTGGAACGCGAATTCCACCCCGGCGGCATCGCCTGGCTCCAGATCTGCCAGGACGGCCGCTGCACCACCCGAGGCACGATCGGGCCCTGACGACGGGAGCGCTCCGAGGCTGGATAGGATCTGAAATTCAATAAACCATGAAACCAGGGAGTCCGGCTTCCAATTTTCGGGGATTATTCTGCTTCCACTCACTTCCCCTCGAATCCGTGGATCCCCACCCAGTGCGCGAGCATGGCGGGGTCTTCGGCGGCGCGGGTCTCCAGTTTGCGGCAGCGGGCCAGGAAGAATTCCAGGGCCGGATCCAGCGGGTGGCCCGGTTGCAGGAGGTGCGGGCCGCTGGCGCGGACCAGTTCCTCGTAGATGTGGCGGGATTCGGCGAACAGGCCGGCGGCGTAGAGTTCCCAGGCCTCCTCCATGAGGATCTGGTGGCGGGCCTTGGCGTCGCGCACGCGCGCCGGTTCGTGGTCGTAGATCTCGTGGATGCGGATGGGCTCCTCGCGTCCCTTCACGCGGATCGTGTCCAGGAACCGGATGCAGAATCTGTCGGGAAGCTGGTCGCGGACCTCGTCGGTGACCAGGATCGCGTTGCCGTAGTGGCGCGTGAGGCCTTCCAGGCGCGAGGCCACGTTCACGACGTCGCCGATCAGGGTGTGGTCGAGCTTGTAGTCGGATCCGATGTTCCCCGTGACGACCGGACCGAAGGCGATCCCGATTCCGTTGTCGATGCGCGGGAAATGGTCGCCCGGATCGGCGTTGCGCACGTGCCATTCCCAACGCTCGCGGTTGTAGGCCTGCAGTTCCAGACGGATTTCGATCGCGGCCTGGACGGCCCGCACGGTCATCGGTTCCAGCGTCTTCCCGTCGTTGAAGACCGCCATGACGCCGTCGCCCATGATCTTGTCGATCTCCCCGCGGTGGCGGAAGATCGGGCGGTTGAGGCGATTGAAATACGAATTGAGGAACGAGACCGTTTCTTCCGGTCCCAGGCGTGCCGATGTCAGGGTGAAATCCCGCAGATCGCAGAACAGGATGGCCATGTCCTGGCGGAAGGGCTTGTCGTCGCGCGGGTCCTCGCCGCGGTCGATCCGTTCCACCAGCGAACGACGGGCGTAGGTCTGGAAGATCGACGATTTTCGTTCCGAATCGATGCGCTGCCGGTTGGCCTCCATGGCTTCCGCCTTGGCGGCCTCGATCTCCTTGCGCAGGGCTTCGGCCGACACCACGATCCGGTTGTGCGCGCTTCCGATGGTTTCCACGAAGCTTTCCCAGAGCGAACGCTCGGTCCACCGGACCGTGAAGCGGCTGTACGGGGCGCCGTAGAGTTCGCCTTTGTCCACCACCAGCTCGCCGCCCGCCTCGAGTCGCTTGGTCACCAGCCAGACCTTGCACGCCAGATTCCGTTCCAGCAGGTCGGACAGTTCGTGCGGTTGGAACTCCTCGAACTCCTTGGGATCCGGGTGGAACAGATCCTCGCCCTTGGGGCGGGAATCGAGCGCGATGCTCTCGCGCACCAGGATGGCCTCGTGGGCGTATTCGTCGCCTTCCACGAACCAGCGTCGTCGCGAGATCCCGTGGTAGGTCCATTCGGATCTCACCCCGTGGTCGCGGATGCGCAGCCAGGCGTATTCGCGGTCCAGGAGCCGTTCCAGGGGGAACAACGAGTAGTCCACCGTCCCGATGGCCGCCGGAAGGCCGCGACGGAGCGGGAATCCGGTGTAGATGCCCAGCGCCCACCAGTCCATGTCGATCAAGGCCATGGGGGTCACGTACTGGGCGTATTTCGAGGCGAGCACGATCTCGCCGTGCGCCTGCCGGATGGATCTCACGAACTGGCCGTTGTTGAACAGGCGTCCGTATTCGCTGGCCAGCCACATCACCTTGCGCAGCGGAAGGAAGTTCGACACCGCGTCGATCCCGGCGCCCATGGTCTGCCAGCGATGCGCGAACCGGCCCACTTCCAGGAATTTGCGTGGATTGCGGCTTCCCAGGACGCGGCGGGTCAGTTCGAACAGCTTGAGGCTTTCCTCGTAGCTCACCCACTTGTGCGGGTCCTTGAGGTGGCTTGCCGGCAGCTTCGCGCCGACGTCCTTGAGACGCGGCCCCATGTCCGATCCCGTCAGGTGTTCCAGGTAGTGCAGGATGGAAAGCGTGTTGCGGCACGACACTTCGCTTTCGTGCGGGATGCCTTCGACTTCGATCGGCAAGGAGAGATCCAGTTCCCGCTCGACGCAACGGGCAAGATCCGTCACCACCTGGACGCCGTCCCGCAAGTGCCAGTTCTTGTTCAAGCTTCGCACCTGCCGGAACCGATCGATCCTGGTATGGGATCCATGGTGCGATTTTCCCATAGCACCACGCGAACCGTCCAGGGTTTCCGGAACGCTCCCGGCGTTGGTCGGGCCATGACCGGGCGAGGTTCCTGGCAACGGTCGCTGTCCAGAGGTTGAACAATCCGCCGACAAAGTGTATTCAAGGAAGGAGGATATCCGAACGGCAAAAAGCGGGAACGAGCATGCAGCACAGCATTCCGTTGATCACCACGCTGGCGGCGGGATTCGGCATCGCCTTGGTGCTGGGGTTCCTGGCGGTGCGCATCAAGCTGCCGGCGCTGGTCGGGTACCTGCTGGCGGGAATCCTGTTGGGCCCCGCCACGCCGGGGTTCGTGGCCGACCAGTCGATCGCCGCCGAACTCTCGGAAGTGGGCGTGATGCTCCTGATGTTCGGGGTGGGGCTGCATTTCTCGCTGGCCGACCTGATGGCCGTCAAGCGCATCGCCTTGCCGGGGGCGATCGTCCAGATGAGCTGCGCCACCCTGCTCGGGATGTTCGCCTCGTGGATGTGGGGTTGGAACCTGGGGACGGGACTGATCTTCGGGCTCACCTTGTCGTGCGCGAGCACGGTGGTGCTGTTGAAGGCGATGGAGGCCCGCAACCTGCTGGACACCATGAACGGCAAGATCGCGGTGGGCTGGCTGATCGTGGAAGACCTCGCCTGCGTGCTGGTCCTGGTGCTGATGCCGCCCCTGGCGGGGTTGCTGGGCGGTGGCGCCACCTCGACCGGCGACCAGGGATCGATCTGGCTCGTGGTGGGGCGCACGTTGCTCCAGGTGGCGGCTTTCGTGGCGATCATGCTCGTGTTCGGCCGCAAGTTCCTTCCGTGGATCCTGTGGCAGGTGGCCAAGACGGGTTCGCGCGAGCTGTTCACGCTCACGGTGGTCGCCGCCGCGATCGGCATCGCCTACGGGGCGTCGGTGCTGTTCAACGTGTCGTTCGCGCTGGGGGCGTTCTTCGCGGGCATGATGATGCGCGAATCGGAATTCAGCCACCGCGCGGCGGAAGAATCGCTTCCGTTGCGCGACGCGTTCTCGGTCCTGTTCTTCGTGTCGGTGGGCATGCTGTTCGATCCGGCCATCCTGCTCCAGGAGCCCTGGAAGGTGCTGGTGGTGGTGCTGATCGTGGTGGTGGGCAAGACCCTGGCGGCCTTCGGCCTGGTGGTGGCGTTCAAGTACCCGCTGAACACGGCCCTGACCGTGGCCGCGAGCCTTGCGCAGATCGGCGAGTTTTCGTTCATCCTCGCCGCCTTGGGCGTGTCGCTGGCGCTTCTGCCCCAGGAGGGCATGAACCTGGTGGTGGCGGGATCCCTGATCTCCATGGCCTTGAACCCGTTCTTGTTCCTGCTCGAGTCGCCGGTGCGCAAATGGCTCTTGAAACGCTCGCAACTGGCGCGGGAGTTCGATTCGCGGATCGACCCCACTGCCATGTTGCCACCCACCACAGATCGCCGCTATCTGCAGGGGCAGGTGGTGATCGTGGGCTACGGGCGGTTGGGACGCCGTCTGGCCCAAGGCCTGGACGAGCGCGGGGTCGCCTGGGTGGTGGCCGAACAGAACCGCGAGCTGGTCGACGACCTGCGGCGCGAGGGCAAGGCGGCGGTCTGGGGCGACGCGACGGATCCCGGCGTGCTGATCCAGGCCCACATCGCGCACGCCGCCATGCTGGTGGTGGCCACGTCGGATTCCGTCGACGTGCGCAGGATGGCCGACACCTCGCGCACCCTCAATCCCGGAATCGAGATCGTCCTGCGCGTGGGCGGCGAAGACGAGGCGGGATTGTTGGAACGCGAGAAGATCGGGGCCGTCTTCTACGGCCAGGAAGAACTCGCGAAGTCCCTCACCCGCCACGTCGTGGAGCGCTTCGCGCCCAAGGCCGGATAGGCTCCAAGGCCGCGCGCATGGCGTGGATCACGCCAAGGCGCGCGTCATCAACGGGTTCCGCCCCGAATGCCCGGTGCGAGGCCCAGGCGACAAAAAGCCCCTGTCCCGCATTCGGGAACAGGGGCTGATTTCTGGCGGTCATCCGACGACCGCGCGCACGGCGTACCGGTTGGTTGTAAGGGCGAGGCATGCCTCGCCCCTACAACGGGGTGGGTCACGCCAAGGCGCGCGCCATCAACGGCCCGATGTCGGCGGCGGTTTCGGCCACCAGGGCGCCGGCGGCCTTGAGGGCCTCCTTCTTCGCCTGGGCGGTGCCGCTCTTGCCTTCCACGATCGCGCCCGCATGGCCCATGCGCTTGCCCGCAGGGGCCGCCGCACCGGCGATGAAAGCCACGACGGGCTTCTTGACGTGTTCCTTGATGTACTTGGCCGCGTTCTGTTCGTCGGGGCCGCCGATTTCGCCGATGAGCACGATGCCTTCGGTCTCGGGGTCGGCGTTGAAGCGCTTGAGCACGTCCACGTGGTTCAAGCCGTGGACCGGGTCGCCGCCGATCCCCACCGCGGTGGATTGGCCCAGGCCCAGCGTGGTGGTCTGGTAGACCGCCTCGTAGGTCAGGGTGCCGGAACGCGACACGATGCCCACCTTGCCGCGCTTGTGGATGAATCCCGGGGCGATGCCGATCTTGCACTCGCCGGGGGTCACGATGCCTGGGCAGTTGGGTCCCAGCAAGGTGACGCCGCGGGCGTCCACTTCCTTGCGCGCCCACACCATGTCCAGCACCGGGATGCCTTCGGTGATGGCCACGATGAACGGGATGCCCGCGTCGGCCGATCCCACGATCGCGTCGGCGGCGCCCGGGGGCGGCACGAAGATCAGGGCGCAATCGGCTCCGGTCTCCTTGACGGCCTCGTGGACGGTGTTGAACACGGGGATGCCGTCGTGGATGATCCCGCCCTTGCCCGGCGTGACGCCTGCGACAATTTGTGTCCCGTAGGCCTTGCACTGGGCGGCGTGGAACGAACCCGCCTTGCCTGTGAGACCGATGACCACGACCTTGGTGTCTTTGTTGACGAAGATGCTCATGCGTTCACCCCTTTGGCGGCTTCGGCAACCTTCTTCGCCGCGTCGTCCAGTCCATCGGCCGTGATGAGAGCGAGTCCCGATTCGGCCAGCAGCTTCTTGCCCTGTTCCACGTTGGTTCCCTGCAGGCGCACCACGATGGGCACCTTGACGCCCAGAGATCGGAAGAGCGTC
>JAKPQQ010000090.1 GCA_029557215.1 Fibrobacterota bacterium | reverse complement strand
ATCATGGCGGCGAGCGTGGTGGACTTGCCCGAGCCCGTGGGACCGGTGACGAGCACGAGGCCGCGCGGCCGGTCGCAGAACGACGCGATGGTGCGAGGAAGCCCGAGCTCCTCGAAGCCGCGGATCTCGGTCGGAATGTGTCGCAGGACCATCGCGGTGTTGCCGCGCTGCATGTAGACGTTGGCGCGGAAGCGGGCCTCGAAGGGGCGGCCGTCCGGGAGCTGGTGGCGGATGCCGAAGGAGAAGTCGACCTGGCGACCGCGCTCCTTGTCCAGATCGAAGTCCTCGAATTTCTTCTTCTGCTCCTCCTTCATCACGCTGTAGGCGATCGCCTGCGCCTCCTCGGGCGAGAGCGGATGGTTGTCGTAGGGCTTGAGTCCGCTGTCGACGCGGAACATCGGGGGCGCGGCCACCGTGATGTGGAGGTCGGATGCCCTCCATTCGATCATTCGCGTGATGAGGTCGAGAACGCTGACCATGGCACCTTTCGTCCGCGGCTAGGCGGCTGTACGAAGAAGGGGAACTTCAGGATTCGGTGGTTCGGATGACTTCCTGGGCCGTGGTGAGGCCGTTTTCGAGCATGCGCAGCGCGGCGAGCCGCAGCGTGAGGACACCATCCGCGACGGCCGCCTCGCGGATCTCGTCGATGCTCGAACGATCGATGATGAGCTGCTTCAGGCGCGACGATATGGGCATGATCTCGTAGATGCCCTGCCGCCCCTTGTAGCCGGAGCCTCCGCACGTGTCGCAGCCCCGACCCTTCTTGAGCACGAGCTTGGCCCACGCCTCGTCGTCCAGGTGGAGGAGCCGCTGCAGCGCGGGCGTCTTGCCTTCGGGGTCCTCGATCCCGCAGTCGGGACACACCTTGCGTACCAGGCGCTGGGCGATGATGAGACGCACGGAGCTCGCGACCAGGAACGGCTCGATCCCCATGTCCACCAGGCGGTTGATGGTGCTGGGAGCGTCGTTGGTGTGGAGCGTGGAAAGGACAAGGTGGCCCGTGAGCGCCGCCTTCACGCCGATCTCGGCGGTCTCGAGGTCGCGCATTTCGCCCACCATGATGACGTCCGGATCCTGGCGCAGGAAGGAACGCAACGCGGCGGCGAAGGTGAGACCGATGTCGGAATGCACCTGGACCTGGTTGATGCCGTGGAGATTGTATTCCACGGGGTCTTCGGCGGTCATGATGTTGATGCCCACGTCGTTGATCGTGGACAGCGCGGAATAGAGGGTGGTGGATTTGCCCGACCCGGTGGGACCCGTCACGAGGATCATCCCGAACGGCGCTTCGATCGCCTCCTGGAGGTCCTGCAATCCCTTCTGGTGCAGTCCCAGCTTGATCAGGTCCAACTGCAGGTTGGACTGGTCCAGGATGCGCATGACCACCTTCTCGCCGAAGATGCACGGCAGGCTGTTCACGCGCAGATCGACCGTTTTCCCTTGCGGGGTCTTGAGCTTGATGCGTCCGTCCTGCGGAAGGCGCCGCTCGGAGATGTCCAGGTTGGACATGATCTTGAGGCGCGAGATGATCGCGTGGCGCAGCTTGAACGGCAGCGTGCTGATCTCGCGCAGGGTGCCGTCCACGCGGTAGCGCACCCGCATGACCTTCTCGTAGCTCTCCACATGGATGTCGGAGGCGCGCATGCGGATCGCGTCCATGAGCAGCTTGTTCACCAGCTTCACCAGCGGCGCGTCGTCCACGGCGGCCAGGGCGTTGGCGGCCTCGGCGTCCTCGTTGGCCTCCCGCACGACCTCCATGTCTTCGCCCACGGCCCCCAGGATGTCCTGCATCTCCTTCTGCATGGAGGCCTGGTAGAACTTCTCCAGGCAGGTCTTGATCTGGCCTTCGGCGGCGACCACGGGCTTGACGGTGCATCCCGTGATGAACTTGATGGCATCCAGCACGTAGACGTTCTTGGGGTCGGACGTGGCCACCGTCAGCACCTTGTTGGTGCGGCTGACGGCGATCACGGTGTACTTGAGCGACAGGTCTTCCGGGATCAGACGGACCGTGTCTTCGTCCAGATCCACGTCCATGAGGGAGATCTTGCCAAGGTTCATCTGCTTGGCCACGAAGGAGGCGATCTCCTCCTCGTCCAGAACCGCGCCGATCCGGACCAGATTCTCGCCCAGCTTGCCGCCGTTGGCACGTTGGCTCTTGAGGGCTTCCAGAAGCTGTTCCTTGCTGATCAGCCCGGTATCGACCATCATTTCACCGAGCTTCACCGCCACGCCAGGCCCCTCTCCACCGGGCGCTGGGCCACGGATTTCGGATCTTGTCTACCAGTAAGATATCCCGACAGGAAAATCATGCCAGCCGATTCTACCACCATCCGCATCGCCGATGCGACAACTCTTGTTGTGGGCCAATCCCGCACGTTCCCTTTGCCGGACTCCGAAGAGCAAGGATTCCTGATCCGGACCCCCGCAGGATTGAGAGCGTTTCGCAACAAGTGCAGGCATTGGCCGGTCCCGCTGGACATGGACGATGCCGATTTCTGGAATCCCGAGGTCGGGATGATCCAATGCAAGGTGCACGGCGCCCTGTTCCGGGGCGACGACGGCCAATGCGTCTTCGGGCCCTGTTCGGGCCACCCCCTGATCGGATTCCAGGTTCAGGAAGACGGAAACGACGCCCTGGTGCGGATCCCGGAGTCGAGTTAGGGCACCAGCCCCTTGAAGATGTGCGACACCCCGAACAGCATGCCGATCGTGGTGGGCAGTCCGGGCAGCAGGAAGCACAGGAAGATCCTCAGCAGGCGGTTGGACCACCACTTGGGCAGCGATCCCAGGTCTTCGGCGACACTCTCCATCTCGTGGACCCGCGGCGGCAGAAACCACGCCTGGACCAGGGCCGTGAACGTCCCGACCCCCAGCAGCGGATGCAGGGTGGTCAGCGGCGCCATCAGGAATCCGGTCAGGATCGCCAGCGGATGCCCCAGGGCGCAAAGCGTTCCGAACGCCGCCGGAAGCCCCGTCACCAGGATCCAGTAGAGGACGCTGTCGCCCATGGCGCCCACGCCCTTGTGGTACCCGACCCACGCGAAGGACGCCACGATCAGCGCCGGGATCGACCACCCCAACACCGCCCAGATCCGGGACGGCGGCGGAATCCGCACCAGCTCCTGTTCCGCGAGCGGGGCCTTGCCGCCGGAAAGCAGCTCGGCCATTCCCGCGCGGTGCCCGGCGCCGACCACGGCCAGCACCTTCCTGCCTTCGCTCGCCAGGATCCGTCCGGTCATGAAATGGTCGCGTTCCACGATCACCACCTGGCGGATCTCGGGGAAGGTCTTGCCCATCTCGTCCATCATGGCCGTGAGCGAATCCTGCTCCCGCATTTCAGACAGTTTCTGCTCGTCCAGCGGCGTGCGGTCGAACAGGCCTTCCAGAAGCGAACCCGCCAGCAGGAACCTCCTCCGCCACGGCGTGAGCGCCCAGGCCCGGCCCAGGGTGGTCTTGATCTCGCGATCCACCAGCACCACCGGGATGCCCAGCTCCCCGGCCACGCGCACGGCCGCGACCAGCTCCGATCCGGGCTTGACGCCCGTCTGCATGCCCATGCGCTTCTGGTGGCTGGCCAGCATCAGGTTGGCCACCAGCGTGGAAAGCTGTCCCTTGCGGATGATTGCGATCAGGTCGAGCTTCTTCCAGGCGTCGGGATCCGACAGCGCGTCCAGGCGCCCCTTGTCGAGTTCCACGCAGACGCAATCGGGCCGGAGGGTGCGGACGGCTTCCTCCACCTCCCGCACGGATTCCGAGGAGACGTGGGCGGTGCCCAAAAGGAGGATCTCGCGATCGCCGATGGGAATGCTCTGGATGCTGTCTGGTGTCATTGGGCAAGCCAAGGTAGAAAGGGCGGCACCCGCCCGCTCCGTCCGCCCCTTCCCGGGCTGTGTCAGTTTTCGTCGTAGCGGTAGCCGGTCTCGCCGTGGTCCAGGTAGTCCAGGCCGGCGATCTCGTCTTCCGTTTCGGGTCGCAAGCCCACCACGAGCCTGGTGATCCACGTGGCGGCGAGCGTCCCGGCCACGGCCACCACGACCACGATGCCCATGGCCTTCAGTTGTTCCAGCCACAACAGGTTCCCCGCCAGCCCGCCCAGGTTCGCCTGGAGGTTCGGGTTGATCGCCACGCTCGCGAACACGCCCGTGAGCAGGGTTCCCACCGTGCCCGCAACGCCATGGACACCGAAGGTGTCCAGCGCGTCGTCGTACTTGAGGAGGTGCTTGAGGCGCATGGCGGCGAAGAACGACACGAACGTCCCCAGGGCACCGATCGCGACCGCCGCGCCGGAACCGACAAATCCCGCTCCGGGAGTGATGGCCACCAGACCGGCCACGATCCCCGAGCAGAACCCGAGCACGGTGGGCTTGCCGTGCAGGATCCATTCCAGCGCGGGCCACAGGAGCGAGGCCACCGCCGCGGCGAGCGTGGTGGCCACGAAGGCGTTGGAAGCCACACCGTCGGCGCCCAAGGCGGATCCCACGTTGAAGCCGTACCAACCCACCCACAACAATCCGGCGCCGGCCATCGCCAGAACCATGGAGTGCGGCGGCATCGGGTCGCGGCCGTAACCCTTGCGCGGCCCCAGCAGCCAGACGAGCGCCAGCGCCGACCACCCCGAGGCCATTTCGACCGCGAACCCGCCCGCGAAATCGATGGCCTTGATGGCCGCACCCGGATTGGCCACTCCGTTGAACAGGCCGGTGGAACCCCAGGCCATGTGGGCCACGGGGATGTAGACGAAAAACAGCCACAGCACCGAGATCAGCATCATGGAGGTGAACTTGATGCGCTCGGCGGCGGCGCCGATCAGCAAGGCCGGTGTGATGATCGCGAACATGAGCTGGAACATGGCGAACACGTTGTGGCTCACCCAGTTGGAATAGGTCGGGTTGGGCGTCGCGTCCACACCCCGGAAGAACGCGTAGTCCAGCCCCCCGATGAACGCGTTGCCGGGCGCGAACACGAGCGAATACCCCACTGCCCACCAAAGAAGCGTCACGATTCCGGCGATCCCCATGCATTGCGCCAAAACCGACAACACGTTCTTGGAACGCACCAGGCCGCCAAAGAAAAGGGCCAATCCAACTCCAGGCCTTCGGGAGCCACAATGGGCTCCAATCGCCCGAAGGCGACAATCCCCCAAAAATCGACTTGCCGATCCGGAATGGAGGCTCTAGATCCACACCATGACAAATTCCATCCATCCAGCGCTTGGAGTCCTGCCA
>JAKPQQ010000086.1 GCA_029557215.1 Fibrobacterota bacterium | reverse complement strand
GTCGGTGTCGGGCGTGCGCAAGCGGCTTCGGATCCTGCGCGGCAGGATCCACGAACTGGAAGGAGTGTAGACCGATGGATCGTCAAGAATTGGACTCCCTGCTGGAGATGCATCTGCACGGCGAGCTTCCCGCCGACCTGCGGAAAAAGGCGGAGCGGATCCTGTCGACTCCGGAAGGCCGGCGGCGCATGGAAAAGATCCGCGAGAGCGACGAACGGATCCTGCGCGAACTCCCTCCCGCGAGGATGGCCAAGGCGATCGAACGGAAGATGTCTGCGAGTCCGGCTCCGCGCGCCTCGACGGACCGCGCTCGCGCCCGGTCGGGTTGGCTGGGCGCCACGGGGGCCATGGTCGCCCTGGGTGTCCTGGCGCTTGTGTTGGTGGATCGCCGATCGTTGCCGGATCCTGTCGCCAACGAGGTCGCGATTTCCGGAATCGACACCGGGCGCGTGGACACCGCCAAGGTGGCCGACGACGCAGAAAGGATCGTCGACGATCTCCTGGGAGTGAAACCGCCCAAGTCCGCTCCGACGGAAAACCTGGCCGTCGCGCCGTCGCCCGATGACGGAATCCGGACCAAAGGGGATGTCCGGAGGCTGCGCGTGCACCGGGTGGAGGCCGCGACGGGGACGGCCTCGGCGCTGAACGGACACGACACGGCCTCGCCGGGATCCGTCCTCCAGATTTCGCTGCTGCCGGGCCCCGGGGCATGGGCCGCGGTGGTGTCGGTGGACGGCTCCGCTCAGGCCACGCTGCATCTGCCCGAGACGGGCGATTCGGCGATCTGGATCCAGGCCGCGACCCAGGCCCCGCATTCGTTCCAGCTCGACGACGCACCGGGGTTCGAGAAATTCCTGCTGGTGACTTCGCCCGACCGATTTTCGTTGGACGAGGCATTGGCCGTGGCGCGCCGATCGGGCGTACGCAAACCTGTTCGCGCCGGATGGACGTTCCAGGCCATCCATGTCGCCAAACCCGAGGTCCGCCCATGAAGATCGCCATGCTTTTCCTTGCGGCCGCGCCGCTGTTGGCGGCCGACCTGTCTTCGCGTCCCATGCGCCGCTACCTGGTGGCGGCGTCGTCCAACGACGGCGGTCCCGGAAAAACCCCTCTGCGGTTCGCCCACGACGACGCGCGGGGCGTGGTGGCCACCATGCGTTCGGTGGGAGGGGTGGGCGATGGCGCGAGCGAACTCCTGCTCGAACCCGATTCCGGACGGTTCCTGTCGACTCTGCGCGAGGTGTCGGAGCGCATGGTCCGCTCGCGCGATTCGGGGTACCGCGTGGAGCTGATGCTCTACTACTCGGGGCATTCCGACGAAGACGGTCTTTTGCTGGGAGCATCCAAGCTGCGCTACCTGGATCTGCGTCGCGCGCTGGAGAAGAGCCCCGCCGAGGTGCGGCTGGCCGTGCTCGACGCCTGCGCTTCGGGCGCCGCGTTGCGGACCAAAGGGGGCGTGCGTCGGCAGGCCTTCCACATCGAAGGGGCCGACCGTCTGCGCGGCCAGGCGTTCCTGACATCGTCCCGCGCCAGCGAGGCTTCGCAGGAATCCGACAAGCTGCGGGGATCGGTGTTCACGCAGTCGTTCCTGGCCGGTTTGCGCGGCGCGGCCGACGTGGATTCCGACGGCCGGGTGACCTTGCTGGAAGCCTACCGCTACGCCTACCGCGAGACGGTGGAAAAAACCGCTTCCACCCGCGTGGGGCCGCAGCACCCCGAATTCGACCTGGACCTGTCCGGATCGGGCGACGTGGTGCTCGCCGACATCGCGCAGGCCGGCGCGGTGCTGGACCTTTCCGGCGACCTGCGCGGTCGGGTGAGGATCGCCGATTCCTCGGGAGCGGTGGCCGCCGAACTGGAAGCCTCGCCGGGACGGAATCTGGCGATCGGGTTGCCTTCGGGGACCTGGACCGTGGCGGTGACGGATTCCGTCGCCACCCGCGTGGGGCGGGTGGAACTGGGTCCGGGCACGCGCACGGTGTTCGCCGCGTCGGGGCTCGATTCCGTCGTCCCCGTTCCGTCTCTCGTGAAAGCCGCTCGGGACACCACTCCGGTTCCGTCGCCGTCGGCCTCCGCCGATCGGGCGCCGGACGTGTCGGATTCCGTCCCTGCCCTGCGCGTGCCGGTGGATTTCGGGTTCGCCCCTCCGGCGACGATCAACAGCATGTTCCCGGGGCGCCGGATCGTGAACCATCTCGCCGTGGACGTGTTCGCCGGCGAGGCGACGGAAATCGACGGGTTCCAGGCTTCGGCCGGATGGACCCGCGCCACCGCGGTGCGAGGATTCCAGGCTTCGGGGCTGGTGGCCACTTCGGGCGGTCGGGTCGATGGCTTCCAATCGGCCGGCTTGTGGACGAAGCTGTCCGGTGGACTCCGCGGCTTCCAGTCGGCCGGTTTGGTGGCCCAAGCCGCGGGTCCCATGGATGGCTTCCAGAGCGCGGGCCTGGCGTCCGTCGGCGATGGACCGATGCGGGGTTTCCAATCGTCGGGTCTGGTGTCGTGGAATCGCGGTCCGATCCTGGGGTTCCAGACCGCGGGCTTGGCCGCTTGGAACCGGGGCGATCTGCAGGGCTTCCAGGCCGCGGGGCTGGGCAGCTGGAACGAAGGCGCCGTGCGGGGCATGCAGGTAGCGGGGTTGTTCGTCTACGATTCGGGTCGGGCGACGGGGCTGCAGGCCGCGGGCGTGTCGGCCTGGGTCGACGGACCCGCCGAGGGTCTCCAGACGGCGGGAGTCTTCGCCTACGCGGGATCCCATCGCGGAGCGCAGGTGTCGGTCGTCAACGTGTCGGGAAGCGTCACGGGGGCGCAGGTGGGTGTCGTCAACGTCGCGGGCCGCGTGAGTGGGGCCCAGATCGGCGTCGTCAACGTGGCCGGCATCTCGGAAGGTCTCGCCTTGGGCGTCGTCAACCTCGCCCGCGAGTTCGGCGCCTTCCCGCTGGGGCTCGTGAACCTTGGTTCCGACTTGGAGCCCGGCTTGGATGTCCTCCTGGAGGAATCGGGGTGGGGCGGCCTGGCGCTGCGCTTCGAGGGGAAGCGCTTCCATTCCCGGCTTGGCGGGACGGCCCGTCTGGACGATCCGCGCCGGCGTCTGGGCGCCCTGTTCGGGTTCGGTGCCCACTGGGACCTGGACGAAAATTGGCGCATCGACGCCGACGCGACCATGCGCAGCGTGTTCCAGAGCCCCCGCAATGGAGATTGGCGCGAAGCCAACTGGAACGCGGTTTCGGTGGCGGCGGGGCGCAAGTTCGGTCCTGTGCGGGTGTCGGCGGGACTCAGCTACAATGTGCTGGTCGCCGACGGCGGCGAAGGCGACGGGTTCGTGGATCCGGTGGTTCGCCACCAGGAAGCCTCGAATCGCTACGTCACGATCTGGCCGGGAGCCTTCGTTTCCATGGGAATCTGAGTCCGGAAAAAACCATCCAATAAATACGGATAGACATATCTATAATTGGTCCTTCGTCGCTCACGACCCTCTCCAATCCAAAGCGAGCCGACGATCACGGAGGAGCCGATATGTCGATGTTCTGCTACCAGTGCCAGGAAGCCGCCCACGGAACCGGATGCGAAATCAAGGGTGTGTGCGGCAAGACCCCCACCACCGCCGCTTTGCAGGACGCCTTGGTCCACGCCGCCCGCGGAGTTTCGATCTACGCCACCGCCGCTCGCGCCCATGGCGAGGTTTCGCCAAAAACCGCCGAATGGCTGCGCGTCGCGCTGTTCACCACGATCACCAACGCGAACTTCGACGACCAGGCGATCTTCGAACGCGTGGTGGAAGGCCTGAGCCTGCGCGCCGAACTCCAGGACCGCTGCGAGCGCATGGAAACGGTCGTGCCGCTTTCGCACACCGATGCCGCCACCTTCGGGGCGGCGAGCGTGGAAGAGATGGTTTCCGTTGCCGCGCGCCTGGGCGTGAAGCGCACGGAAAACGAAGACGTGCGCTCGCTGCGCGAACTGCTCGTGTACGGGCTCAAGGGCCTGGCCGCCTACCTGCACCACGCCGCCGAGCTGGGCGCGTTCGACGCCGAAGTCGAAGCGTTCCTGGAGCGCGCCCTGGCCGCCACGGTCGACGATTCCCTGGACGGTGCCGCGCTCACGGGCCTGGTCCTGGAAGCCGGACAAAAAGCGGTCACCGCCATGGCCTTGCTGGACGGCGCCAACACCGGCCGGTTCGGCAACCCCGAGATCACCAAGGTGAAGATCGGCGTCGGAAACCGTCCCGGCATCCTGGTGTCGGGACACGACCTGGTCGACCTCGAGCAGCTCCTGGAGCAGTCCAAGGACGCCGGGATCGACATCTACACCCACAGCGAAATGCTGCCCGCGCACAGTTATCCGGGCCTCAAGAAGTACGCCCACCTGTACGGCAACTACGGCAACGCCTGGTGGCAGCAGAACAAGGAATTCGAAAGCTTCCGCGGACCCGTCCTGTTCACCACCAACTGCATCGTGCCTCCGCCCAAGACTGCTTCCTACGCCGACAAGGTCTACACCACGGGTGCCGCCGGATTCCCGGGATTCCGCCATGTGGTCAAGCGTGCCGACGGCACCAAGGACTTTTCCGAAATCATCGCGCTGGCCAAAACCTGTCAGGCTCCGTTGGAAATCGAGCAGGGCGAGATCCTGGGCGGGTTCGCCCACGACCAGATCCTCAAGCTGGCCGGTCCGGTGGTGGATGCCGTGAAGAGCGGCGCCGTCAAGAAGTTCGTGGTCATGGCCGGTTGCGACGGCCGCCAGAAGGAACGCTCCTACTACACCGACTACGCCTCGGAGCTTCCGTCGGACGCCGTGATCCTCACGGCCGGCTGCGCCAAATACCGCTACAACAAGCTGTCTTTGGGAGACATCGGCGGCATCCCGCGCGTCCTGGACGCCGGCCAGTGCAACGACTCCTACAGCTTGGCCGTCACCGCGCTCAAGCTCAAGGAAGTGTTCGGCCTCTCCGACATCAACGACCTGCCCATCGAATACAACATCGCCTGGTACGAGCAGAAGGCCGTGATCGTGCTGCTGGCCCTGTTGCACCTGGGCGTGAAGAACATCCGGCTCGGGCCCACCCTGCCCGCGTTCCTGTCGCCGGGCGTGGCGCAGGTGCTGGTGTCCACCTTCGGGATCAAGGGCATCAATTCCGTGGGCGAAGACATGGCGAGTTCCTTCGGCGCTCCCGAAAGCGCCGTGGACGAGGTCGAAGCGCAGGCCTGATCGATCGGATCCGGCTGTGGGGCTTCCGTTCAGGAGATCCGGAGGAAGTCCTTGGCCACCCAGCCCTGGCGTTCGATCTTCACGCGGCACCATTCGCCCGAAGTCTCGAGGATCTCCACGCGGGTCCCTCGCGCGACGGGCTCGCCGGAAAGCTCGGACGACTTGTGCGGCTGCTTGCGGACGTTGAGGAGGCTCGACGCGACTACCCCGACGGCGACGGCCTGCGGAGCCACGGGGATCAGGGGGTTGCGCACGTCCTCCTTGCGGCCCACCAGCAGCTGCTCGCGCAGCCGGTCCAGAGGAAAGGCCGGTCCAGGATCCGTCTTGCGCCCCGGAGCGATCTCCTCGTGGCCCACGATGTTCTTGATCCCGTAGGCCTCCACCAGGGTCGCGCAGAGCTGGAAGCATGCCTCGATCTGCTCCTCGGTGTAGACATGCCAGAAACTGGCGGTCCTTTCGTTGCGGTGCATGGCCTCCAGCGCTTCGGCCCGTTCGTAGCGCCTGCCGAACCACGACACGAATCCGTCCCCCGACGGCGAAAGCCTTCCCGCGTTGTCGATCTCGATGCCGATCGAATAGCGGTTCAGGTTCGTGCGGCCGTTCCACGAAGAGACACCCGCGTGCCAGGCGATGCGGTCGAAGGGGACCATCTGGACGATCTCGCCGCCTCGCCCCACCGCCACGTGGGCCGATGCCTTGACATCGGGCGAGACGAGGGTCTTGACCGCCGAGGCCAGCGATCCTCCCGCCGTGAAATGCAGGACCAAGGTGTCGGGTTGCCCCGAAGCGAAGGCTCCGCTGTCCTTGCCGGTGCAAAGGGAGGTCTGGACATCCGGGCCCGACAGGATGTGCTTGTCGATGGAATAGAGCATGGCGTCTCCTTCAGCCCGCGGCTTGTTCGCGACGGTTGTTGTCGTTGGAATGGGTGCCGCCACCGCCCATGCGGGCCTGGAAGAACGGCATGACGTTGCGCATGGCGCGCTCGCCGAACAGGAATCCCAGCACCAGGAAGTTGATCATCCAGAAGGCGGACTGGAGGTCCATGGAGGTCGCACCGGTGCTGGATCCGGCCGCAGCGATCCTCCATTGTCCTGAAAAGACCATGAAGTCCAGGATCAGGACCGCGAAACCCCAGATCGGGCGCTGCGCGCCGCGCAGGAACAGAATGACCCTCCCGAAGAATCCGGCGGCGTTCAGATCGGCCGCAGTGCCCTCCAGATCCTTGATGCGGTTGTTGAAGGCCTCGGCCTCCTTCTGGCCCAGCTGCAGAAGCTGCAGTTCGTAGTCGCGGGTTGCCTGCGCGATGGCCATCTTGACCTGCTCGCGTTCGGCCTCGTTCATGCTGGGTGGGAAGTGGCTCGCGACGGCCTCCACGATCTTGCCGCCCATGCCTCCGCTCACGAAATCGAAGATCTTGTCGAAAATCGCCATTGGAACGCCTCCGGGAATTGGTTGGGATGCGCTGCAGCGGATCAGGCTCGATTTGCGAGTTCCGCCACGGTGCGGATCGAACGCCAGGCAAAAGGATAATTCCGGGGCGAGGAACGCGGAGATCGGTGGCGCCTCCCCGGCTACAAGGTGCCAGCTGTGCCAGTACGCCAAGCAGAACGGGATCGACCTGAAGACACCCGATTTTATGGCGCGGGGTCGATCCGGTGAACCAAGGACGGGTTCGGGTTCGGAAAATTTCCGTCAGTGCTCGTAGATCAGGCGTACTCCGTATGTCGGCCCGAAATCCTTGCCGTTGAGTCCGTCGTTGGACTTTTCCAGGGCGATTTTCCAGATCCTCACCCGCGAGTATTCGAACAGCTCGCCCAAAGCGGAGCCGTCGTAGGAAGTGAACAATCCCGAACTGGCGAGGTAACCGGCTTCTGCCTCGACGGGGATGTCCAGGACGGTGGTGGAGAATCCAAGGGCCATCTGGTGGTCCAGGTATCGGGTGCTGGTCATTGGAAAGTACCGGGATTTCCCGAAGCCGTATTTCCGCGCGTTGCGGAGGATGCCCATTCGCAGCCCTGCATCGAGAACGATTCTGGTTCCGAATAATCGGAACAATTCCAACTCGGCGATCCCGGCCCCCATGTGGACATCGTGGACGATGTTGGACATTTCGACACCCGCCAGGAAATAGCCACAACCCGAGCGGGGCCGCAGGATCATCTGGACACCAACCATCGCGACCGGTCCATCGTCCACGCCCCCTCGCGGAACCGGAGGGTTTCCGTTCCGTTCGTGGGTGTAGTCGTTCTGGAGGAATTCGGTGAGATGGTCGTCGGCGACGCCCAATCCGAGGTTCGCCACGACAGAGGTCGTGCAGGACTCCGTCGATTTCCATCCGAACACGTGTTCGGCGGAAAGCGTGTTGAATCCGATCGTGCTGTGGTACCAGGAACTGTCGGTGCCGCGGAGCGATCCGTAGCGGAATGTGTCGGGGTCGAATTCCGTGAACTGGTGGAGGTCCAACGAGACGCTCGAACCCGATCGAAATTCCGGCACGATCCGCCCTCCCCAGAACGGGACGAGGACGTTCGCGAAAAGGGGCCCGGCGCACAACAGCCATGCCAGACATGTTCTGGCATGGCGTGTCCCTCGAAAGGACCCTTCCCTCAGGGAAGCGCCACGTTCCACAGGGTTCCTTCTCCCAACACGAAGATCTTGTTCCTGAACCAGGCGATGGAGGTCAGGTTGCCCGGTCCACCCTGCACCTTGTGCGGTGCGCTGGGTGCTGCGGGACGCGAATAGGAGAGGTCGCTCGCCGCACTCAACACGAGAGAATCCAAATCGAGGAGGGTGCCGCTGGAGATGTCTTGTCGAATGGTGACCTTGCCTGTGATGGAAACATGACGCCCCCATGTCTGGAAATGGCCGAATGGAGTCCCCCAGATGTAGGAGAAGCCATCGGGAAACCATTTTGCTCCCTCGCCGGGAATCCATTGCCCATCTTGGCTTTCCAAACGTCGGTGCTTCGAATGATAACCGCTCTGACTGGTGACAGGGCTCACGATCTCCGTCCCCTCCATGAGCACCAATCCCGCTGAGTCGACCACCAGAACCGATGCGGTCACGGAATCATCGGCCGCGGAGACGGTGCTGGAATCTGTGTTGCCGAGTTGGTCCATGCTGTACACCAAGAACGAATCGATGAGCGTGTAGTATTGGTTCCCTAAGTACGGATGGGGGGTTTTTCTGCCCGATGTCACGGGTCGTGTCCAGCGGATCTCTCCGGAAACAGAAACCGCCGCATTCAGGCCTTCGGACAAGTAGGTGGCCGTGATCGGTTCCGATCTCAACAAGGTCCAACTTCTGCCTTGGTCGCTGGATTTCCAAGCGGCGAGAAGGCTGTCGCTCAGGTGGCCGAACGCGATCAGCGAACCGTTCAAGGTGTCCAGGCGCCTTGCGCCACGTGGCAAGCCAGAAGAGACAAACGTCCAGGTCGCGGGAAGCTGGGCGACCATGTACGGCCGCCGCAACGTATCGGCCCAGGCGTTCCACTTGTCTCCTTCGGCGCTGTTCTGCCCGATGGTCGTGACGCGGTAACGCACGTAGGTCGTGTCTACGATCAGGCCTTTGGACGACCAATCCATCGGGTTCTTCCGGAAAACCGTGTCGGAAAATGTCGTTGTTCCCGAATCGACGAACCCTAAGAGGGTTTCGCCGAGAGGATCGTTGGATGTGCTCCGGTAGACCCGGTAGCCCTTCACCTTGGTCGAAGTCGACGCGTCCCACTTCACGTCCACGATCCCGCCCAGGCTGTCCCATTCCCCGACGATTCCTGTCACGATGGGCATTCCCGAATAGACGAGTTCTATCGTGCCGAGATCGGTGACGGAATCCGGGAACACGGACGCGGTGCGGAACGTGCTCGTGTATTCGGAAAAGTCCGTACGGCTCACGAGCGTGTGCTTGCCGGCGGCGATCCCGGTCAGGACGAATGTCCCCGAATCGTTGTCGATGGTGTGGAAATTTCCTTCTCCCACCAGCGCGACCCAGGCGATCCGCGGGTCGTCCTGGACCTGCACCTTGATGCGTCCCTTGATGGAACCGGTCGGGCGCAGCGTGTCCGAAGGCAGGTTCACGTTGGCACCGTCGGAATACACCGAGTCGACGAAACTCGCGTGGCCGGATTTGTCGGATACCAGGAGCGAGTAGTACCCACGCGGCAGCGAAGAAAGCTTCACTTCACCTTTCGAATTCGTGTAGGCGACCATGGTGGGAAGCGTGTCGATTCCACCTGCGGGGAACACCGTGACGGTGGCGTTGGACGCTTTTTGTCCATCCTCGAGAACGAACGAGCTGGTCTCGTCGTTGGTTCCGCGGTCGGCAGTTCGCGAGTCGGTGAGTTCGCAGGATTGGAACGCGATGGCCGCGAGGGCGGCGGAAAGCCATCGGGTGTTCATGTTGTGGTCTTTCGGGAGAGGGGAATGAAACTCAAGGTGAATTGGGCCACTCGATTGGCCGGATCCGGATCGCGATGGACGATGGAACGCAGCTCTTCCCGGAACCGTTCGATCCGCTGCAG
Organism: Fibrobacterota bacterium; assembly: GCA_029557215.1. Lineage (GTDB taxonomy): Bacteria > Fibrobacterota > Fibrobacteria > UBA5070 > UBA5070 > UBA5070. Next base: position 13,167 of record JAKPQQ010000086.1, on the reverse strand, counting down.
GATCATGTCCCAGCCGGAATCGGACACGGAGATGGTGTTGCTGAAGGTGCGGCGATCGTCCGACGGCGGCATGAGAAGGCTTCGCTGCGCGAGTTCCAACTGCTGGATCTGGAGTTGGCGGACCAGCTCGTCGCGCGATCTTTCGGGGGTCGCGAGGTTGCGGGAGGTGGGCTTGAGGAACCCCTTCGCGTTGGGTGCGACCAATCCAAGTTCCTGGAGGAGCTCCAGCGACTCCTTGGCTTCGCCGGTGGTGATGGGTGGCGTGAGGTCCTTGGCGAGCTTTCCGGAATCCTCGACGCGGTAGTTCGCGACCTCCAGCAGCGCCCGGATGGCACCGTTCCACCAGTGGCGGTAGTACAGGTAGTGTTTCTGTTCCAATCCGTGCCGAGGCGTCTTGTTCAGCGCCACCAACTGGTCGAACGACAGTTCCCGCTCCTCGGGAGTCTCGGCCTGGTTGAAGCGCACCAGCACCCGGAAGTACCGAGCCTCCTTCTTGTCCAACCCCACCACCAGAATGAAGCGATCGAGGAATGTTCCAGAAAGCCTTTTGCCAGCGAGGATATCCGTGAAATAGCTGCGGGTGCGCGGCAGCCCCAGCTGGCGCGAAACCTCGCTTTTGGAGAATTCGGGATCGGCGGCTTGGCGGGCGGTCTGCCAGTCGGCCAGGTAGCGCCGGAAATCGTTGTAGTCGTAGGGGGATGGCAGTTCCATGTCCCAAACCTACCGTGGCTCCACGGACAAGGCAACCAATCCTGCGAGCTTAATTTGTAGTACGTGTACGATCCAGTTCAATCGATGATCCAAGGTTTTATTGGCATCATGCGGGGAGGCGTACTACAACGATTGAAGTTTGGCGCTCGCAGCTTGAACGAAATCGGATCCTCCGGAATGGAACCGGAGGTGCTGTTGCTGCCGTGGGTTCGTTTCGGGCGGTCCAGACCATGGCCAAGTGGGTCCGCTTGGTCGGATACCTGGACCTGGGATTCGGGATCGCCTGGGAGATCTGACGGAAGAGCGGGTCGACGGATTCCGACCAACTCCGCGATGAGCTGGTCGCCGACGACGGAAATTTCCAACTTGTTCCATCGTCAGACTTCCGATCCTCTCCGCACCGGAGGCCCACCTTGCCGCAGTCCAGTCAATCGATTCCGTCCAGCATGACCGCCGTCCTGCAATCGGACTACGGCGACATCGACGTCTATCGCACCGGCGCCGTCGCGGTCCCGGTGCCCGGTCCTGGACAAGTCCTGGTCCGCGTGCGCGCCACCTCGTTGCATGCCGACATCTGGCACGCCATGCGCGGCGAGCCTCGGATCCTGCGCCTGATGGGCGGTGGATTCGTCCGGCCGAACCAGCCGATTCCCGGAACTGACCTCGCGGGCGAAGTGGCGGCGACCGGTCCCGATGTTGACGTTTTCCGCCTTGGCGATCGGGTGTTCGGGCAGGCCTTGGGGTGGAACCTTTGGCGCAACGGGGGGACCTGCGCCGAATACGCCGCTGTCGACGCGGTGCGACTGGAAAGGATTCCCCAAGGAATCGGATTCCCCGAAGCCGCCGCGACGGCCACCTCGGGGCAGATCGTGCTGCAGAACCTTCCGCTGGAGCCGGTGGTCGACGGGTGCCGGGTCCTGGTCCACGGCGCTGCCGGGTGCGTCGGGTCGTTGGCCGTCCAGATCGCCAAGGCGCGCGGTGCCGTGGTCACCGCCGTGGATCTTCCCCCCAAGCTGGATTCCCTTCGCGCGATCGGTGCCGACCAGGTGATCGACGGGTCGAACGTCGATCCGACCGAGGGTTCGGTGCGCTACGACGTGGTGTTCGACGTGCTCGGGATCCATCCGCTTGGCAGGTGGCGTCGCGTGCTGGAGCCGACCGGGCACTACATTCTGATCGGACACGACCAGTACGGATCCTGCCGACGCACGGTCCTGGGAAGCATCCCCAAGATGCTCTCGCTGGCGTTGCAGGCTCCGTTCGTGTCGCAGAAGGTTCTGGTGTCGCCTCCCAAGCTCGCCGAGCCCCCTTTGAAGATGCTGGCGCGTTGGCTGGAATCGGGGGCCGTGGCACCCCAGATCGATTCGGTGCTCGCGCTGGACCAGCTGCCGCAAGCCATGCGTCGTTTGGAGCGCAACGAGGTGAATGGACGGATCGTCTTCGCGCCTTGATGTCTGTAGTTTGCTTTCCATGACGCCTTCAAGGTCCAAGGGCCGCTTTGGGATGCTCGTGCCGTTGGTCGTCGCGGTGGCGGTGGTTGGCGCGCGGGCGCAGGACTGGACGCCAGAGACCTTCCTCCCGCTGCGCGACACGGTCGAAGGAATCTGGAAATACCCCGTCGCTTCGGAGCCGCGCCCCAAGCGGAGCTTCTGGGAGAAGTGGCGTGCGTGGAATTCGGGAAGCGAACAGCGCATCCCGGGAAGCTTCCTCCCGTTCGTGCGGGTGGACACCTCCAAGGCGTTCCCCCGACACGACGGCGGGCTCCATCTCACCTGGATCGGGCATTCCAGCGTGGCCTTGCAGATCGAAGGCGTGCGCGTGCTGATCGACCCGGTGTTCACCACCGAGGTTTCGCCGGTGCCCTGGATCCGATCTGTCCGCCGTTTCCAGGAAGAATCGCCGCTTCGTGCACAGGATCTGTCAAGCATCAACGTCGTGCTGCTCACCCACGACCACTACGACCACATGGACAAGGACGCTTTGCTGGCGCTGGCGCCGCGGACGAGCAAGTTCCTCGCGCCGTTGGGGGTCGGGGCGCGACTGGTGGATTGGGGCGTCCCCGCGAGCAAGGTCCGCGAGCTGACATGGTGGCAGGAAGACTCCATGCGCACCCCGGCGGGAACCGTTCTGCGATTGGCGTGCGTGCCGGGTCGGCACTTCTCGGGGCGAACCCTGACCGATCGCAACACCACCCTCTGGGCAGGTTGGGCGATCGTGGGCGGACGACACCGGGTGTACCACAGCGGCGACACCGGCTACGGGCCCCATTTCGCCCTGATCGGGCGCAGGCACGGACCCTTCGATGTCGCGATGGTGGAATCGGCCCAGTACAACGACCTTTGGCCGCAAAGCCACATGACGCCGGAGCAGGCCGTGCAGGCGCATCTCGATGTCGGAGCCCGCTGGTTCATGCCCATCCACTGGGGAGCCTTCAGCCTTTCTAGCCATGCCTGGAACGAACCCGCCGAACGCGCCGATTCCACCGCGCGCTCGCGCGGCGTCGCGATGCTCACGCCACGCGTGGGCGAAACCCTCTCGATCTCGGAAACGACGGCGACATCCCGCTGGTGGCGGAACGTCGGGACGGAAATCGTCCAGGGTGGCGCCTCCCGGTAGGTGTCCGGTCGGTGGGGCTCAGTCGTCCAAGTCGACGGTCAGAACTGGAGGCCGACCTCTCCCAGGAGCATGTCGGATGCCGGGATCGCCCGGATCTTCGATCCGATTTCGTACGTCTGGGCGCCTCCGTGCAGGACGATTCCCGTCTTGCATCCGAGGTCTTCGATGCAATGCGAGAGCCCGCGAAGATCGGAAGCCACCGGAGACGTGTGGAGCTTCACCTCGATCGGCAGGATTTGCCCCGCATGCTCCACGACAAGATCGACTTCGGCGCCCGCCAATGTCCGCCAGTATCCGAATCGGCAACCTGGCACCTCGCGCGAGAAGCGGGAGATCAGACTTTCCAGCACGAAGTTTTCCCAGGTGTGGCCGCGCATGGGATGCACGTCCAGCGTGCCGCGCTCCCGGATTCCCAGGAAGTGGTGGAGCAGTCCCGTGTCGCGAAACAGCAGCTTTGGGCTCTTGGTCAACCGCTTGCCGATGTTCGCGTACCAGGGAGCCAGTCGCCGGATGAGGAACGATCCCTCCAGCAGTTCGGCGTAGCGGTTCACGGTCTGGAAGTTCACTCCAAGGGCGGCCCCGAAACTCGATGCGTTCCAGATGCCGCCGACACCATGGGCCATCATGGCCCACAAGCGCGACACGGTCGAAGTCCGGACTCCCATCCCCAGTTCCAGGACGTCCTTGTGCACGAAAGTGCGTTCGTAGGCCTCGAACCAATCGGTTCGCGCCCGATCGTCGTGTTGCAGCCATGCTTCGGGGTACCCTCCGCGAAACCAGCGATTCGCGACAAGATTCGCCAGATCCGTCCCGGATCCGAGATCGGTCGACAATTCCTGAAGTTGCAGTCCAGGCAGCTCGATGAACGCGATGCGTCCCGCCAGGCTCTCCGAGATCCCGCGAACGAGTTCGAACGATGCCGATCCAAGAAGGACCCACCGGCCTTTCGTTTGTCGATTTTCGTCGGTCAGCGAACGAAGAACCGGAAACAGGTCGGGAAGGCGTTGGGCTTCGTCCAGAACGACGTGGTCGCCCAAACCGCGAAGACGCGCTTCGATATCGGCTTCCAGAGGGCGTCGATCGGATGGACGCTCCAGATCCAGGTAGGTCCAGTCCTGCAACTGCTGGCGTGCAAAGGTCGTCTTCCCGCACTGCCTGGGCCCCAAAATAGCCACGATGGGGAAGTTCGCAAGCTTTCGTTGCAACTCGCTTGCCCAAGCTCGATGATACATGCCTTGTAAATTACAATTTTGATTTGTGTTTTACAAGCTATCGGGGTGGGCTGGCGTTAACTCTTGCCGGGTCCGATCTCCCGCCACTCGCCCGGTGCCAGGCCTTCGGTCGTGTATTCACCCACCGCCCAGCGGTAGAGGCGCAGCGTGGGGAATCCCACCGCGGCGGTCATCCGGCGGACCTGCCGATTGCGGCCTTCGCGAAGACGGATTTCCAGCCAGGAAGTGGGAACGGATTTGCGAAACCTCACCGGCGGATCGCGATCGGGCAATCCGGGGTCGTCCATGCGTTCGGCACGGGCGGGCAAGGTGAGGCTTCCATCGATCTCGACGCCTTTGCGGAGTCGCTCCAGCGCGACATCGGTGGGGATGCCTTCCACCTGGACCCAATAGGTCTTCCACAGCTTGCCCTGGGGAGAGGCGATGTGCGCCTGGAACGCTCCGTCGTTGGACAGGACGACCAGTCCTTCGCTGTCGGAATCCAGGCGTCCGCACGGGTACATGTCGGCGACGGGGAAGTGGTCCTTGAGGCAGGCGCGACCCGGTTCGGCCGTGAACTGGCACAACGCGCCATAGGGCTTGTTCAGCAGGAAATACCTGTGCGTCGGAACGGTGGATGGACGGCGATGGGCCATGAGTCGGTCAAATGGAGTAAACCGCCATCGCAGCGATGTCGCGCGACCTGCAAAGCGGGCTTGGCGTGCCGGGGCAGGCTCCATGGCGCCAGTCTAGATTTGGGTTCCCATCGTTATCGAAGGAGTGTTGGCCCATGGAACTCGGAACCCCCTTGTCGTCCGCCGCCGTGCGGGTCCTTCTGCTGGGATCGGGCGAGCTGGGCAAGGAAGTGATCGTGGCGCTGCAGCGCTTGGGTTGCGAGACCATCGCCGCCGACCGCTACGAGAACGCGCCCGGGCACCAGGTGGCCCACCGCGCCCATGTGCTGGACATGACGGATCCCGTCGCGATCCGCAGGCTCGTGGAGCTGGAAAAGCCGCATCTGATCGTGCCCGAAATCGAAGCCATCGCGACCGACGAGCTGGTTCGGATCGAGGCCGACGGAATCTGCGAAGTGATCCCCACCGCGCGCGCCGCGCAGCTGACCATGAACCGGGAAGGCATCCGTCGCCTGGCGGCGGAGACATTGGGCCTGGCCACGTCGCCGTACAAGTTCGCGAGCAGCCTGGACGAATTGCGTGCGGCCGTGGATGGCGGGATCGGATACCCCTGCGTGATCAAGCCGACCATGTCGAGCTCCGGCAAGGGGCAGTCGGTGGTGCGGTTGCCCGACGCTCTTGCCGCTGCGTGGGAGTACGCGGCCAAGGGTGGTCGCGTGGACAGCGGCCGCGTGATCGTGGAAGGATTCGTGGACTTCGACTACGAGATCACCATGCTCACCGTGCGGGCGAAATCCGTCTCCGGCGAAGTGGAGACGAGCTTCTGCGAACCCGTGGGCCATGTGCAGGTGAGTGGCGACTACGTGGAAAGCTGGCAGCCCCAGGCCATGAACCCGCTGGCCCTGGAACGCGCCCGCGGGATCGCGCACAAGGTCACCGAAGCCTTGGGAGGACGCGGCATCTTCGGGGTGGAATTGTTCGTGAAGGGCGACATGGTCTGGTTCTCGGAAGTGAGCCCGCGTCCCCACGACACCGGGCTGGTCACGCTGGGAACCCAGCGCTTGTCGGAATTCGAACTCCACGCCCGTGCGATCCTGGGGTTGCCGGTGGACACCACGCTGCGCCGCCCGGGCGCAAGTGCGGTGATCTACGGCGGCGTGGAAGCGGGAGCGATGAAGTTCCCGGGCGTGGCCGAGGCCCTTGCCGTGCCGGAAACCGACATCCGTTTGTTCGGCAAACCCGAGTCGTTCGCGAAGCGCCGCATGGGCGTGGTGGTGGCCACGGCGGACACGGTTGATCAGGCGCGCGAGCGAGCCAATACGGCGGCGGCCAAGGTGGTGCCGAGGGCGGCGTAGATCGTTCGGTCCGGGCGCCTTGCATCGCGAAGCCGGGCGAGTTTCTCCGAAGGAGCGAAGCATGAGCATGAAGATCGCCACTCCCGAGTCCCTGGACTCCTTCGGACCGTTCGATGTCCCGGATGGGACGTTCCTGCTCCGCTTGCCAGAATGGGAAGACGGGCGGGAAGCGCCGTGGGACGGTTGCGAACCTCCCTGCACCTTGCCTCTTGCCCCGGAAGAGACGCCCTTGCCTGTGCAGAAGGCTAATCTCAAGCCCGATGCGACCTATCGCGGGATCGAAGTCGAAGGCGACGAATGGATGCGTCTGGCCTGCGATCTGGCGCGGAAGTCGGTGGAGCGGGGAGGTGGCCCGTTCGCGGCCCTGGTGCTGCAGGTCGACGACGCGACCGGACGGATCCTGCGGTACTGGACCGGGCGCAACCGGGTGACCGCCCTGAACGATCCAACGGCCCATGCCGAAGTCACGGCCATCCGCGAGGCGTGCGCGTCGCTGGGCGTCTTCGATTTGGACAACATCCGTCGCACAGCTTCCAGGCTTCCGCAGCCGGGGGAAATTTCGCGCTGCGTGGTGTATTCCAGCGCCGAGCCGTGCCCCATGTGCTACGCGGCCATCCGCTGGGCGCGGATCGGGACCATCCGGTTCGCCGCCACGCGGTTCGATGCCGCGGCGCCCGGCGTGGAATTCTCCGACGATCCTCTCTACCGCGAAATGGCTCTGGCCTACGCCGAACGCCCGCTCGAGATCCGGCAGTGCGTCATCGGGAATTCCTTGGACGCGTTCAATCTCTGGAAACGATCGGACAAGATCGCCTACTGAAGGATCCGGAGATCCATACATGCGGGATGGTTCGGATGCCTGGCCTTCGCGTGCGTGCGCGGATAGTTTGCGATCGAGTCGCGATCCTTCGCGTCCACCCGGGTCGACGTCCTGTCGGTGCCGGGAACGAACCAATGGAGGTCCCATGAAGATCCTGTCGATTCTCGCCTCGCTTGTGACGGTTTCCGTCGCATGGGCCGCCGCTCCCGGAGCGGTCGCGCCCGAGTTTTCCTTGCCGGACGCCCAGGGAAAGACGGTCTCGCTTTCCGACTACAAGGGCCGCACCGTGGTGCTGGAATGGGTCAACTTCGATTGCCCGTTCGTGAAGAAGCACTACGGAACCGGGAACATGCAGGCCTTGCAGAAGGAGGCAGCCTCCAAGGATGTGGTCTGGCTGTCCGTCGCGTCGTCCGCGCGCGGCAAGCAGGGGCATTCCGAGGGCAAGGCTTTGCAGGATCGCATCGCCAAGGAGAAATGGGCGGGCGAGCGCTACCTGGTGGATGCCGACGGCAAGGTGGGCCGCGCCTACGGAGCCCGCACCACCCCGCAGATGGTGGTGATCGCACCCGAGGGCAAGATCGCCTACGCAGGCGCCATCGACGATCGACCCACCACCGACGCCGCCGACGTCAAGGACGCGAAGAACCACGTCCGGCGGGCGTTGGAGGCCCTGGCCGCAGGGACGCCGATCGATCCGGCCTCCACCAATCCCTACGGCTGTTCGATCAAGTATTGACAACCAGCTCCCCTGGACGACGGAAACCGTCGCCGGGGGAGTTCCTGGCCCGGACCTCTCACCAGGTCCCGATGCCGGCCCATCCGGAGAAGGTTCCGGCGGTGGTGTGCACGCAGGCGTTGCCGGAAAGGCTCACACCCCCGCTGTTGCCCCACACGGTCTCGGACCCGTTGACGAAGATCCGCTTGGTCGTGGGGCCGCTGCCGGGGGTGTTCCAGACCCCACCCGCCACGCCCGAGATGGCGAAGCACTCGGCGACCTGGGCCAGTCCTTGTCCTCCCACCGGGGCGGCCAGGAGATTCGGGACGATGCCGTCGGGGCAGTGGCCTCCGCAGGCGCCGCAGTCGCAGTCCCGGGCGCAGCTCGTGCAACCTTCGCCTGCCTGGCAGATTCCGTCGCCGCAGCTGCTCAGGGGCTTGACGGTCCAGCGCATTCCGGAAGTGGCCGGATCGAAGCTCCGTGCGGCGACCTCGGCCTCGCGCCCGATCGCGGGAACCACGGCCAGCGCCTTGCCGTCCAGCTTGGACACCAGCCGGACCGGACCGGGACCGGCTTGGAAGGCCATCCACCGCTGGTCGTCGCCGCCGTCGCAGGCGCGCGCCGCGATCCCTTGGCGGGTGGATGCCAGACAGGATCCGTCGACACCCAGGGCCGCCCAGCCGGTGGAATCCACCGATGCCGTGAACGATTGCCCCGAGCGCCGGTCGCAGACGTCCATCAGCGTCATGGCTCCGGCCGAGGTCAGGCAGAGGCCCGCGCTGTCGCCGGCCGACATCGTGTAGGTCTTGCCGTCCTCGAACACGGCGACGGGCTCGGCGCTGGCCAAGGCGTGGCGCCGCGAAACGGGCACGATCTTCCTGCGCTGGTGACGGGATTCCCAAACGATTTCCGTCTTGTCGGCGGCGTGGCCCGACGCCTCGACGACCACGGGGACCACCTGGCCTTCGGTCAGGCGCACCTCGCGGTGCGGACGTCCGCGGTGTCCGCCGACCACCAGCTTGCCGTCCACCCAGACCTTGGTGTCGCCGCCGGGCGTGGCCTCGAAGGAGTACGTGGCGGTGCGATCGGGCTTGATGAAACCGCTGTAGCGCGCCGATCCGATCCCGTTCCCGCGGTCGCAACGGCGCCAGTGTTGGCGTCCGCGACGACGCAGGTCGTGGATCGTCGAATCGATCCCGATCCCGACCAGGTGCTGGAACCGCTCGTCGGCGAAGAATTCGGCCAATAGGCCCTTGCCCGGGGCATCGCCCCGTGCCAGAAGATTGGGGGTGTTGCCCGACATGGTCATCAGGCCCAGAAGCTGCCAGGCGTTGTTGAAGTAGTCGTATTCGCCGATGGGCTCGGCGGTGGCCTTGGAGACATCGTAGGCTTCTTGGGCGGTGCTGTTGGCTTGGGCGGAGGCCGCTCCGCAGGAAGCTCCGGGATTGATGGCCGAATCCGCCGCCCAGATGGCCGTGCCGGCGTTGGCCGAAAAGAACGCGTTGAGGCCCCAGGGCCATTCGGTGGTTCCGTCCATGCGGTAGACCGGCTTGACGTTGCGCGCGCCCACTTGCTTGAAGAAGCCGCCCATCTCGTTCATGGTCTCGTTGGACATGGGAGTGTTGTACCAGATCTTGTCGAGCGCCACGCGCCACAGCACGCGCGCCGCGTCCCATCCGAACTGGTCGTAGTCGGTGTTGCCCTCGAAAGGCATCACCGGGGCTCCGGTGGAGTCCGTCCAGTTGTACACCAGCTTGGAGCATCCTCCGTGGTCGGCCTGCACCGCGTCGATGTTCTCGTAGGCGCGATCGGCCACGATCTTCCAGCGGGTTCCGCCCTCGAAGGCGTCGAACACGCGGTAGTGCCCCGGCGAATAGTACGAGGGGTTGAGCGTGGGGGCTCCCCAGTTGTTGCCGGAAAGCAGATACCCCGACGGGGTCACTTCGTGCTTGCGGATGTTGTCGAGCGTGGCCTTCGCGTCGGCGCAGTAGTCGTGCGCGCCGGTCTTCCAGGCGCCCGCCTTGGTCTTCTCGCAGGCGAACACCAGCGCGAGCGCCGCGTCCTCGTCGGCGTCGGTGGCGGCACCACCCGCGTCGATCCCGCAGGGCTGGTTGTCCTGGTCGATGCACCATTCCATCAGGCCCACGGCGCCCTTGGACGGCCAGCCCTTGTAGTAGGTCCACAGCTGGTCGAACAGAGCCTGTTCGTCGAAGTAGGCGGAAAAGAGCATGCCGTAGGCCTGGCCTTCCGAGACGGTGGTCAGGTATTTTCCGGCGGTGGCGTCGGTCTTCCAGACGCGCTTGCCACCGATGCTCCCCACCGACAGCTCGACGGGGCAGCTTGCCGAAGGGCAAATATGCCGGTCGCGCCAATCGATCCACTTGGCGCGCACGACATCGGGGTCGGTCTCGATTCCGCGTCGACAGGAATTGTCTGTGCAGTACGGCCAACACATCCCGCTGGCGGGGTTGCGGCAGTCCGGCCCGATGGCCGCTGCGAATGAAGTGGTGGAAACGCCTAGCACCAATCTGGCGAATACGCCGAAATGATTCATCTGCGGGTGTCCTGTCTTTGGGTGAATTTGGCTTCGCGCCGAAACTTGCCAGGCGAAGCGCGATCCGGGAGATCCCCGGAACGCCGATCTCAAATATCGGTTCGCGATGCCGGATCGGGAAGTCCGAAATCGGACGGAAACGTCGAATTCCCGGTTCCAAGATGGGGAACGCTGGCAGGGTGTTTACAAAAAATGACAAAGGGCCGCACCCGCGACGCGGATGCGGCCCTGGGAGGTCCGCCGCGAAGGAATCGGGGGAGGCGCAATCGCCTCGTGCCCGATTCTTCGCGACTATGAAGCGAATTGGATTACGGAGCGGCCGCGGGGGCCGGAGCGAGACGTTCGCGCAGCTTGGGGACGAACTTGGTGAAGGCCTCGCCGGCGAGCACGAAATTGTCCTGGCTGTAGAGGTCGCCGACCATCGCTTTACTTGTTTCGGATTCCTCTCTCAGGGAAGTGGACCACACGGAGCCCTTGCCCGGTTGGACAAGGTACACGGTGGTTTCCAGGCGCATCTTGGCCGCTCCCGCGGTGAGACCGTTCACTCCGCCGCCCGTGCTCATGAAGTAGCCTGCCTTGTTCACGAACAGGAAGTAGTAGTCCAGCCCGAGGCTCTTGGCGAAGGCGTCGACGTTCTTTTCCGCCTGCGTGAGTCCAACGGCGTTCAAGCCACCGGTGGGGGAAAGCATGGGGCATCCGAAGATCTCGCGACCCAGGATCTTCTTGGGAACACAAGCGGTCGCGGTCTGGAATCCCGCAAGCTTGATGGTGGAATCGATCGGGAGGATGTCCATGCCTTCGAACAAGGAAGGGAAAGCCGCCAGAAAACGTGCGTAGACAGTATCCGTCGCCTTTTGGTGGGCCTCGTAGTAGGAAGAAGCCTTCTGCACCAGACCGGGTCCCTGGTCGGCCGCGTCGCCTTCGCGGACGATGGACTTCTCGAGGCCGAATCCGAGCACGGCGACCTTCTTGCCGGCCAAGGAAGGGATGGACGGGACTTTGGCGGCGCAGAGCACCGGGATGCAAAGCAACGCGGAGAGGATCGGGAAACGCATTTGATGCCTTTGGGTTTAGATGGAAAGGACGAAAACCGACGACCGTGGTTCACGCGGCCGCGGTTGGAAAACTAGCGAATGCGGATCGGGGAGCGGCTGAACCGGATCCAAAGTCGAGGATCCCGGCGCGGATCGTTCATTTCACGGGAGGAGCCTGGTCGATCGCGTAGGACTTGCCGTCGAACTTGTAGACCAGGTGGAACATCGTGAAGTTCCCCGTGTTCTGCCAGATGTTGAACTTGGCGATTACCGGGAAAGATTTCCGCTTGGGTGACGCGGAAGACATATTCCGCAGGAACGTCCTTCAGCGGCGTTGGCAGCGACCTCTGTTCCGGGAAAGGAATCCATGAAAGTCCTCGCATTGTTTCTCGTGCCTGCGGCACTCATCTCGGGCTGCGCCTCGCTGTTTTCGTCCACTACCGGTGCGGATGCCTCGGGCCAGTGCTTCGCCCCGTCGCGAATCGAGGCATCGACCTTCGAAAGGGTGGCGGATTCGGCACTGGAGCAATTCGCGACCCGCCTTCCCGACAGCGGTGGAGTCCGATGTGCCCTTGCCTACCAGCTCAAGGCGGGGAAGACCGCCACGGTGTATCGCGTCTATGGCGGGAAAGGCTGGAGATTCGGAAGGTGGTGGAGCTTCGCGCCGCCATCCAGCGACAGTCTTTCGTACCGCAAGGATTACGAAATCTGTCGCGCCTGGAATTCCCTCGACTCCCTCGCGATCTGCGCCTTGAAGGTCGGATCGCGCTTCGCGATCGGTCCCGGCCAGAGCGCCGTCTGCGGAAACGACCCGGGTTACGGAACGTCGGACTCCCTGCAGGTCTTCTTCGCGAATCCAAGAGACGATTTGGATACCGCAAACTGTCGGTTCGCGCCGCTGACCTGGGAGCGATGATCCGTTTCAAGCGAAGTGGTACGAATAGACATCGGATCCACGGAGGGGTAGCGGAGGCAGATGCCCTGTCGAAGGGATCCCGGCGGTAATGGTCACCGTAGGGGCGATTCGTGAATCGCCCTTATCACGGACAGAACCCAACGCACCGCCGGAGCCGCAGCGAGGGGGACCGCACCGCGTTCACGAAGCTAAGCGGGGCACCCGGATGGGTGCCAAACGTCCCCCCTTCGGCCTTCCCTTCCGGTCTTCCACAAACAAAAAAGCCACCCCTGACAGGAAGTGGCTTATCGTCAGTTCAGTAGTCTTCCGATTCGATCAGAAGGGCAAATCATCATCGCCGCCCGCGGACGGTGCCGACGGTGCGTAGTCGGGATACTCGTCGCCACCGCCTGCCGCAGGTCGTGCGCTGCCGCCGCGCGAACCGGGGTTGGAGTACGAGCTGCCTCCGCCGTAGCTGGATCCGCCGCCTTCGTAGCCGCCTTCGCCGCCGCCAGCGCCGGGGCGTCCGTCGAGCATCATGAAGCGGTCGCACAACACTTCGGTGGCGTAGCGCTTGCCGCCGCCGTTCTTGTCTTCCCAGGTGCGGGTCTGGAGCTTGCC
>JAKPQQ010000084.1 GCA_029557215.1 Fibrobacterota bacterium | reverse complement strand
CACCATCACGTCGTTGCGGATGATTCCGGTGGAAAAGATCGGCGGCGAGAGGACGGGAATCACCACTGGCTTGGACTGGACGGAGCCGGCGGTGTCCAGGACGTCGCCATAGTCCTTCTCGAAGTTCTTGCCGTAGGGAATCCAGTTGGCGTCTTTCGTGTCGTTGGTCCCCAGCATCACGGTGACGGCATCGGGCTGGAATTTCCACTCCTCCGTCCAGCGCCCCTTGGTCCAGATGTTCACGTTGGTGTTGCGAAGAGCGGTGCAATGGGACGAACCCGCGGCGAAGACGTCGAAACTCGGTCCCAGCAGGATGATCAGGTTCTCATCGGGGAATCCGCTGGCGACGATGCTGTCGCCGATGCAGAACAGCTTGATGGCCTTGGCGGAGTACACCGTGAGAGGAATGCCGAGAATCGCGAGTGTGGCGAGTCCAAGGGATCGTCTTTTCATGCTCTGTTCCGTTTCGTTGTGTTGACGCGCCCTGCGGGTGAAAGAGATTCCCCATTCCCCCCGCGATCGCTCGCGAAGGGAATGGGGGGCGGCGAGGAATTCCCCAGGTATCGGAACTCCGCCGGTGCTGATCGGATCGCGGGCTTCCGATTCGAGGCGTGGATGCCCCGCGGCTCAGCGAGCGAGAGGCTGGAGCATTCTGACGTGGCGGCTGCCATCGATCCCGGCGAAGCTCGCGATCGCGATGCGTCCGCCGATGGTGGGAAACGCTTGCCATGAGTCTGCGGAAATTGTCTGCTTGGCGACGAGACGACCTTCGAGATCGTGCACGAGGAGCGTCCCCGCGACATCGGAGCGGAGCCAAGTTCCTCCGGCCTGGAGCCGCCACGAAGGCTCTTTCGTGGTGATCGAACGTTCGGCGCCCACGGACTTCGCTTCGCGCAGCACCAGAACCCAGTGCGTCGTCTTGTTGGGCGGAGCGAATGCGATCTTCTTCGCGCTGGCCACTTTGGTGGTGGCGGCGGTCGTGACCGCCCCGGTCTTGGTATTGATCCATCGCGTGGCGTAGCTGCCAGCCGCGAGGTTCAAGGTGAACGACGAGCCGCTCATGG
>JAKPQQ010000078.1 GCA_029557215.1 Fibrobacterota bacterium | reverse complement strand
CGCCAGTCGAATGTCGCATCGCCCGTCTTCTTGTGGAGTCCGGCGAGCAATGCGGCCTGCCCGGGGCTCAGGATCATCGCGGCGGAGGAAGAGCCGCGCGCGCTGTCGCCGGCCTTGGCGGCGGCGGTGCTCGTGTCGCTGTAGGCGAACCAGTAGCCGCCCAGTTCGTTCCGATTGTCGTCGATTGCGGAGTCCACCGTGGCGACGGGCTTCTCGAGGCATCCGATGCGATCGGGATTGGGGAGAACATCCTCGTAGCCGATCAGCTTCACGTTGCGGATGTCGAACTGGATGTCCGTGAGGTTGGGACCTACACAGTAGGTGCAAGGTACGCCCAACTGGGTTCCAGGTTGGGAGTAGGTGGTCTTGGGCGCGAACTGGATCGCTTCCAGGTTGCGCAGAACATCGAGAAGCGAGGGATAGCCCGCCGGGTGCTGTCCGCCGAGGCGATCCAGCCACCACTTGGGGGGAGCGAAATCGGAGATGGCGATCTTGAGGGTCCGCCAGGTGTTCGCCGGAGCGATCTGGGTGATCTTGGGCGCGAACAGGTACATGAATCCGGAGTCGCTGCAGAACTGCGGATACATCTTGGACGCGAGAAGGATTTCGATGCCGCCACCGGGCTTTTTGTTGTAGCGGTACTCGAACTGGATGCTGTCGGTGGCCGAGATGTTCACCGCCGACCACGACTTGTTCAAGGGGTGCAGAATTCCAAGGTTGGCCGAGTAGCCCTCGGTGCCAGTGGACGCGAACTGGGCGGTGAGGCGCAGGAAATGGGCGGTATCGTCGGGGACGCTCACAGATGTCACGGAGGCGGGATTCCCGTACGACTGGATGCCGTAGATCTTGTTGACCGCGGCGGAGTCCGCCGCGGGAGTCAGATACTGGCTCAGGAGCCAGTCGGCGGAGTGGCCTGCCCCGAAGGCACACCCGATCGCGAGAGCCGCGGTACGAACTGGAAGCATGGAGAACTCCTTTGGATGGTTCGCTCTCGGGTCCCGTGGACTACGCAGGTTGGATCCACGGATCGAAAGCATTGCTGGTCGAATGCTGAAAAATAGACCATCCCTTCGCCCAACGGCGAACGACTCGCGCATGACTCCACGGTGAGCGTGCCGACGCTGCGTTCAGTTCCCGGGTCGTTCCGCGGAACCGCGCCCCCATCGGAGCCCCTGCGACCAGGCGACAAGCCAGGCCGCCCCTCCGGCGGCGCCCCCGGCGACATCGAATGTCCAGTCCCAGGCGCTGGCGGATCGGCCAGGGGTCAGCGATTGGTGGACCTCGTCTCCGAGTCCGTAGAGCGCGGCCACGAGTGTGGCGATCCATGCCGCATGCCAGCGTAGCCTGGGGCCGGCGGCGCAGGCCACCAGGAAGCCCAGGATTCCGAAGGCGCACAGGTGGATGACCTTGTCCAGGGGTGGCTCGACGTGGACCTTCGTGCCGGGTTGGCTCGAGAGATAGGCGAGGACCCCCATCCAGACGAGCGATGCGAGGGCGTAGATCCAGGATTCCGTGCGAGCTCTCATGTGGACAGAAAAGTGCATCGACATCGTGCCCAGCGGGCCCCTGTCGGCTCGATCATCTACTTTGAAGCACGTGGTCGTCTCGTGTCGATGTCTTTGCCTGGCCCTGGTGTCGTGGGCGGCGCATGCCCGCGCCGCGGGCGATGTTCCGTACGGCGGGGTTCCCCTGGCCCGCGGGATGGTCTGGACTGGATCCGGAATCGGGGCCACGGCCTCGGGTGGAGCCACGATCACGGACGGTGCATCGCCCCTGAACGGCATGGACGGGATCGGGTGGTACCACTACAAGGAATGGCTCATCGCCGGTGCCGGTTTCCACCTCACCATGACTCGCGACGCCGATGATGCGAGCGTCTTCTTCTCGCGCTACGAGATCCATTCCTCGATGATCTGGCCTGTCGGGCGCGGCGGGGCGCTTCAGCTCGATCTACCTGCCTGCTTCGGGAAGCGGGACTTCTACCAGGACACCTTGGCGGGCGCCGACCCCGTGTTCCAGACGGAATCCTATGTCGGGTCCGGCCTTCTCGCGGCCGCGGGATGGTGTCGCAAGGGCGTGGCGGCATCCGTGACGACGGGTTTCCGCTGGTCCTGGTGGACGGGGCTCGAAAGAGCGGAGAACCTGGATCTCGCCTGGGAGGTGGAGCCTCGGCTGTCCCTGGGACTGCAGAACATGTGGCCCCGCTCCGACTCGCTGACCAAGGCGTGGGACCTGGTGGTGTCGCTTCCCGCCGAGCATCTGTTCGAACGTGCCGAGGTGTCGCGGGTTCCCGGGCGCTCCTACGATGCGACGTCCTGGAAGATCGGCTTCCGGATCGGCCTGGCCGTGGTGCTCTGAGAGCTTGTCCGTAAATAGCGATTTGCCCTCCGGCCGGCTGCAAAGCTGCTGGCCGGTTTCAGGCTCAGTCGCCGTAGTTGGCTTCACTACGCCTCTTTCGCCTTCATTGGCCAGC